>NZ_JBAWKM010000003.1:247444-392486 GCF_037095675.1 Pseudomonas sp. CCNWLW23 | reverse complement strand
GCTCGCCGCCGCCCTGCCCCTGGGCGCCAGCCTGAGTGCATCGGCGGCCATCGCTGCCGCGCCGACTGCGTCGCGGGACAAATGGGCGCAGTTGCGTCAGTTGTTCGATCAGGATCCCCAAGCCATCCACTTCGCCAATTTCCTCGTCACCTCGCATCCGAAACCGGTGCGCGAAGCGATCGAGCGCCATCGCGCGGCGCTGGATCTGAATCCAGGTCTGGCGATGGATTGGGATCTGGGCGTCACCGAGAAGCGCGAAGAAAATGTGCGCCACTGGGCCGGCCAGTACCTGCAAGCCAAACCGGCGCAGATCGCCCTGACCGGCAGCACCACCGAAGGCCTGGCGATGATCTACGGCAGCGTGCAGGTGCGCGCGGATCAGGAAATTCTCACCACGGTTCACGAACATTATTCGACGCGCAACATCCTCGATTTCCGCAGCCGGCGTGACGGCACGCGCGTGCGCAAACTCAAGCTGTTCGAAAACCCGCAGAGCATTTCTCTGGATCAGGTGCTCGACACGATCAATCGCAATATCCGCCCCGAAACCCGCGTGCTGGGCATGACCTGGGTGCATTCGGGCAGCGGCGTGAAGCTGCCGATCAGCGAGATCTCGCGGCTGGTCGATGAGCACAACCGTCAGCGCGAGGACCAGGATCGACTGATCTACGTGGTTGATGGCGTGCACGGTTTTGGCGTCGACGACTTGAGTTTCCCGCAGATGAACTGCGACTTTTTCATCGCCGGCACGCACAAGTGGATGTTCGGCCCGCGCGGCACCGGCATCGTCTGCAGCCGCACCGAAGAACTGAAATACGTCAGCCCCAGCGTGCCGACCTTCTCCGAGGCCACGGCGTTCTCGACCATCATGACCCCGGGCGGCTACCACGCTTTCGAGCATCGCTGGGCGCTGGACGAAGCCTTCAAGTTGCACCTGCAACTGGGCAAGGCCGAAGTGCAGACGCGCATTCATCAGCTCAACAGTTACCTCAAGCAACGCTTGCAGGAGCACCGCAACATCGAGTTGGTGACCCCGCTCGACTCGCAGTTCTCCGCCGGTTTCACCTTCTTCCGGATCAAGGGCCAGGACAGCGACGCAGTGGCGGCCTGGCTAATGCAGAACCGGGTGATCTGCGACGCGGTCAGCCGCGACGTCGGGCCGGTGATTCGCACCGCACCGGGCTTGCTCAACAGCGAAGCCGAAGTGGATCGCTTCATGGACATCCTCGGCACCAAGCTGCGTGCCTGACCCTCGACTGCCGTTTTCCTTTCAAAGAGACGACCCATGAAAAAGCCTCACGCGTCACTCCTCTCCAAAGCCCTGCCCGCACTGGCGCTAAGCGCCCTCTGCGCTGCGCTGTTGCCCGGCAGCGCGCTGGCGGCGACCGCGCCTGCTGCGGGCAAAGTGTTCAAGGATTGCAAGGACTGCCCGGAAATGGTCGAGTTGCCAACCGGCAGCTACACCATGGGCACGCCGGATGATGAAGTCGGCCGGCAGCCGGACGAAGGCCCGCTGCACACGGTGACGTTCAGCAAACCGTTCGCTATCAGCCGCTCACAGGTGCTGGTGGGCGAATGGGACGCCTACGTGCGCGAGACCGGCAACAAACCTTACGACTTCGATGACCGCCCCGGCCGCCGCTGCACCGCCGGCAAACCGGAATTCAAACAGACGCCCCGCGACCCGGCCGTGTGCATGAACGTCGCCGAAGCCCAGGGCTACATCGACTGGCTGTCAAAAAAGACCGGCCACGCCTATCGCCTGCAAAGCGAATCGATCCGCGAATACGCCGCCCGTGGCGGCAGCACCGGGCCTTTCCCCTTCCCGTTCGATGAGGGCAAGGATTACCAGATCTCCAAACACGCCAACACCTACGGCGCGGCCGATGGCTACAACTTCACCTCGCCGGCCGGCACCTTCCCGGCCAACGCGTTTGGTGTGTTCGACGCCCACGGCAACGTCTACGAATGGACCGCCGACTGCTACCACCCGGACTACTCCGGCGTGCCCGCCGACGGTCGCCCATGGACCCAGGAAAACTGCGAACGCCAGGTCATGCGCGGCAACGACTGGGGCGAAGCGCCGATCTTCTCGCGCTCGGGCAACCGCAACAGCAGCTGGCCGACCAGCAAGGGCGACTGGCTGGGCTTTCGCGTAGTACGCGACCTCTGACACCACTGCCCTCGACGAGCGCAGCCACGCCTGCGCTCGGTTAAAGAAACTCCGCGACCATTCGTTTTCCTTAAGTACCGGCACTCCCTCCGCATCGAAGCAGGAATCCTCCATGACCAAGCCTACGCGTGGGGCGATCAACGAATTGTTCGCCCTGCTCAAGCCCTTCCGCCTGATCGTCTCGGCGTCCATCGTGCTCGGCATGCTCGGCGGCCTGAGCGTCACCGTGCTGCTGGCGACCATCAACAACGCCCTGCATTCCGATGACGGCCTGACCCGCACGGTGGTGATGATCTTCGCCGGCCTCTGTGCCCTGGCCCTGCTGACCACGATCCTGTCGGACATCGGCACCAACTACGTCGGCCAGCACATCATCGCCAAACTGCGCAAAGAGCTGGGGGAGAAAGTCCTGTCGGCGCCGATCGACCAGATCGAACGCTATCGCAGCCATCGCCTGATTCCGGTGCTGACCCACGACGTCGATACCATCAGCGACTTCGCCTTCGCCTTCGCGCCCCTGGCGATCTCCATGACCGTGACCCTTGGTTGTCTCGGCTATCTGGCCATGCTGTCGTGGCCGATGTTCCTGATGATGCTGGTGGCCATCGCCATCGGCACCACCATCCAGGCCATCGCCCGGGCCAAAGGCATGCGCGGTTTCTACGCCGCCCGCGATTCCGAAGACGAACTGCAGAAGCACTACAACGCAATTGCCGAAGGCGCCAAGGAACTGCGCATTCACCGCCCGCGTCGCCAGCGCATGTTCGTCGCCGGCATTCAGAAAACCGCCGAGAAAATCTGCGACACCCAGATCAGATCGATCAACACCTTCGTCATCGCCAAGTCGTTTGGCTCGATGCTGTTCTTCGTGGTCATCGGCATGGCCCTGGCCCTGCAATCGCTGTGGCCGAGTGCCGACAAAGCGGTGATGAGCGGTTTCGTTCTGGTGCTGCTGTACATGAAGGGGCCGCTGGAACACCTGATCAGCACCCTGCCGATCATCAGTCGCGCACAGATTGCCTTCCGTCGCATTGCCGAACTGAGCGAACAGTTCTCTTCACCGGAACCGCACCTGTTGCTGCAGGATCAGGGCAGCAAGCCGGCCGCCGTCAACAGCCTGGAACTGCGCAACGTGCGCTACGCCTTCCCGCCCGTCGAAGGCAGCGAACCGTTCCGCCTCGGCCCGGTGAACCTTCGTATCGAACAGGGCGACATCGTGTTCATCGTCGGTGAGAACGGCTGCGGCAAAACCACGCTGATCAAACTGTTGCTGGGGCTGTATGCGCCGACCGAGGGCGAAATTCGCGTTAACGACAAGCCGATCACTGCGGTCAACCGCGACGATTACCGGCAGAACTTCACCACGATCTTCGCCGACTACTACCTGTTCGATGATCTGGTTCAAGGCGATCGTGAAGTGCCGCAGGATGCCACCCGCTACCTCGAACGTCTGGAGATCGCGCACAAGGTCAGCGTGCGTGACGGCGCCTTCAGCACCACCGACCTGTCCACCGGTCAGCGCAAACGCCTGGCACTGGTCAACGCCTGGCTCGAAGAGCGCCCGGTGCTGGTGTTCGATGAATGGGCGGCGGATCAGGACCCGACCTTCCGGCGGATTTTCTATACCGAGCTGCTGCCCGACCTCAAGCGCCTGGGCAAAACCATCATCGTGATTTCCCACGACGACCGTTACTTCGACGTCGCCGACCAACTGGTGCGCATGGAGGCCGGCAAGGTCAGAAGCGAACTGCAAACCGCTTGATCGAGGCAGCCGCGACCGGGCCGGAGAAAAAACTTTTCCGGTTTGCCGCGGCTTCCTCGTCTTAATGAGATGAATAAGAACCATTAACAACTATACCTGCCAAGGTCTTAACCTCATGTCCGCATCCCGTTTCATGCTTCGCCCTCTGACTCGAGCCCTGCTGATGCACGGCGCGACCCGCACACGCCTGGCCGGTAGCGGCCTGGGTCTGGCACTGACCCTCGCGGCAGCGCCGTATGTCCAGGCCCAGGAATGGACCCTGAACATCCCGGCCCAACCGCTGGCCCAGGCCCTGCAAACCCTCGGTCAGCAGACCAGCCTGCAAATCGTCTACAGCCCGGAAAGCCTGCAAGGCCTGCGCTCCAGCGCCCTCAACGGCCGCTACCAGGATGACGAGTCGCTGAAAGCCATGCTCAGCGGCACCGGCATTCGCTATCAGCGTGACGGCAACACCGTCACCGTGCTCGGCCCGGCCACCGGCGGCAGTGCGATGGAACTGGCGCCGACCAACGTCAACGCCAACCGCCTCGGCGCCACCACCGAAGGCAGCAACTCCTACACCACCGGCGGCGTGACCATCGGCAAAGGCGTGCACTCGCTGAAGGAAACGCCGCAGTCGGTCACGGTGATGACCCGCAAGATGCTCGACGACCAGAACCTCAACACCATCGAACAGGTGATGGAGAAGACCCCGGGCATCACCGTCTACGACTCGCCAATGGGCGGCAAGTACTTCTACTCGCGCGGTTTCCGCATGACCGGCCAGTACCAGTACGACGGCGTGCCGCTGGACATCGGCAGCAGCTACGTGCAGGCGGACAGCTTCAACAGCGACATGGCCATCTATGACCGCGTGGAAATCCTTCGCGGCGCGGCCGGCATGATGAAGGGCGCGGGCGGCACCGCCGGCGGCGTCAACTTCGTGCGCAAGCGCGGCCAGGACACCCCGCACACGCAGCTGTCGCTATCGGCCGGGACCTGGGACAACTATCGCGGCCAGGTCGACACCGGCGGCCCGCTGAACGACGCCGGCACTGTCCGTGGCCGCGCCGTGGTGACGCAGCAGACCCGTAAGTATTTCTACGACGTGGCTGAACGCCGTGATCAGATCTACTACGGCGCCCTGGACTTCGACCTCAGCCCCGACACCACCCTCGGTCTGGGCATGGCCTATGAAGACGTCGACGCCACCCCGTGCTGGGGCGGCCTGCCGCGCTACGCCGACGGCTCCGACCTGCACCTGAAACGCTCCACCTGCCTGAACACCTCGTGGAACAACCAGCGCAGCAAACGCGCCACCTACTTCGCCGACGTCAAACACCAGTTCAACGATGACTGGTCGCTGAAAGTCGCCGGTGTCTACTCGCGCAACACTCAGGACATGGAATATTCCTTCCCGAGCGGCACAGTGCCGTTGGGCGCCACCGCCACCAATACGCTGATGCTCGGCAGTACCTATGACTACGACCAGCGCGACTACGGTTTCGATGCTTACGTCGACGGCAAATTCGACGCCTTCGGCCAGCAGCACGAACTGATCGTCGGCGCCAACGCCAGCCGTTCGCACAAGGACGACTTCTACGCAGTGGCGGCATTGCCACAGCGTCAGAACGTGTTCAACCCGAACCACAACATCCCGCAGCCGGATGAAAGCTACTACCTGGCCAACGCCTCCCGTGGCGGCCCGGTGGACATGCACATCAAGCAATACGGCGCTTACTCGATCGCCCGCCTGAAACTCGCCGACCCGATGACCCTGGTACTCGGCAGCCGGGTCAGCTGGTACAAATCCGACACCGACTCGGTGCAGTACTTCCGTGGCGAAGGCACCGAGGTCAACACCCAGTCCACCGAAACCGGCCAGGTCACGCCATTCGCCGGCCTGCTCTACGACCTCAACGACAACCTGACCGCCTACGCCAGCTACACCGACATCTTCACCCCGCAAGGCTCGTACAAAACCATCGACGGCAGCACGCTCAAGCCGCTGATTGGCCAGAGCTACGAATTGGGGATCAAGGGTGAGTGGTACGACGGTCGCTTGAACACCACGTTCAACCTGTTCCGCACCATCCAGAAAGACGCGGCCCAGGATGACCTGCGGTGCGAAGACAGCTCCTGCCAGATCAACTCGGGCAAGGTCCGCGCCCAGGGCTTTGAAGCTGAAGTCAGCGGTGAAGTGATCGACCGCCTGCAATTGCTGGCCGGTTATACCTACACCCAGACCAAAGTACTGGAAGACGCCGATGCTACTCAGGATGGCGCGGTCTACAACTCCTACGTGCCGCGTCACCTGTTGCGCGTCTGGGGTGATTACGCCCTGAGCGGACCGCTGGACCGTGTGACCATTGGTGCGGGTGTCAATGCACAGACGGGCACCTACCGCGTTTCGCCTCTGGGCGGGGACAATGTCGATGGCGCGGGTTATGCGGTCTGGAACGGTCGCATCGGTTATCGGATCGATGACACCTGGTCGGTGGCGTTGAACGGCAATAACCTGTTCGACAAGCGTTATTACGCGACCATTGGTACCGAGGGGTTCGGTAACTTCTACGGGGATCCGCGCAATTTTGTGATGTCGGTGAAGGCTGATTTCTGATTGGTCTGATGTTGTTTAGAAGCCCCGCTTTGGCGGGGCTTTTTGGTTTTTGGGATTGGGGGCATATCCGTTGCTGCGGGGCTGCCACTGGCGGTTTCGCTCTTACAGCGAGTCACCTTTTCCAAACGCCGGAGTGCCGGCCCGGCGAAAAGGTAACCCAAAAGGCTTTGCCCCGGCGTACGGCCCGCTCGCTAAAGCTCGGAGTACCTTCGTTACGGGACCGATCCGGGCGCAGCCTGCCGAAGGGGCAAAAGATCAAGAGCCAGAGCAAAAGCCCTTCACCCTAGCCCTCTCCCGGAGGGAGAGGGGACTGACCGAGGTGTTCAGGCGAAATACGCCGACTTGCGATATCGAGTCGAATGCAGATTCTGAAAAGCCCGCAAATCGGCTCCCTCTCCCTCGGGAGAGGGCTGGGCGGGCGGCGTTCCGATGAGGGGCGAATCCAACACAGATCCAAAGCAGACCACACGCTTTTCACCACTCAACAATGAGCGTTAGCTCGAGTGCTTTTGATCTTGATCCACCGGCGACGTCGGAAGGCTGAGTGGAGGGATTGATCCGGGGGTGGGAGCGCAGCGACCGTCTGGCGCAGCCAGACACAGCGGAAGGAGGTGCAGCGAAGCAAACCGTAGCCGCTGCGCCCGGATCAGTCCCGGAGCGAAGGAACCCGAGCCTGCGAGGGCCGAACGTAGGAGCAAGCCTTTTGGGTTACCTTTTTGCTGGGCCGGCACTCCGGCGTTTGAAAAAGGTGACCCGCCGTAAGGGCGGAACCGTAATCAGCAACACCCGCAGAAACGGATATGCACACTAAACCAGAGCCCGCGCAAGCGCCCCACCCACCCTCGAATAAACCTCCAGAACCCCAGGCACCACCGCCCCCAACCGCAACAAATCATGAGTCAGCCCGGCACAAACCTCGACATCGACCTCAACCCCCTGCCCGCGCAGCCTGTCGACATAAGCCTGCCCCTCATCCAGCAACGGATCAAACCCGGCCAATACCACAATAGCCGGCGCAACCCCGCGCAGATCCTCCGCCAGCAACGGCGAAAAGCGCCAATCCAGATAATCCTCCGGCCCTCGCGCATAGTGCTGATAAAACCACTCCAGCGTGTCGTTCTCGAGCAGGTACCCCTCACCAAACAACAGCCGCGAATCATGCACCCGCGAAGCATCCGTCACCGGATAACACAACAACTGCGCCTTCGGCGCGATAGCCACCGTGTGCGGCTGCCGCACAGCCTGAATCGCCAGCACCGTTGCCAACGTGGCACCCGCGCTATCACCGCCAAACGCAACGCGCGAACCATCCAGGCCGAGGCTCGCAGCCTGTTCGGCCAGCCAGGCCAAAGCGTCCTCGCCATCCTCCAGCGCCGTCGGAAAGCGATGCTCCGGCGCCAGTCGATAACCGACCGAAAGCACCGCACACGGCGTGCGCTGGCAAAACTCGCGGCAGACACCGTCGTGGGAATCCAGACTGCCAACGACAAATCCGCCACCGTGGAAATACACCAGCACCGGCAGCGGCGATTCAATACCGTTGGGCCGATACAAACGTAACGCCAGCGCCGCACCGTCACGGGCCTGTGTTTCGATCTTGGTGACTTCAAGATCCTGCGGCGCCGGCCAGCGCAGTTGCGCGGTGGTCTGTTCGAAGGTGGCGCGGGCCTCGCTCGGGGTCAGTTGGTGCATGGCCGGCAGGCCGGCGTCCTGGCTGTCTTGAGCGAGGTCGAGAAAAGCTTCCAGATCAGGGTGTAACGACATCGTTGAAAATCCTTGTATCCGCAATAGAACGGGCGCGCCTGGGCAGCGCCCGCGCAAAAGGCCGGGTGATCAACCCACCCGCGCCATGCAATGTTCGATCAACGCTTCAAGCTCGCGCTGGTAATCGCTCATCAGCGCATCCATGGTGCCGGCGCGGTAACGCTGACTGCTGTAGATGCAGCGCAAGGCCAGTTGCCCGTCATAGACCTGGCCGACGATTTCCAGCCAGTTGCCCAGGTTTGCCTTGAGGCTGTAGTTGTCGCCGGTCTCTTCCAGTGCCGGCACCAGCAACGCCTGTTCATCGAAGCTCTGGTCGAACTGCCCGAGGTAGTTGAAGGTCACCCGTGCCTGCGGCAATGCAGCCAGTCGCGCGGAGACTTCCGGCCCGGCCAAATGACGCAACACGCCGTAGCCGATGCCCTTCTGCGGTACGCCCGCCAGTTGCGCCTGCACATCGATGATCGACTGGCCGATGTCGTCGCCGTCCGGGCGCAAACGCACCGGGAACATGCTGGTGAACCAGCCGAGGCTGCGGCTCAGATCGATCGATTCGAAGAGGTCTTCACGACCGTGCCCTTCAAGCAGAATCAGCGCCGACGGTTGCTCGCTCCAGCGGCACAGGGCGCGGCTGAGCGCTGACAGCAGCAGGTCGTTGATCTGCGTGCCGTACACCGCCGGGGCCTGTTTGAGCAGTTGTTCGGTGTGCTCACGGGACAGTTTGAGCCGTGCCTGCGCCTGTTGCCGCACAAGGTTCTTGCCGCGCGGGTTGTCGCACGGCAGATCAACGCCCGGTTGATCCAGTTGCTCCAGCCAATAGTTCAATTCCTGCTCGGCAATCACCGGCGCCTGCGCCTGCAACGCTTCGGCAAACGAACGGTAACTGCTGGTACGAATCGGCAGCTGCGGCGTCAGCCCCTGCACGCACGCCTCATAAGCGACTTTCAGATCGTCGAGCAGAATCCGCCACGACACGGTGTCGACCACCAGGTGATGAATCACCACCAGCAACCGCGCCTGACCATCCGGCAAGGCCACATGCATGACCCGCCAGACCGGCCCGTCATCGAGTTTGAGGCTGCGCTGCGCGAGGTTGGCCAAGGCTTCGACCTCTTCGCTGCTTTGCGCTTCGCGGCGCCACAGCACAGCCTCGTCGGATGCGCTGGTGCTGTAGCGCTGCAACCAGCGCCCGCCGTCGTTGGAAAAACGCAGGCGCAGCGAATCGTGATGTTGTTCGATCAAGCCCAGCGCCTGTTCCAGGGCATCGAGATCCAGCGGCTGACGTGCACTGAGCAGCAACGACTGGTTGTAGTGATGCGCCTCGGCCATGCCTTCGGCGAAGAACCACTCCTGGATCGGCAGCAGATTGAACGCGCCTTCTGCGGCAACCTGAGTCAGGTCCGGCAACGCTTGCCCGGCGCCCTCCTTCGCCACTTGCTGCTCGACGATGCCGGCGATGGTTTGATAGCGCATCAGATCGCGCAGCTTCAGTTCCATCTGCAGGGTCGGGTGGTTTCGCACCCGCGAGATCACTTGCAGGCTGAGGATCGAATCGCCGCCCAGTTCAAAGAAGTTATCGCTGATACCGACCTGCTCGACCTGCAACACCTGCGCCCAGATTTCCGCCAACAGGCGTTCCTGCTCGGTGCGCGGGGCAACATATTCGTCGCTTTTGAACTCCGGCTCCGGCAGGGCCTTGCGATCGAGTTTGCCGTTGGGCGTAACCGGGAACGCGCTGAGGCAGACGATCTGCGCCGGCACCATGTATTCCGGCAGCGAAGCACGCAGCCCGGCCTTGAGTCCATCGCCGATATCATCACCCGTGGCGGTGACCACATAACCGATCAGTTGCTTGCCGGAGGCATTGTCGCGGGCAATCACCAGCGCATCGCTGACCGCCGGCAACTGACGCAGGCTGGCCTCGACTTCGCCCAGCTCGATGCGGAAGCCACGCACCTTGACCTGATGGTCGATGCGCCCGACGTAATCGACCACGCCGTCCGCGCGGCGGCGCACCAGATCGCCGCTGCGGTACAGGCGCTCGCCGGGCGCAAACGGGTTGGGCACGAAGCGTTCGCCGGTCAGGTCGGGGCGCCCGTAATAACCGCGAGCGACGCCGTAACCGCCGATGTACAACTCACCGGCAAAACCCGGCGGCAGCGGATTCAGATCGTCGTCGAGCACGTACAGCGACCGCGCACCGACCGCGCGGCCGATCGGCGCATACGCCGCTTCGCAGTGCTGGCTGATGGCGACTTTCCAGAGCATCGGCGTGACCACGGTTTCGGTCGGGCCGTAGCCGTTGGTGAAGAACTGCGGACGCAACGCGGCTTTGACCTGTTCGAAGGTCTGCTCCGGCACCGCATCGCCACCGAAGCAGTAGATGCGCACTGGCGGCGGTGCGATGCCGCTGGCGGCGGCGTACTCGGCGAGTTGCTTGAGATAGGCCGGCGGGAAGCAGGCGATGGTCACGCCGTAATCGTGCAGGGCCTGATAGGTCTGCTCCGGCGTCCACAGACATCCGTCGCGGATCACCAGACGCCCGCCGCTGTACAAGGTACTCAGCCAGCGTTCGTGAGCGCCGTCGAAAGCAAACGACATGAAGTGCAGCTCGCAACTGCTGGCGTCCATTTCGTACAGCTCGGCGATGGCCTGGCAGTGCATGCTCAGCGGGCCTTGAGTAACGGCCACGCCTTTCGGCCGTCCGGTGGAACCGGAGGTGTAAACCAGATAGGCCAGGCCTTGCTCGTGAACATCGCAGACCGGGGCCGCATCGCTGTAGAGACTGCGATCGAGTTGATCGATTTCCAGACGCCGCACGCCTTGTGGTGCAGGCAACGTCGCGCGCAGGCTGGTTTGCGTCAGCAGCAGGGCCATGCGCGAATCTTCGATCATGTACGCCAAGCGCTCGGGCGGATAATCGATGTCCAGCGGCACGTACGCCGCACCGCTCTTGAGCACGGCGAGGAAGCTCACCAGCATTTCCAGCGAACGCGGCAACGCCACGCCGATCACCACTTCCGGCCCGGCGCCGTGGGCGGTCAGGCACTGCGCGAGTCGATTGGCCTGCCGCTCCAGCTCTGCGTAGGTCAGGCTTTCGCCGGCGCACTGCACTGCGATCGCATCCGGTTGCTGTTGCGCATGACGGCTGATCAGCTCCGGCAGCAACTGCGGCGCGTGGCGGTGGGAAGGCTCGGCACTCCAGGTCTGCGCCGCTTGCCATTGTTCGGCGGACAGACGCTGCAAGTTGCCCAGCCGCTCATACGGCGCGGCCATCATCGCCGCGAGGGTGTTTTCCAGGGTCAGGCGAATGCCTTGCACCGCCTCGGCGCTGAAGTGGCTGCGCAGGTACAGGTACTCGATCGACAACTCGTCGCCGAGCATCACCGCAAGGTCCATCGGCACATTGGTCACACCGTGGCCGATGGATTTGCCGAAGGTCAGCTCGGTGTCGGTTTCTTCCTGCAAGCGCTCGTCGATCGGGAAGTTCTCGAACACCACGATGCTGTCGAACAGCGCCTGACCACCGAGGTTCGACCAGCGCTGCACATCGGCCAGCGGTGCCTGGGAGTAATCACGAATGTCGAGGTTGTAGGCCTGCACTTCCTCCAGCCAGTCGGCCAGACGCTGATCGGCCTGTGGGGTCTGAATGATCGGCAAGGTGTTGATGAACAGGCCGAGCATGTTGCCGACGTTCGGCAGACTTTCCGGGCGCCCCGACACGGTGGCGCCAAAGGTCACCGTTTGCTGGCCGGTATAACGCTGCAACAGCAGCAGCCACGCGCCCTGGATCAGTGTGTTGGGGGTGATGCGCAGGTCGCGGCAGAACTCCAGCAGGCGTGAGGTTTGCGCTTTGTCCCAGCTCGAATAGATAGCATCGTGACCGGTAACGTCGGCGCTGTGACGCGGGTGCATCGCCTGACTCAGCGCGGTCGGTTCGTTGACCACCGCCAGACGCGCCTTCCAGAACAGCTCCTGGGCATCCTGATCCTGCGCCTGCAACCAGGCAATGAAGTCGCGATAGCGGCCGTTTTCGCCAGTCACCTCGCCCGTGGAGTAGTACTGCAAGACCTCACCGAACAGCCGCGAACTGCTCCAGCCGTCCATCAGGATGTGATGGCTGGTCCAGATCATCTGGTACTGCTCGTCGCCCAGCTGCAGCAGGGTCACCCGCTGCAAACGCGCCTCGGCCAAGTCGAAGCCCAGCGCGCGATCAGCGCTGGCGAACTCGGCAATCGCCGCCTCGCTGCAATCCTGCTCGCGCCAATCGAGCACCTGCATCTGCAGCGGCGCCTGGCGATGGACGACCTGAAGCGGTTTGGCCAGGCCGTCCTGCCAATGGAAACTGGTGCGCAGGATCGCCTGACGCATAATGATGAATTCCCAGGCCCGGCGGAAACGCTCAACGTCGAGGCCCTTGATCGGCAGGCTGACCTGTTGCACATAGAGGCTGCTGCCGTTATCCGACAGGGTGTGGAAGAGCATGCCTTCCTGCATCGGCGACAGCGGATAGACGTCTTCGATCAGCTCCGCCGGCACCGGCAAGGCATCGAGCTGCGCCTGATCCAGTTGCGCCAATGGGTAGTCGGCGGCGCTGGCGGATTGCGCGTCTGCCAGCGAAACCACTGCGGCCAGTTTCTGCACGGTCTGCTGCTGGAACAGGTCTTTGGGCGTGAAGCAAATGCCCTGCTGCCGCGCGCGGCTGACCAGTTGGATCGAGATGATCGAATCACCGCCGAGGGCGAAGAAATTGTCGGTCACGCCGACCTGCTCGATCTTCAGAATGTCCTGCCAGACCTCGGCCAGCTGCTGCTCCAGCGGCGTCGACGGCGCGACGTAATCGCGTTGTGCCTGGCTGGCATCCGCTGCCGGCAAAGCCTTGCGATCAAGTTTGCCGTTGGGTGTCAACGGCAACTGTTCGAGGAACAGCCACTGCGCCGGCACCATGTAGTCCGGCAGATGCGCCTTGAGCGCGGCTTGCAACTCAGCACTCAGCGCGTCCAGTTGCGCGGGGCTTTGATCGGCCTCGGCCGGTACCACATAAGCCACCAGTTGCTGGCCGCCAACGCCGTCCACCGCCAGCACCACGCCTTCGCGCACGCTGGCCTGGGCCAGCAGACGCGCTTCGATTTCACCCAGTTCAATACGGAAGCCACGCACCTTGACCTGATGGTCGATGCGGCCGACGTATTCGATACGGCCGTCGTCCATGAAACGCGTCAGGTCGCCGGTGCGGTACATGCGCTCGCCGTTGCTCGCCAACGGGTTTGGCACGAAACGTTCGGCGGTCAGGCCCGGGCGCAACAGATAGCCACGGGTGATGCCGTCACCGGCCAGATACAGCTCCGCTGCGATGCCGAGCGGTGCTGCCTGCAATTGCCCGTCGAGCAGGTACGCGGTGGTGTTGCGCAGTGGCCGGCCGATATTGGCCTGGCCACCGAGTTCGCGACGGGTCCAGGTCGAATACGTGGTGTCTTCGGAAGGCCCGTACAGGTCGTAAACGTGGGCGACCGAAGTCTCGCGGTACAAGGTGTCGACCAGCGCTTGCTTGAGCGGCTCGCCGGCCAGATTGATGATGCGCACGCCCGGCGGGATCTGGCCGATGCGTTGCAACGCGGCAATCGCCGACGGCACAGTGTTGATCAGGCGCACCTGATCACGCTCGGGCAAGTCCGCCAGCTCCAGAGCATTGCGTGCCATGACCATGGATCCGCCGCGCGCCAGGGTGACGAAAATCTCCCACACCGACAGGTCGAAGCACACCGACGTCGAGGCCAGTACGCCTTGCAGATCGTCCTCGCTGTAGACCTCGGCGGACCACTGGATCAGCGCCTGTACGTTGCGATGGGCGATGGCCACGCCTTTCGGTTTGCCGGTGGAACCGGAGGTGTAGATCACGTAGGCCAGATTGGCCGAGTCGGCGCGCGCCGGCAGGTTGTCCGGTGCCTGCGCGGCGAACGCCTCGCCGCCGGCCTCGACCAGCACCACTTGCGCTTCGCTGGATGGCAGTTGCGCCAGCAACGCTTGCTGGGTCAGCAGGACTTTCGCCTGGCTGTCGTCGAGCATGTAGGCCACGCGGTCGGCCGGGTAGTCCGGGTCCAGCGGCACGTAGGTGCCGCCGGCCTTGAGCACTGCCATCAGGGCGATCACCAGTTCCGCCGAACGCGGCAGCGCCACGCCGACGCGCACTTCGGCGGTGACACCCAGTGTCACCAGATGCCGGGCCAACTGGTTTGCCCGCCGGTTCAGTTCGCCGTAGCTCAGCGCCACGCCGGCATGACTCAACGCCAGTGCCTGCGGATGCGCCGCCACCCGTGCTTCAAAGCTCTGCGAGATCAAGCGCTCGGCCGGATAAGCCGCGTGATTGTCGTTCCACTGCGCCAGCGTCTGCCGTCCGGCCAGCGGCAGCAGACCGATCTCGCCGAGTGCCCGTTGCGGCGCTGCGATAAATTGCTCGAGCACTTCACGCAAATGCGCCGCCAGAGCAAGCACGCTGCGTTCGGCAAAGTGCTCGGTGAGGTAGTTGAAATCGAGGTTGAGCACTTCGCTGGCGCCAGCAATCAGGGTCAGGCCGTAGTTGGTCTGCTCGCGATGCTCTAGTCCGGAAAAACGCAGCCCGCCCGGATTGGCCTCCAGCGCTTCGGACACCGGGTAGTTCTCGAACACCAGCAAAGTGTCGAACAGCGCTTCGCCACTCAATGCGGCCAGACGCTGAATGTCCTGCAACGGCGTCTGCTCGTAATCGCGCAACAGCAGGTTCTTGTCCTGCACGCTGCGCACCCAATCGCCGACGCTGAGGCTGGCCTGCGGGCTGGCGATCACTGGCAAGGTGTTGATGAACAGCCCCAGTTGCTCCTCGATGCCCGGCAAATCCACCGGCCGCCCGGAAACCGTAGCGCCAAACGCCACCGTGGCCTGGCCGGTGTAGCGCTGCAACACCAGCAGCCACGCTGCCTGCACCAGACTGTTGAGGGTCACCTGTTGCTGACGGGAGAAGGCGTTCAGACGCTGGGTCAACGCTTCGTCGAAATGCAGACGATGCATCTGTTTGCCCGGCCCCGGCACGGTGCGTCCGTGGCAGGCCGAGGCCAGTCGAGTCGGCTCGTCGAGTTCGGCCAGTTGCCCGCGCCAGAATTCCTGTGCCCCAGCCTTGTCCTGGCCTTGCAGCCAGACCAGAAAATCGCGGTAGCGACCCTGCGCGCTCGGCACCGGCTGGCCGGCGTAATCCTGCAGCACTTCGCCGAACATCCGCGAGTTGCTCCAGCCATCCATGAGAATGTGGTGACAGGTGAAAATCAGCCGATGCCGATCGGCAGCAGTACGCAGCAGGCACAGGCGCAACAGCGGCGGATTCTGCAGATCGAAGCCACGTTCGCGGTCGGCCTGCGCCCATGCTTCAAGCACCGCCGGCAGATCGGCGGCATCGCGCACATCGATTTCCGGCATTTCCAGGGTCAGTTGGCGGTTGATCACCTGCAACGGTGCATCGAGGCCATCACGGCCCCAGATGAAACCGGCGCGCAGCACTTCATGGCGATCAACCACCCGTTGCCAGGCTTGCTGGAACCGCGCAACGTCGAGGCCGTCGATGTCCAGCAGCATCTGATAGACGTAGGCGCTGGCGTCGGCGTCGTACAGGCTGTGGAACAGAATGCCCTGCTGCATCGGCGCCAGCGGATAAATGTCCTCGATGCGCTGGGCGGCAATCGGCAGGCTGTCCAGATGCGCCTGGGACAAACCGGCCAGCGGCACGTCGGACGGCGTGAGGCCGCCCGCATGGCTAAGGCAGTGGTCGATCAATTCGCTCAGTGCCACTTCGTAGGCGCGGGCCAGCGCGGCGATGGTCGCCTCCTCGAAGACGTCGCTGCTGTAGGTCCAGGTCAGGCTCAACTGGCCCTGATAAACCCGGCCATCGATGGTCAGCCAATTGGCCATCGGCGCGTTTGCGTCCTGACCGGCGCCCTTGTCTTCGGTGGCCGGCCGCCACAAGGCGTCTTCGTCGAAGTTGTTATCGAACTGGCCGAGGTAGTTGAACGTCACCTGCGGTTGCGCCAGTTCACGCAGCGCCGCTTGTGCGTCGGCGGTGCCGAGATAACGCAGCAAGCCATAGCCGATGCCCTTGTTGGGGATCGCGCGCAGTTGCTCCTTGATGCCTTTGATCGAGCTTTCCAGGCTGGCGTTTGGTGTCAGGCGTACCGGGAACATGCTGGTGAACCAGCCCACGGTGCGGCTCAGGTCGATGTCATCGAAGAGGTCTTCGCGGCCATGGCCTTCGAGCTGCAGCAACGCGCTGTCGCTAGCGGTCCACTCGCAGAGCACCCGCGCCAGTGCGGTCAGCAGCAGGTCGTTGACTTGAGTGCGGTAGACCGCCGGAGCCTGTTGCAGCAATTGGCGGGTACGTTCGGCGTCCAGCCGCGTGTCGACGCTGCGTTCGAAGCGGTTGTTCAACTGGCCCTGCGGATGGTCCAGCGGCAAACCGAGCGGCGCGTCGCGCAACTGTTCGCGCCAGTAACTCAGTTCGCTGCCCAGCGCCGCGCTGCGGGCACGTTCTTGCAGGCGCAAACCCCAGTCCTTGAACGCGCTGGTCTTGGCCGGCAGATGCACGCTCTGTTCGCTGCTGATCTGCTGATAGGCGCTTTGCAGGTCTTCGAGCAGGATCCGCCACGACACGCCATCGACCACCAAGTGATGAATCACCAGCAACAGACGCTGACTGGCGTCCGGCAAATCGATCAGCGCCGCGCGGATCAGCGGGCCGTTGTGCAGGTCGAGGCTGCGTTGCAGGTCCAGGCACAGCGCTGGCAATGCCGCGCTGTCGTCCAGCGTAAAGCTGCGCAACAAGTCTTGTGGCTGATCCGCCGCGCCGTGGCTTTGCTGCCAGCCCTGCTCGGTTTGGCGATAACGCAGACGCAAGGCGTCATGCTGCTTTTGCACCTGCGCCAGGGCCTGTTGCAGCGCCGTGGCTTGCAGGGTTTTCGCCGGGGTCAGCAGGATCGACTGGTTCCAGTGATGCCGCGCCGGGATGTCGCTGTGGAAGAAATACTGCTGGATCGGCGTCAGCGGCGCGTCGCCAAGCACTTCGCCCTGCTCCGTCTGCACCGCGTCGCTCTGCTGCGCGACGGTGGCCAGACGCTGCACGGTCTGATGCTGGAAAATATCCTTGGGCGTAAAACGAATGCCGGCCTGCCGCGCGCGGCTGACCACTTGAATCGAAATGATCGAATCGCCGCCCAGCTCGAAGAAATTATCGTGAAGCCCGACCCGTTCGACCTTGAGCACGTCCTGCCAAATCTCCGCCAGACGCTGTTCCAGTTCGCTGCGCGGCGCCGCGTAGGCCTCTTGCACGTGCGCAACGTCCGGCTGCGGCAGTTGTTTGCGATCGAGCTTGCCGTTGGCGGTCAGCGGCAGTCGGTCGAGGAACGCCCAACTGACCGGGACCATATAATCCGGCAGGGTTTCGCGCAGGTGCAGCTTGATCGAATCACGCAGCGCGCCCTGCTCGTCCGCGTTCAATGTCTCAACCGGCACGACCCAGGTCGCCAGTTGCTGGCCGCTGAGGCCGCCCACCGCCAGCACCACCGCTTCGCGCACCTGTGGATGCTTGAGCAGTTGCGCTTCGATTTCACCGAGCTCGATGCGGAAACCACGAATCTTCACTTGGTGGTCGATACGGCCGATGTACTCGATCACCCCGTCGCCGCGCAGCCGTGCGAGGTCGCCGGTACGGTACAGACGCTGGCCAGCCTTGCGGTTGAACGGGTCGGGCACGAAGCGGGTGGCGGTCATGCCGGCCTGATTCAGATAACCACGGGCCAGACCGGCGCCAGCAATGTACAACTCGCCGATGCAGCCTTGTGGCACCAGGTTGAGCGAGCTGTCGAGCAAGTACCACGACAGGTCGACAATCGGCGCGCCGATCGGGCTGCTGTGATTGCTCTGCAGATCCGCCAGCGACAACGGCCGGTAGGTCACGTGCACGGTGGTTTCGGTGATGCCGTACATGTTGATCAGCGTCGGCGCGCGGTCGCCAAAACGCTCGAACCACGGACGCAGATTTTGTACTTCCAGCGCCTCGCCGCCGAACACCACGTAACGCAGGGCATTGCTGCGGCTCGACTCGCAGGCGACCTGCATCAACGGCTTGAATGCCGACGGCGTCTGGTTCAACACCGTGACGTTTTCATCGCACAGCAGCGTGTAGAAATCCTCCGGCGAACGGCTGACATCGTGCGGCACGACCACCAGTTTGCCGCCGTACAACAGCGCGCCGAAAATCTCCCACACCGAAAAGTCGAACGCGTAGGAATGGAACAGCGTCCAGCTGTCCTGCGCGCCGAATTCGAACCACTGCTCTGTGGCGCTGAACAGGCGCATCACGTTGCCGTGCGGCAGTAGCGCGCCCTTGGGTTTGCCGGTGGAACCGGAGGTGTAGATGACGTAGGCCAGATTGTCCGGCGAGGTCAGGCATGGCGGGTTGCTTGCGATGCCGTGTTCCGGCGTTTGATCCAGATCGAGGCAGATCAGCCCCGGCGGCAGCGGCAATTGCCCGAGCAAATGCCCCTGGGTCAACAGCAATTGAATACCGCTGTCGTCGATCATGTAGCTCAAACGGTCATCCGGGTAGCTCGGGTCCAGCGGCACATAGGCGCCGCCCGCTTTCAGCACCGCGAGAATGGCGACAATCATCTCCAGCGAACGCTCCACCGCCACGCCGACGCGCACATCCGGGCCGACGCCGTGCTCGAGCAGCGTATGCGCCCACAGGTTGGCGCGGCGATTGAGCTCGGCGTAAGTCAGGCGTTGCCCGGCACAGCTCACCGCCACCGCATCGGCATGCCGCTCGGCCTGGGCCTCGATGGCTTGCTGGAGGCACTGAGTCAGCGGTTGTTCAATCAGCGACGGATTCCATTGCGCCAACAGCTGTTGCTGCTGGCCGGCGTCGATCATCGACAATTGGCCGATGCGCTGGCTCGGCTCAGCGACGATCGCTTGCAACAGCGCGGTCCAGTGCTGCGCCAGGCGCTCGATGGTCGCGGCGTCGAACAGGTCAGTGGCGTACTTGAGCGCCGCTTCGATGCCGTGGGCCTGTTCGGTGGTGTTGAGGGTCAGGTCGAATTGCGCAGTCTGGCTCTGCCACTCCAGCGGTTCGATGTTCAGGCCGTTCAGGCGCGTGGCGACGCTCGCACGGCGCTCGGCCTGGTGGTTGAACATCACCTGGAACAGCGGGCTGTGACTGAGGCTGCGGCCCGGCTCCAGCGCTTCGACCAGTTGCTCGAAGGGCAAATCCTGATGCGCCTGCGCCTCCTGCGCGGTCTGTTTGACCTGACGCAGCAGTTCGATAAACGGCAGCTCTGCGTCGATGTCCGCCTTGAGCACCTGGGTGTTGACGAAGAAGCCGATCAGGCGCTCGATTTCCACCCGGCCACGGTTGGCCACCGGCACGCCGACACGGATGTCGCTTTGCCCGCTGTAGCGATGCAGCAAGGCCTGAAACGAAGCCAGCAGCAACACGAACAGGGTGACGTTTTCCTGCCGGGCAAAGGCCTTGAGGGCATGGCTCAGCGCCGGATCAAGAATCAGGTTATGGCTGGCGCCGGCAAAGCTTTGATCGACCGCGCGCGGGCGATCCAGCGGCAGTTCCAGCACCGGTTGTTCGCCGCCGAGTTTTTTCTGCCAGTAGGCCAGTTGGCGCTCCTGCTCACCGGCCTCCATCCACTGGCGCTGCCACAAGGCGTAATCGGCGTATTGAATCGGCAGGGCCGGCAGACCGGCGTCGTGACCGAGGTTGAAACCGGCATAGAGCTGCACCAGTTCCTCGATCATCACTTGCAGCGACCAGCCATCGGAAACGATGTGATGCAGGGTCAGCACCAACACATGCTCATCCGGGTTGACCTGCAGCAGCGCGGCACGCAGCAACGGTCCGTGCTGCAGGTCGAAAGTCTTTTGGCTCTGGGTCTGGACGAAAGCTTCGATCGAGTGCTCCGGGTCATTCGCCAGCTCAGCGCTCAGGTTGTGAGTAGCGAGGGTAAAAGGCCCTGCGGGCAGGACCACTTGCAAGGGTTGCGCGCTGTCTTGAGAGAACACCGTGCGCAAGGTTTCGTGGCGCTCGATCAGCGCCGCAATGCTGCGTTCCAGTGCCGGCACATCCAGCGGCCCCTGCAAGCGCAGGGCCGTCGGAATGTTGTAGGCCGCGCTGTGCGGTGCCCACTGCCACAGGAACCACTGGCGCTGCTGAGCGTAGGACAGCAGCAACGGCTCTTCAGCCGTGCGCTTGAAAACCGGGGCAATGTCAAAGAGGTTGACGCCTTTCTGCTTGAGCAGAACCGCCAGAGCCTTTCTTTGCTTAGCCGAAAGTTGTCCTACCGACTCGATTAACTCTTGCACGCGTTTTTCCCTCTCAAGAAATCAGTTTTTCCAGATCATCGAGGGATAGACGTTTGAGGGCCTCCAGTGATTTAGCCAATTCATCCTGAACGGGCGACATTTCGACGCGCAGCGCTTCGATCCGCACGCAGAAATCCTTGAGCGTGTCGGTCTCGAACAACGCCTTGAGCGGCACCTTGTCGCCCAGACGTTCCTGCACCCGGGTCACCACCAGCGTCGCCAGTAACGAATGGCCGCCGAGCTGGAAGAAGTTGTCCGCCAGCCCTACCCGCTCGACTTCCAGCACCTCCTGCCAGATCGTCGCCACCTCCCATTGCAGATCGCTTTGCGGCGCCTGGTATTGCTCTTGCGTCGGGCTCTCGCCCAACGCCATCAGCGCCTTGCGATCGAGCTTGCCGTTGGGCGTCAGCGGGATCGCGTCGATCAGGTGGAGGTGCCCCGGCACCATGTGCGCCGGCAAGCGACTGGCCAAGGCATTGCGCACCCGCTCGGCCAGCGTCGACCGCTCGCTGTCCGGCGCAGCGACGAGGTAGGCATGCAGGTGTTTGCCGGCGGCGCCGTCCTGCGCCAATACCACCGCCTCACGAATATCGTCGAGTTCCAGCAGGCGCGCTTCGATCTCGCTGAGCTCGATGCGGAAACCGCGAATCTTCACCTGATGGTCGGCGCGACCGATGTACTCGATGTTGCCATCGTCGCCCTGGCGCACCAGATCGCCGGTGCGGTACAGGCGCTCGCCGTTGCTCGCGTAAGGATTCGGCACAAAGCGTTCGGCGGTCAGCGCGGCGCGGCGCAGATAGCCGCGCGTCACCCCGGCACCCGCCAGGTACAGCTCGGCCGCCACGCCCTCGGGCAGCACCTGCAACTGACTGTCGAGCAGGTGCGCCACGGTGTTGTCCAGTGGCCGGCCAATGTTCGCCCGGCCCTGCGGCGTGCGCAGGGTGAAGGTCGAATAAGTGGTGTCCTCCGACGGCCCGTAAAGATCGTAGACCTGCCGCACCTGAGTGCTGGCGTAGAGGCTGTCGACCAGACTCTGCTTGAGCGGTTCGCCGGCCAGATTGATCGTGCCGACCGAAGCCGGAATCTGCCCGGCCCGTTGCAACGCGGCAATCGCCGACGGCACGCTGTTGATCAGCGTGACCTGATCGCGCACCGGCAAGTCCGCCAGCGCCAGGGCGTTGTCCGCCAATACCAGGCAGCCACCGCAGGCCAGCGTGACAAAGATTTCCCACACCGACAGATCGAAGCAGATCGAGGTCGAAGCCAGCACGCCGCGCAATTGTTCTTCGCGATAGACACCAGCCGACCATTGAATCAGCGCCGACAGATTGCCGTGACTGATGGCTACGCCTTTCGGTTTGCCGGTGGAGCCGGAGGTGTAGATAACGTACGCCAGATTGTCTGCCGCGAGATTAACCAGTGGCGCAGCATCCGGGTATTCGCTGGCGACGTTCTCGTCCACCAGCAGCACCTGCGCACTCAAGGTTTCGGGCAGCATCGCCAAGGCCGCTGGCTCAGTGAGCAGCACCGCCGCGCGGCTGTCGTCGAGCATGTGCAGCAAGCGCTCCTGCGGGTAATCCGGATCGAGCGGTACGTAGGCGCCACCGGCCTTGAGGATCGCCAGCAAGCCGACCAGCATCTGCGGCGTGCGGCGCATGCACACGCCGACGCGCACCTCCGGCCCGACGCCCATGCCTTGCAGCTTGTGCGCCAGACGATTGGCCTGGGCATCGAGGCTTTGGTAAGCGATGGATTGCTCAGCGAACAGCACCGCGTTCGCCTGTGGCTGTCGCTGCACTTGCGCGGCGATGTGCGCCAGCACCGTGCGTTGATCCGGCGCGGTCGCCGGCGCCTTGCCCCACTCGATCACTTGTTGCCGTTGTGGCTCGGCGAACAGTTGCAGCGCGCCCAGCGGCTGCGTGGCGTCGGCGAGGAACTGCTCGAGCAGACCTTGCAACTGCGCACTCAACGCGCGGATCGTTTGAGCGTCGAAGCTGGCCTGATCGTAACTTACGCCCAGACTCAGCTCGCGGCCGGTGACCGCCACCAGCGTCAGCGGGTAGTTGGTCTGCTCCTGACGGCGGATTGCCGAGAACTTCAGACCCGTCTGCGGGCCCTGCGCCAAGGCCTCGGCCATCGGGTAGTTTTCGAACACCAGAATGCTGTCGAACAACGCGCCGGCACCCGCCCCGGCCCAGCGCTGAATGTCATACAGCGGCGTGTGTTCGTGCTCGCGCAAGGCCAGGTTGAGGTCTTGCACCTGTTGCAGCCATTGGCTGACGCCGATTTCCGGCGATGGCGCCGCCACCACCGGCAGGGTGTTGATGAACAGACCGATCTGTTGCTCGACACCCGGCAAATCCGTCGGCCGCCCGGCGACCGTCGCGCCGAACGCCGCGTGATCCTGGCCTGTATAACGCTGCACCAGCAGCAGCCACGCCGCTTGTACCAGCGTGTTGAGGGTGACTTTCTGCTCGCGGGCGAAGCGGTTCAGTTCGGCGGTCAGCGGTTCGCTGAACACATGCTGGTGATCGGCATAGCCGCTGGCGGCGTGCCTGACCGGTATGGCGCTGGCCAGTCGCGTCGGCTGTTCAAGGTCCGCCAGCGCCGCACTCCAGAACTGTCGACTGGCCTGCTGATCACGCTGGCCGAGCCATTCGATGTAATCGCGATAACGCCCCTGCCCTGCGCTCGGCGTGATGCCGGCGTAGCGTTGCAGCACTTCGCCGAACAACTGCGAAGTGCTCCAGCCGTCCATGAGGATGTGATGGCAGGTGTAGATCAGGTGATGAGTGTGCTCATCGATGCGCACCAACGTCACGCGCAACAGCGGTGCGTCGAGCAGATCGAAGCTGTTATGCAGATCTTCAGTGGCCAGATGATCAAGTGCTGAATCAAGGCCGGCGCGACCGCGCCAGTCCTGCACTTGCCACGGCATCTGCACGCGGCTGCGCACCACTTGCACCGGCGCGGCGGCATCCTGCGGCCAGACGAACGCCGTGCGCAAAATGTCGTGGGCATCGAGGGTCTGCTGCCAGGCCTGGCGGAAGCGCTCGGCGTCGAGCTGCTCGACGTCGACGCGCAGCTGATTGGTGTAGGCCGGGCTGTCCGGCTCGTTGCGGCTGTGGAACAGAATGCCTTGCTGCATCGGCGACAGCGGGTACAGATCGACGATGTCACGCGGCGCCATCGGCAGCGCCGACAGCTGCGCCTGGGTCAGGTTGGCGAGGTTGAAATCCGAGGGTGTCACGCCACCGGCGCCGCTCGCGCAGCAATGTTCGATCAGGCGTTGCAGTTCGCGGCGATAGGCCTCGGCCAACGCCTCGATGGTCTCGGCGCGGTACATGCCGCTGCCGAAGGTCCAGGTCAGTTCCAGCTCACCGCCGAGAACCTGTCCGTCGACGCTCAGCCAATTGCCCAGCGGCGCTTGCCCATCCTGATTGGCGCCGGTGCTGTCAGCGCTTGGCACGAACAACGCGCCCTGCTCAGCGCTGAACGCGCCGTCGAACTGACCGAGGTAATTGAAGGTCACCCGTGGTTGCGCCAGCGTCTGCAACTCGGCAGCACGCGTGAGGTAACGCAGCACGCCATAACCGATGCCTTTGCCCGGCACCGCACGCAGTTGCTCCTTGATCGCGCACAGCGACGCAGCGGGATTGGCCTGCGGAGTCAGGCGCACCGGGAACAGGCTGCTGAACCAGCCGACCGTGCGGCTCAGGTCGACGTCGTCGAACAGGTATTCACGACCATGGCCTTCGAGCTGGATCAACACCGACGGCTGCTCGCTCCAGTCACACAGCACCCGCGCCAATGCGGTCAGCAACAGGTCGTTGATTTGCGTGCGGTAGGCCGCCGGGGCGACTTTCAATAGCTTGTCGGTCAGTGTCTGGCTCAGGCGCGTACTGGCGCGAGCGGCCTGGGCGCGGGTCTGGCTGTCCACGGCGAAATCTTGTGGCAGTGCCGCGTCTTCCGCCGCCAGGGTCTGGCGCCAATAATCGCGTTCGCCGGCAAGCGCTTCACTCTGCGCATAACGATGCAACTGCTCGGCCCAGTTGTGCAGCGAACTGCTCTGGCCTGGCAACACCGGCGCCGTCCCCGCCGCCAATGCGTGGTAAGCCTGCTGCAAGTCCTCAAGCAGAATGCGCCACGACACGCCGTCGACCACCAGGTGATGAATCACCAGCAACAAGCGCTGCTCGGCATTCGGCATAGTGACCAGCACCGCGCGCAGCAAATGCCCGCGTTGCAGGTCCAGGCTGCGCTGCGCCGCGTCGGCCACGGCCGGCAAGGCATCGAGACTGTCCAGCTCGCGCAGCCAAAGCAGTTCGGCATCGCGCTGAGTCTGCGGCAACGCCTGCCAGCTATCGCCCGACTGCACAAAGCTCAAGGCCAGCGCTTCGTGCTGCTCGACCAACGTCGCCAGCGCCTTGCGCAAATGCACGGCGTCCAGTGCCAGGGTCGGTTGCAACATCACCGCCTGGTTCCAGTGCTGGCGCTGGGCAATCGGCGTCTCGAAGAAGCGCAACTGGATCGGCAGCAACGGCAACGGCCCGCGTGCCACTGGTGCCGCGACGGCAGCCGATTTGGCTTCGATCAGTTTGGCCACAGCAGCCAGTTGGCCGATGGTCTGTTTTTCGAACAACTGCTTGGGGCTGAGCTTGATGCCCTGGCGCTTGGCCCGGGCGATGATCTGCAAGCTGAGGATCGAGTCGCCACCCAGCTCGAAGAAGTTATCGCTGCTGCCAACCCTTTCGAGCTTGAGCACTTCGGCCCAGATCGCGGCCAGTTTCTCCTCGATCTCACCGACCGGCGCGACGAACTGCTGGCTGACCACGCCGGGCACTGGCAAGGCACGCTTGTCGAGCTTGCCGTTCGCGGTCAGCGGCAAGTGGTCGAGTAACAGCAACTGCGCCGGCACCAGGTAATCCGGCAGCCGCGCCTGCAACTGCTCGCGCAGTTCCTGCGCCTGCACCTTCGCGCCCACTGCCGGCACGCACCATGCCAGCAGTTGCAGGCGCGCCGGGTCGTCATCCAGTGGCAGCGCGAGCACGGCGGCTTCGCTGACACCGTCGAGGCTGAGCAACACCCGCGCGACTTCCGCAGGCTCGACACGGTAGCCGCGCACTTTGACCTGATCGTCGGCACGACCGATGAATTCCAGCGCCTGCTCGCGATTGCGCCGAACCCGGTCGCCGCTGCGGTAGACCCGCGCGCCCGCTGCGCCGAACGGGTCGGGCAGGAAACGTTCGGCGGTCAGCGCCGGCTGATTCAGGTAACCAAGGGCAACGCTGTCGCCGCCGATGTACAGCTCACCGGCGACCTGATCGGCTACCGGGTTGAGCACATCGTCGAGCACATAGACATGGGCACCGGCCAACGCCGTACCGATCGGAACACTGCGCGCCTGGGCGGCGAGTTCTTCGACCTCATGGGTCAGCACGCCCACGGTGGTTTCGCTCGGCCCGTAGTGGTTGATCAGGCGGCAGCCCGGCTTCAGTTGCTGCACGCGCTCGACCAGTGCCGGCGAACAGGCTTCGCCGCCGACGATCAGTGCGTGTTCCGGCAGCACATCGGCAGGCTTGGCCGCCTGCAACAGCGCGGCGAGATGCCCGGGGACGATCTTCAGCACGCCGACGCGATGGCGGGCCATGTATTCGGCAAAGCGATCCGGGTCGAAGCCGAGTTCTTCCGGCAGCACATGCAGCAGTCGGCCCGAGCACAACGCGCCGAACAGCACGGTGAAGCCAAGGTCGGCGGCGATGGTCGAGACCAGCGCCATGCTCGCCTCGGGCGCCGGCGCCAGACGTTCGAGTACGCCGCGCACGTAACTGCCCAGCGCGCCGTGGCTGACCAGCACGCCCTTGGGTTGCCCGGTGGAACCGGAGGTGTGAATCACGTAGGCCGGCGACTGCGCATACAGCGTCAGCTCAGGCGCGGACGTCGGCAGCGAGTGCCATTGCCCCGGCGCAAACTCCAGACCCTGACAGCCCTCACCCGCCAGTTCGCTGAGCCGTGCGTCGCCTTCAGCACCGATCATCGCCCGCGCCTGCGCAGCGCCGAGCATCTGTTGCAGGCGCGCGCTTGGCGCCTTGACGTCGAGCGGCATGTACACCGCGCCAGCCTTGAAAATCGCCAGCAGGCAAGTCAGCCAGTCCAGCGAACGTTCCAGCAGCACCGCCACCGGGTCGCCGACATCGACGCCCTGCGCACGCAAATAATGGGCGAGACGGTTGGCTTGTTCATCCAGCGTCTGGAAAGTCACGGTTTGCTTGAGATCCCGAGCGGCCAGCGCCTGTGGCTGCCGCGCCACTTCACGCGCCCAGTGTTGCAATACCGTCAACGCCGGTTCGCGTTGGCTGGCAAGCGCAGCAGGCCGTGGCGTCGCTACCATGTGCAATGGCGCCTGCGGCGAGTCGAGCAACTGGGTAAACAGATCCAGCAACATCGGTACAAAACCGGCGACCGTTTCCGCCCGATAGAGATCGCTGGCGTAGGTCATCTGGCCGTGGATCAGCGCGCCGTCGTCGGTGATATCCAAGGCCAGATCGAAGTGCGTGCCGTCCTTGGCCAGCGGGTATTCGCTGACGGTCAGGCCGGGCAAGGCCATCGAGCGTTGTTTCTGCATGCCCACGTTCTGGTTGAACTTGGCCTGGAACAGCGGGTTGTGGCCCAGGGTGCGTTCGGCGACCAATTCGTCGACGAGTTGCTCGAACGGCAATTCCTGATGCGCCTGCGCGCCGAACGCCGCTTCACGCACCTGCGCGAGCAAATCGGCGAAACTGCCGCGCTCATCGACCTGGCAACGCAGCACCTGGGTGTTGACGAAGAAACCGATCAGTCCCTCGACTTCGGCGCGGCCACGGTTGGCATTCGGCACGCCGACACGAATGTCGCGCTCGCCGGCCAGACGCGAAAGGAACAGCGAGAACCCCGCCAGCACCAGCATGAACAGGCTGATGCCCTGGCTGCGCGCAAAAACGTTGAGCTGTTGCGACAGGTCGGTGCCGAAATCAAAGCTCAGGGTCTGTCCTGCAAAGCTTTGCGTCAGCGGTCGGGCAAAGTCCGGCGCCACTTCCAGCAGCGGATGTTCGTCGCCTAACTGCTGACGCCAGTAGTCGAGCTGGCGCTCGCCCTCGCCGGCCTCCAGCCAGCGCCGCTGCCAGATCGCATAGTCGGCGTACTGCAACGGCAGCGCCGGCAGTTGCGGCTCGCGCTGCAGGCTGAACGCCTGATAGCACTGCACGAATTCCTTGACCATGACGTCCATCGACCAGCCATCGGAGACGATGTGATGCATGCTCACCACCAGCACGAACTCATCGTCGGCCAAAGCAAACAGGCTGGCGCGCAACAACGGGCCGTGGCGCAGATCGAACGGCTGTGCGGTGACGTCTTGCACGTGTTGCGCGAGCACTTGCTCACGCTCTTGCGCGGCGATGCCGGTCAGATCAAAGCGGTCCAGTGCAATTTTCTGCTGCTCGAGAATCAGCTGATGCGCTTGATCGCCGTCGGTGTGAAACACCGTGCGCAACACTTCATGGCGCGCCAGCAGATGATCGAACGAGCGGCTCAGGGCTGACTCATTCAGCGAACCTTTGAGGCGCAAGCCAGCGGCCATGTTGTACGCGGCGCTGTGCGGCTCCAGTTGCCAGAGAAACAGCAGGCGCTGCTGGGCGAACGACAGGGGAATCTGCGCGCAGTCGTGGCGGCTGACCGGCAGCGGCAACAGGCTGAAATCCTTGCCCTCCTCGCGCAGCTTGGCGAGAAACAGCCGACGCTGTTCCAGCGGCAGGCCGACGAACCTTTTTGCAATACGTTCCGCCATCGTGCCGCTCATACTTCTTCTCCTTGCAAAGCATTCATGAACTGATCCATGTCGGACCAGTCGTCGTCGCCGCTCGCCTCGGCCAGTTGCCCGAGCACCTCGGCGAGATCCGCCAGCAGCGGTTTTTCGAACAGGCTGCGCAGCGGCAGCACCACCCCCATCTGCTCCTTGACCCGCGCAATCACCTGCGCGGCCAGCAACGAATGGCCGCCCAGTTCAAAAAAATGATCGTCCAGGCCCACACGCGGCACGTGCAGCACCTCGGCCCAGACCTGCGCCAGACACTGCTCGGCCGGCGATTGCGGGGCGCGGTAATCGCCCTGCAACTGCGCCGGATCCGGCGTCGGCAAGGCCTTGCGGTCGAGCTTGCCGCTCGGCGTCAGCGGCAGGTCCGCCAGCAACAGCAGATGCCCCGGCACCATGTAATCCGGCAGGCTGGCTTGCAGCGCGGCGCGGGTCTGCTGACGGAAGGCCGTTTGCGTTGCCGCGCTGGCGAGCACCGCAGGTTCTGTCACAACGTAGGCGACCAGTTGCGCACCGCCGGCGAACGGCACCGCCATCACCACTGCTTCGCGAACGCGCGGACATTGCTGCAAGCGCGATTCGATCTCGCCCAGTTCGATGCGGAAGCCACGAATCTTCACTTGATGATCGACCCGGCCGACATATTCCAGCGCGCCATCGCCGCGCAGCCGCGCACGGTCGCCGGTGCGGTACAGGCGCTGGCCATCGGCGAAAGGGTCGGCGATGAACCGCTCAGCGCTGAGGCTCGGCTGACGGTGATAACCGCGCGCCAGCCCCGGCCCACCGATGTACAACTCGCCCACCGCACCTTGCGGCAGCAGGTTCAGATCATCGTCGAGCACGTACAGACGCCGCGCTGCCAGTGCGTGGCCGATCGGCATCCCACGCCACGACACGTTCTGCGCGGTCAGCGCGGTGCAGTCATGAATCGTCGAGACCACCGTGGCCTCGGTCGGGCCGTAGGTGTTGAGCAGGCGCACATGGCCGAGCCCGGCCTGTTGCCACAAGCGCAAACCGTCCACCGCCATGGCTTCGCCGCCAACGTGGATCTGCCGCAGCGCGCCGAAACTTGACGGCGGTTTCGCCGCGTATTCCTGCACCAGCCAATACCAATAAGCCGCCGGCAGGTCGGCCAGAGTGATGCCCTGATCGTGGATGACCTGATGCAAAGTCGCGCTGTCCCACAACGGCGCGTCGCGCATGACCACGCTGGCGCCGTGGCACAGCGGTGGGAAAAACTGCTCGACGAAGCCATCAAAACTGCTGGTGGCGAATTGCAGAACCCGGTCGCCTTCGCGCAGATCGCTGTAGTCGATGGCGCGGGCGATGAACTCGCTGAGCGCGCCATGACTGACCGCCACGCCTTTCGGCCGCCCGGTGGAGCCGGAGGTGTAGATCACGTAAGCGAGGTTGTCAGCCTCGACCGTGACCGGCAGGTTGTCGCTCTGCCCGCTGGCGGGCAATTGCTCCAGACACAGGCACTCGATGCCATCCAGTGGCGGCAGCTTGGCGAGGCTTTGCTGATCACTGAGCAACAGTTGCAAACCACTGTCAGCGAGCACATGGCGCAAGCGTTCGGCCGGGGTTTGCGGATCCAGCGGCACATAGGCACCGCCGGCCTTGAGCACGGCCAGCAGCGCCACCGCCAGTTCCAGCGAACGCCCCAGCGCGACGCCGACCAGCACGTCCGGGCCGACACCCTGTGCGCGCAACTGATGGGCCAAGCGATTGCTGCGGCTGTTGAGTTCGTCGTAGCTGAATGCCCGTGAAGGCGCGGTGGCCAACAGCACCGCCGGCATTTGCGCAGTGCGCACGACTTGCGCTTCGAACAAGCTTTGCACGCTGATAAGGCGAGGCGCTGGCGCTGTGGCCTGGATCAACCCGTGGCGTTCGCTGTCGGCGAGCATCGCCACTTCGCCGATCAACTGCTGCGGATTACGGCACACCGACTGGAGAATGTTGCGCCAATGCCCGGCCAGCGCGGCGATGGTTGAAGCATCAAAAATATCCGTGGCGTAAGTGAAGGCAGCAAACAGTTGCTCGCCCTCCTCGCGGGTGTCGAGCATCAGGTCACTGGTGGCCGCGTGTTGCCGAGCGCTGCCAGCCAGTTGCTCTTCGCTCAGATAACCCACGCGCAAGCCTGAAGCGAGTTGCGCCTGATGCAAATCGGTAACCAGCGGCTGGTGGTTGAACATCACTTGAAACAGCGGATTGTGGCTTTGGCTGCGCGCCGGTTGCAGGGCTTCGATCAGGGCGTCGAACGGCAGATCCTGATGGGCCTGAGCACCCAGTGCAGCCTGGCGCAGGCTCTGCAGCAGCTCGGCGAATGGCGTTTGTGCAGTGACCGCGCTGCGCAGGATCTGCGTGTTGACGAAGAAGCCGATCAGGCCCTCGGTTTCACTGCGGGTGCGGTTGGCGATCAGCCCGCCGACACGAATATCGGTCTGGCCGCTGTAGCGATGCAACAGGGTCTTGAACGCTGCCAGCAACACCACGAACAAGGTCACGCCCTGACGCTGGGCAAGGTTTTTCAGTTCTTCGCGCAGGGCAGCGTCGATCACTGTTTCCAGGCGTGCGCCCTGATGGCTGGCTTGCGCCGGATAAGCGCGGTCGGTGGGCAATTCCAGCACAGGATGTTCGTCGCCCAGTTGCGTGCGCCAGTAGTCCAGTTGCCGCTCGCGCTCACCGGCCTCCAGCCAGCTGCGCTGCCACAGTGCGTAGTCGCGGTAATGCACGCTCAACGGCGCCAGCGTCGGTTCACGCCCGGCGACCAGCGCGTCGTAAGTGCGCATGAATTCGTCGATCAGAATGTTCATCGACCAGCCGTCGGCGATGATGTGGTGCAGGGTCAGCAGCAGCACGTGTTCTTGCGCGGCCAGGCGCAACAGCCGCAGACTCAGCAGCGGGCCGTTCTGCAGGTCGAAGGCCTGGGTCGCCTCGGCCATCATGTGCTGCTGCGCCAGCGGCCAGCGCTGGGCTTGGGGCAACTCGCTCAGGTCAGTCACGGGTAGTTTCAGTGGCTTAGGTTCGGCCACACGCTGGAAGGCCCGCTCGCCGTCCTGGCCGAAGGTGGTGCGCAAACATTCGTGGCGCGCCGCCAAACGGCTGAAGGCTTGCTCCAATGCCTCGACTTGCAATTCACCATCCAGACGCACCGCCATCGGCAAGTTATAGGCTGCGCTGGTCGGCTCCAGTTGCCAGAGAAACCACATGCGCTGCTGCGCGTAAGACAGGCCGTCACGCTCGGCGATGCCGTCGCAGGCGGTCATGGGCAGCTGCGCAAAATCGATGCCTTCGCGGGCCATGCCGGCGAGGAACAGACGGCGTTTGTCCTGGGGCAATTCGATAAAGCGGCGGGCTAGTTTCTGTGCGTCTGCGGCATTCATGCGTGGAGTCCTTGCTGATCGGCGGCGTGACCTGGAGACCCGGTCGTATCAACAAGAACGAATGGCCCGCGCGATGATTTAGCGCGCCAGCGGCAATCACGGCCCGACGGTACAAAGGCCAGACAGACAAATGCCGAAGCCGGTACAGGCCCGGATTCGGCATTTGAGTTGAAGAGTGGCGAAGCGCCTAACGCACGTCCTGCGAATGCCCCTCGGCCATCGCCACGATAACTTTGCGCGGCCCTTCGAACGGTGAGCGCGCGTGAGCCGAGAGCATGTTGTCGAGCATCAGCACATCGCCCTCCTGCCAGGGGAAACTGATCGCACAGTCGTCGAGCACCGCACGAATCTGCGCCAGCACTTCGTCTTCGATCGGCGAGCCGTCGCCGTAGTAGACATTACGTGGCAGGTCTTCTTCGTCGACGATGTCGAGCAAGCTTTCGCGCACGTCCGCTGGCAGGTTGGAGATGTGAAACAGGTGCGCCTGATTGAACCAGACGTGGTCGCCGGTCACCGGGTGCACCGCCACCGCCTGACAGGTCTGCCGCGTGCGTAGCTCACCGTCGTCCTTCCACTCGCAGACAATGCCGTGGGCCTTGCAGTAGGCCTCGACGACTTCGCGGTCTTCGGTGTTGAACACGTCTTCCCAAGCGACATCGAGGCCGTTGCCGAAGTTGCGCACATACATCAGGCCTTTACTGACGAAACGCTCGCGGATCGCCACGGGGATGCGCCGGTAGACTTCGCGGCTGTCGGCAATCGGCGTCTCGCCTCCGGACCTGGCAGCGATCATGCTGTAGAACCAGATCTTCATCGGCCAGTCGCGGGAATAGGCCTGTTCGTTGTGCAACGGAATGCTCTGGTGCGCCGGGTATTCGGTGGAGGTGTACACGCCTTGAGTGACGTTGGTGCGCGGCGTAGAGCCGAACTCGTAGTTCAGCAGCGGATGGCCGAAATTCGCGGCGAACTGGCGGAACTGCTCGGCGCCATCGAGGCGAAAACCGCGAAACAGCACGCCACCGTCGCGCAGCAGATGCTCGTCGACCAGCGCCTTCAATTCATCGAACACCGCCAGCAGGTCGGTGTCGGCATCGCCCGCCTCGACCAGCAGCGGCAAGCGCCCGCGCTGCGGCAGCAACGGCCGCACGGAAAATCCCAGAGCAACAGCCATGACTGGCCTCCTGAAAATGATAGATGAGTCGCGTCTCAGAACGCCGGTTGCGCGGCCTGCGCAAGGCGCCGGTGATGCACTTCCAGATGGGTCTTGATCGTGCGAATGACCCGCGCTTCGTGCTCATGAATGAAGAAATGCCCGCCGGTCATCATGTCCACCGAGAAACTGCCCAGGGTCTCTTTGCTCCAGCCGATCAGTTGTTCGGTGGTGGCGCGGTCTTCCTTGCCACCGAGCACGTGCACCGGGCAATTCAGCAAGGGCCGCTCGGCAGGCGTGAAGCGCCCGCACATCATGAAATCGGCGCGCAGCACCGGCAGGGTCAGGCTCATCAATTCCTCATTGGCGAGGATTTCTTCGCTGGTGCCCTGAAAGGTGCGCAACTGTTCGATGAGCTCTGCATCGCTGCGCGGTTCGGCAAAGCCGCGGTCGTAGTCGCTGCGCATGGACGGTGCGGCGGTGCCGGAGGCGAACAGCGCCAGCGGCTCCGGCACACCCGACTCGCGAAAGGCATGGGCCAGTTCGCAGGCGAGCAACGCACCGAGGCTATGCCCGAACAACGCATAAGGGCCTTGCAGCCCCGGCTTGTGCTCGCGCGCCAGTTGCCGCGCCAGTGCGCGCATGTCGGTTTGCAGGGGCTCATCGAACCGCGCGCCACGCCCCGGCAGTTCCACCGGTTGCAATTGCAGCCACGTTGGCAGTTGGCGCCGCCAGCGGCTGTAAACCATGGCGCTGGCACCCGAATAGGGCAGGCACAGCAATGTCAGCTTGGTCACCGCGCTTTCCTTGAAAAATGTGTCTGCAAGAAAGACGGATCACTCGCCGGACAAATTAGTCGCCCGGCCGCTAAATTCCCCCGCCAGCCGCTCGTTGCCTGTTCAGGAAAAAAACAACAATCGCGAGGGAATCACCGTGGACCTGCAGAGCATTCTGGGCAAGTTGTTCGCCAACGCCGGCGCGGTCGGCATCGAGGGGGTTTTCCAGTTCATTTTCAGCGCGCAGCAGGCGTACTGGTACGACATCAAGACCAGCCAGCGCACGGCAGTCGGGCGCCACCCGCGTCCGGACGTGACCATCGAAGTCGCGGAAAAGGATTTTCTCGGGATCATGGCCGGCGTGGTCAACGTCGAGGAACTGTTCGCCAGCGGTCGCTTGAAGATTGGCGGCAACATGGGCCTGGCGACGATGTTGCCGCAGATCATCGACCACGCTCGCCAGGGTGGCGGCACGGTGGCAAAGGTCGACATGAACAAGCGCTACCCGACGCCGCCACGCTTCAGCGAAAAGCTCACTGCCGCGCTGCCTCGCCAGACCAGCGTCGAACGTCGTGCGCGCGCCGAGTTGAGCCGGCACGAATTCGAAACCCGTTATCTGCCCAACGGCATTCCGCTGGTGATCAGCAATGCCCTGCACGACTGGCCGTTGTTCAGCCTGAGCCGTGAGGAATCGCTGGTGCATTTCGCCGAACTGCAAGGCATCACCCGCCATGGCGATTATGTGAAGAAGACCTTTTCCACCGAGCGTGATTTCCGCTCGACCTCGATGGCCGAGTTCATCGCCTCGCTGGACAGCCCGGCGGTCAAGGGCGCGGACGGCGAGCCGCCGGCGTACATGGGCAACAACATTCTGCCGGCGCAATTGCTGCAACAGATTCAATACCCGCCCTACTTCGACACCTCGCTGTTCATCCCGCCACGGATCTGGATCGGCCCCAAGGGCACGCTGACGCCGTTGCACCGCGATGACACCGACAACCTCTTCGCCCAGGTCTGGGGGCAGAAAAAATTCACCCTCGCCGCGCCGCATCACCGCGAAGCGCTGGGCACCTGGTCGACCGCGCCCAAGGGAGGTCTGGATGGCTGCGATTTCAACCCGGACGCGCCGGACTATGAACGTTTCCCGGCAGCGCGGGAGGTGACGTTTTTGCGGGTGACGCTGGAGGCTGGGGATCTGCTGTTTTTGCCAGAGGGCTGGTTCCATCAGGTGGAATCGGTGTCGACGTCGCTATCCGTCAACTTCTGGATCAACTCAGGACGAGGCTGGTAGCACCGCAAAATAACTGTGGGAGCGAGCCTGCTCGCGAATGCGTTGTATCAGGTATGAAGATATTTACTGACACACCGCCTTCGCGAGCAGGCTCGCTCCCACAGTGGAATTTCATTTCAAGTGACGGAAACTTTGAAACGCTGAAACCAGCACCACCGCCCCCGCCGCAATCGCCAGCCAGAATCCGCTGCGTGCGCCAAACGCATCCACCAGCGCGCCGGAACCGGCGGCGCCGATCGCCACGCCGATGCTCAGTCCGGTCACCAGCCAGGTCAGGCCTTCGGTGAGTTTTGCAGGTGGCACGATGCGTTCGATCAACGCCATCGCCACAATCAGCGTCGGTGAAAAGAACAGCCCGGCGATAAATACCGCGATCGACAAGCCAAGGATGTTGCTCGCCAAAAGCAGCGGCAGCGTGGTCACCGCCGTCGCCACGCCGCCGTAGAGAAACAGGCGCGGCAATGGCAGTTTCGAACGCATCGCACCGAAGGCGATGCCGGCCAGGCATGAGCCGATCGCGTACACCGACAAAACAATACTCGCCGCTGCCGGCTGGCCCTGATGTTGAGCGAAAGCGACGCTGACCACATCAATGACTCCGACGATCACGCCCATCGCCAGCATCAACGCCAGCAGCCATTGCACGTCGGTCGAGCGAATGATCGAGCCCTGATGCTGCGACTCCTGCACGTGCACGGGCGGCTCGGTGCTGCGCTGGGCGACAAACGCCGTCACGCCAATGGCCAGAGCCAACAGCGCCGCCAGCGGCCCGGCCTCGGGAAACACCGCAACCGACAAGCCCACCGACAGCGGTGGCCCGACGATAAAACACACTTCGTCGAGCACCGACTCCAGCGCATACGCCGTCTGCAATTGCGGCTGGCCACGGTAGATTTCGGTCCAGCGCGCCCGCACCATCGCCGACATGCTCGGCATGCACCCGGCCAGCGCGGCGAAGACGAACAACGTCCAGTCCGGCGCCTGCAAACGCGTGCACAGCAACAACATCAATAACCCGCCGCCACCGGTCAGCGCTGCGATTGGCAGCACCCGCCCCTGCCCATAACGGTCCACCAGCCGCGATACCTGCGGCGCGCAAAACGCCGTGGCCAAGGCAAACGTCGCCGCCACCGCACCCGCCAGCGCATAACCGCCGTTCAACTGCGCAAGCATGGTGATCAGGCCGATGCCGGTCATGGAAATCGGCATGCGCGCCAGCATCCCGGCCAGTACAAACGCACGGGCACCGGGGGCGGTGAACAATTCGCGGTAGGGATTTGCCATCGATTGCAGCCTCATCAGGGGCGGCCAAGTTGCCATAGCCTTGAATGCCGTGGAAGCGCGCAATTGTTAGCGGTCTGTGAAGGCCACTGATCTTTCCAGCGCTGAACGACGATGACCACTGGTCGAAAACCCACGCTGACCTGTCAGACCTGACAGGTGTGGTCCCTTGCCTTTTGCGCTTTGATGAGGCCTTGGATCTTCATGTGTCACCGTGAACCCTGCAAACGCACTCAGGAGCCTCGCCATGGACGAATCGTCAATGTTCGTCTCACCCGAAGCGGACAAAGTGCCCTGGGCCGTCCCCGCCCTGTATGGCTTGGCGCCCTTTCGCGACAACGCCGCGCTGGCAGACGAGGTGGATGATCGGCTGATGCCGTGGATCGAGCAGGTGGGGATTTTCCCGGGTCGGCAAGACAAAGTCCGCGCCATGGGTTTCGGTCGCTTCGCCATGCTGTGTCATACCGACACCGATGAGCCCGATCGGCTGTTGCTCGCGGCGCAATGTTTCGCCGCATTGTTCGCCGTGGACGACTACTACTGCGACGATGAGCGAACCGGGTCCGAACCCAGAATGGTCGGGCCGCGCCTTTCCCTGGCGCTGGCGGCGCTGGAACCGGTTTACCTGAGCGCACGGTTCCGCCCGGGGCTTGAGCAGGCCTTGAACAGCGATCCGGTGCTGGTCGCGCTGCGTGCCTATCTGAGGCGGGTCGAGACTTTCGCGACCGCGGCGCAGGTTGCCCGCGTTCGCCATGAAATCATTGCCATGTTCGTCACCATGACCGCCGAAGCGGCCTGGCGTATCGAAGGGCTCACGCCCGCGCTTTGGGAATATCTGGCTCAGCGTCAGGTCAACAGTTTTCTGCCGTGCCTGTCGCTGATCGACATCATCGGCGGGTATGAATTGCCCGCCAACGAATACAGCGCACCTGAGGTGCGGCGCGTCACGGCGCTGGCCGCCAGCGCCACGATCATTGCCAATGATCTGTTTTCCGCGCTGAAGGAACAGCAGGCCGGTATCGGCGATTTCAACCTGCCTTTGTTGCTGATCCAAGAACAGGGCTGCTCCCCCGCGCAGGCCATGGCGCAAAGTGCTGCCGTTCACGATGACATCATGCATCTGTATGAGGCGGCAGAACGGGCGGTATTACCGCACGCCTCCCTGCTGCTCAAACGCTATCTGCGCGGAATCAAGAGCTGGCTGGCCGGCAACGTCGAATGGCACCGCAGCAGTGGCCGCTATCAGGTCTGAAGCTGCCAACTTTTCATGGTTGCAGATGAACTCTCGCCACAGGCCATCAGTCAGCTACTTAAGTCTCTGGAACCAAGGCGCGAATCGTCATGCAGATTTCCCTCGCTCATCAGGTGGCGCTGGTCACTGGCGCCAGCTCCGGCATCGGCCATGCCGCCGCCAAAGCACTCGCTGCGGCCGGCGCTGCGGTCGTGATCAACTACAACAGCAGCGCCGAACCCGCCGAAGAACTGGCCGCGCAAATCAACGCCGAAGGCGGTAAGGCCCTCGCCATCGGCGCGGATGTTTCGAAAGAAGAAGATGTCGAGCGGCTGTTCGCCGAGACCGTCGAAGCCTTCGGCTCGCTGGACATTCTGGTGGCCAATTCCGGCCTGCAAAAAGACGCTGCCGCCGTGGACATGACGCTCGACGACTGGAACACGGTGATCGGCGTCAACCTCACCGGGCAGTTCCTCTGCGCACGGGCGGCGTTGCGGATTTTCCAGCGTCAGGGCGTGCGCGAAGGCGTTTCGCGCGCGGCGGGCAAGATCATTCACATGAGCTCGGTGCACCAGCGCATTCCATGGGCCGGGCATGTCAATTACGCGGCGTCCAAGGGCGGCGTCGATCAGTTGATGCAGAGCCTCGCCCAGGAAGTCAGCCACCAGCGCATCCGTATCAACAGCATCGCGCCCGGTGCGATCAGCACGGCCATCAACACAGAAGCCACTGAAGGCGCGGCCGGCGAAAAACTTCTTGAGTTGATTCCCTATGGACGCATTGGCGATGTCGAGGATGTTGCCAACGCAGTGGTTTTCCTCGCTTCCGACCTGTCCGATTACATCGTCGGCACCACCCTGTTCATCGATGGCGGGATGAGCCTCTATCCGGAGTTTCGCGGCAATGGCTGAGCCTGAAGTGGAACAACAAAGTCCCATCGGTGCCCACGGCATCATCGGCGACATGCGCAGCGCCGCACTGGTCAACGACAAGGGCAGCGTGGATTTTTTCTGCTGGCCGGAGTTCGACAGCCCGACGATCTTCTGCTCGCTGCTCGACACCCCTGAAGCAGGGATTTTCCAGCTCGCGCCGGACTTGCCGGATGCACGCCGGGAACAGATTTATCTGCCCGACACCAACGTCTTGCAGACCCGTTGGCTGAGCGAACACGCGGTGGTGGAAATCACCGATCTGCTGCCCATCGGTGACGATGTCGACGCCCTGCCCCTGCTGATGCGCCGGGTGCGCGTAGTCAGCGGCTCAGCAACGTTCAACCTGCGTTGCGCAGTGCGCCACGACTATGGTCGCGCCGACACCCGGGCAGAGATCGACGCAAAGTACGTGACGTTCCACGCCGCTGGCCAGCCGTCGATACGCCTGGCTTCAGATCAGCCACTGCAGATCGACGCGCAAGCGGCCGTCGCGCAATTCACCCTCGAGCACAATGAAACCGCCGCATTCATGCTCGGCGGCAGCGACGATCCGCGTTTTGCCGAAGGTGCTGCCGAATTGTGCATGGAGCGCACCCTCAAATACTGGCGTGGCTGGATCGGCCAATCCAACTATCGCGGGCGCTGGCGGGAAATCGTCAATCGCTCCGCCCTCGCCCTGAAACTGCTGACCTCACGCCGCCACGGTGCAATCCTCGCCGCTGCCACTTTCGGCCTGCCGGAAACTCCCGGCGGCGAGCGCAATTGGGATTACCGCTACACGTGGATCCGCGACGCTTCGTTCACGGTTTACGCGTTCATGCGCCTGGGCTTTGTCGATGAAGCCAACCACTACATGCAATGGCTGCGCGGACGGGTCAGCGATTGCTGCGGCAAACCTATGAAACTCAACATCCTCTATGCCATCGACGGCCAGCAGGAATTGCCGGAAACCGAACTCACGCACCTGTCCGGTCACGGCGGCGCGCAACCGGTGCGCATCGGCAACGGCGCTTATGATCAGATCCAGCTGGATATCTTCGGCGAGCTGATGGATGCGGTGTATCTGGTCAACAAATACGGCGACGCCATTTCCCACGAAGGCTGGCGGCACGTCGGCGAAGTGGTCGATCAGGTCTGCGAGACCTGGCAGAGCGAAGATGTCGGCATCTGGGAGATGCGCGGCGAGACTCATCATTTCCTGCACTCGCGGCTGATGTGCTGGGTGGCGCTGGACCGGGCGATCCGCCTGGCTTCCAAGCGCTCGCTGCCGGCGCCATTCGCCCGTTGGGATCAGACCCGGCAAGCGATCTACACCGACATCTGGGACAACTTCTGGGATGAGGAACGCGGGCATTTCGTTCAGTACAAGGGCGGCACCGCGCTGGACGGCTCGATGCTGCTGATGCCGCTGGTGCGTTTCGTCAGCGCCAAGGATCCGCGCTGGCTGTCGACTCTGGAAGCGATCGAAAAAACCCTGGTGCGCGACGGCATGGTCTATCGCTATCGCAACGAAGACGCCAACATCGATGGCCTCAGCGGCACCGAAGGCGCGTTCGCCGCGTGCTCGTTCTGGTACGTCGAATGCCTGGCCCGCGCCGGCCAGGTGGAAAAAGCCCACTTGGAGTTCGAGCAATTGCTGCGATATGCCAATCCGCTTGGGCTGTACGCCGAAGAGTTCGACAGCCATGGCCGGCATCTGGGCAACACGCCGCAAGCGCTGACGCATCTGGCGTTGATCAGTGCGGCGAGTTTTCTCGATCGAAAATTGAGTGGCGAAAAGAGCTCCTGGCAGCCCTAGCGCTGACCGTTTTTTCGCCAGCGCTTGTCAGACCGATCCCTGATCGACAGGTATGTTTCCACAACGGGCCTGCATGCCAGACAACTGGCTCAGGCCCATCCCCGTCGTCGAACCCGTGCGCCGTTTACGTCTGGCGACAGTCTGTGTAAAAACCGCGTCTCAAAAACTACTCACGTCACGTTGAAACACTTCGCGCAACGTACGCTTACACGCCGAAATACCTTGTTGCCAGCCGAAACATCCACCCCTACCATCCAACGCAACGGGCACAGCGGAGCTGTCCAACCACCCCCGAATTCAAGGAAGCGGAATGCCTCACCACGTCCAGCGCAACATCGACTCCCCTCCTCGCACCGGGCTGAGCCGCACCCAGCTCTGGGAAGCCGCCGACAAGGGCTTGATCAAATGCTGGGAAATCGGCCGCCAGCGCGCCGAACGCTTTCCCGAACTGGCCCGGCGCTGCCTGGCCGGCGAATTGCCGGTGCTTGGCTGGAAGGGTGGCGTCAGTCGCAGCCTGAAGAAAAACGAGAAATACGGCTCACTGAAATATCTGGCGCAGTGGCAGGGACTGCGTGGCGAAGATCTGGATATCGATCTGGCGCAGGAGCGTGCGCTGACGTGCTCACGGACGAAGATGAAGGTGACGTTTACGCCGGATCGGACGAAGTATTTCAATCAGGTCGCGGAAGTTGAGGCTTAAGGAGAGGCAGAGATGGTCGATTTACATCAGGAGTTTCAAAGCAGCGGTTTCTTTCACGAAGCGCGTATTGATCGTCGCTCTGCGGATGCCTTGGTTGGTGTCGCAGCGGGACTTGCCGCCGACGGCAAGATCAACCAGCAAGAAGCAGAATTTCTCAAGACATGGATTGAAACTCATCTGGTTCATCTAAGCGATCCGGTGGTTAACATCCTTTACAAGCGCCTTGCCGAGATGCTCAGCGATGGCGTGCTGGATTCGGATGAATCAGTGGAGCTATTGGGAATGCTTCATCAGTTTGCCGGGCTGCCCGTAGGATCAATCCAAACCTTTACAGCGCCAAATGCCCTACCCTTCGATAATCCTTTCCCAACCTTGAGCTGGACGGATCGCGTCTTTCTTTTTACCGGCGTCATGGCTTACGGGCCGCGCAAGGAATGCGAATTGCGCGTGACTGAGCGAGGAGGACTGATTGGTGGCGCCGTCAGCAAAAAAATTCATTATCTGGTGGTAGGCAGCATCGGTAATGACCAATGGCTTCACAGTACCTACGGCACCAAGATCAAAAAAGCCGTCGAACTTCGGGACAGCGGCGTACCGATAGCAATCATCAGTGAAGACCATTGGCAAAAAGTGTTGTTTGGCTAGCCTTAGGTCATTGGTCGATCTTCATCAATAGGACCCAAAACGCCTGAAGGCATTGGATCTGCTGCAACACTGACCGAAAACCGCTCCCGATAAGCCTGCGGTGTCACGCCAATGGCACGGAGAAAACTGCGCCGCAGCGTCTCTTCGCTGCCAAAGCCGCAATTGCCGGCGATGCGTTTCACCGGCAAACCGGTATCGCTGAGCAGTCGGCGGGCGGTTTCGACGCGGATCAATTCGATCGCCCGCGCCGGGGTCTGGCCGGTGTCGGCGCGGTAGTGGCGGATAAAACTGCGTTCGCTCATGCCGGCCTGTTCGGCGAGGGTCGGGATGCCGAGGTCGCAGGTCAGGTTCTCGGCGATCCAGGCGTGCAGTTCATCGAAGCGATTCCCCTGTTGTTGCAGCGACAGCGTCACGCTGAATTGCGACTGCCCGCCCGGGCGTTTCAGGAAGACGACCAGGTGCCGGGCGACGTCGAGGGCGATGTCGCGGCCGAGGTCTTCTTCGACCATGGCCAGCGCCAGATCGATGCCGGCCGTGACCCCGGCCGAGGTCCACACCGGGCCGTCGTTGATGAAAATCGGATTGGCTTCCACGTGCAGATTCGGATGTTGCGCGGCCAGTTGCTCGCAGCGCGTCCAGTGGGTGACCACGCGGCGGCCATCGAGCCAGCCGCTGGCGGCGAGCAGAAAGGCCCCGGTGCACACCGAAGCCACGCGCCGGCAATGAGTGCCGTGCTCGCGCACCCAGTCGACCAGTTGCGAGTCTTCGGCGGCGGGATAAATGCCCCAGCCGCCGGCGATAATCAAGGTGTCGCTGGGCGTTTGCGGCAACGGTTCGGCCAGCACCGCCAGGCCCGCCGACGACATCACCGCCCCGCCGCCGCTGGCGATCACGCTCGGCGCATAGGGCGTCGGCAAACCACGCTGGCGGGCCAGATCGTTGGCCGAGGCGAACACCTGCAACGGCCCGGTAACATCGAGAATCTGCATGTTGGCGAACGCGAGGACGTGAATGGCTTTAGGCATTTGGCGTAATTCGTGGGGTGATTGGCGTATGCGCCAGAACCTACGCGCCTACAGTGCAGTCGTCCACTTCTTTCAACGGAGCAAGAACGATGCCGCTGCAGATCGGTTTTCTGTTATTCCCGCAGGTTCAGCAACTCGACCTGACCGGCCCTTACGACGTACTCGCCTCGTTGCCCGGCGTGCAGGTGCACCTGATCTGGAAGGACCTGATGCCGGTGACGTCCAGCACCGGCCTGCTGCTGAAACCGACTACTACTTTCGAGGATTGTCCGGATCTGGATGTGATCTGCGTGCCCGGCGGCAGTGGCGTCGGGCCGCTGATGGAAGATCAGCAGACGCTGGATTTCATCAAGCGCCAGGCCGCGCAGGCACGTTATGTGACCTCGGTGTGCACCGGCTCGCTGGTGCTCGGCGCGGCGGGTTTGTTGCAGGGCAAGCGCGCGACCACGCATTGGGCGTATCACCAGTTGCTGCCGACCCTGGGCGCGGTTGCGGTGAAGGATCGGGTGGTACGCGACGGCAATCTGTTTACCGGCGGCGGGATCACTGCTGGCATCGATTTCGCCTTGGTGCTGGCGGCGGAACTGGTCGATGCCGATACGGCGCAACTGGTGCAGTTGCAACTGGAATATGCCCCGGCACCGCCGTTCAACGCCGGCAGTCCGGAGGTGGCGCCAAGTGCGGTGGTCGATGAGGCGCGGTTGCGCGCGGCGCCTTCGTTGAAGCTGCGTACGGAAATTACCGAGCGCGCGGCGGCCAAACTGGGCCTGCGCTGATATCCAGCCGAATGCAAAACCTGTGGGAGCGAGCCTGCTCGCGAAGGCGGAGTGTCAGTCGCCAGTGACGTCATCTGGAAGACCGCTTTCGCGAGCAGGCTCGCTCCCACATTTGATTTGTGTCTGGCATGACTGCCACACCTTCACTTGTCCCACCTCCCTCGCCCGTGTAGAAAGCCCCTTCCAGAAATCTCGCACAAGGACTTTCGATGAAGGCGCTGCCCTGGCTCTATCTCGCGCTGCTCGGCCTCGGTTACGGATTGGCCCTGAGCTACGGCCAGCTCGGTTGGCTGGCGTTGATCTCCGTGGGGCTTTTGCTGTTCGCCGCGTTCGCCGTGCGTCAGCAAGAGGTGCCGGTCGCGCGTTGGCTCGGCCATGGCCTGTTCATCGTTCTGGCCGTGGCACTGGCGCTGCACTGGCTGCCGGGCTTCGCCAACGGCCGGGTAATCAATCCGCAACGTTTTACTGACAACGCGGTGCCGTTCGCGATGTACCTCAATCTCGACAAACCGCTGGTGGGCTTCTGGTTGCTGCTGGTTTGTCCGTGGATTGTCGCGCGGCGTTCGTTGCGCCTGACGGTCTATGCCACCGCCCTCGCCCTGACGCTGTGCGCGATTCTCGCCCTCGGCGGCGCATTGTTGCTCGGCGTAATCGCCTGGGCGCCGAAGTGGCCGAATCAGGCCTGGCTGTGGGTGCTGAACAATCTGCTGCTGGTGACGCTGGTCGAGGAAGCGCTGTTTCGCGGCTATATACAGGGCGGGCTGAGCCGTCGCTTCAAGCACCTGCCCTACGGCGACAACCTCGCGCTGCTGTTGGCCTCGCTGTTGTTTGGTCTGGTGCATGCCGGCGCTGGCTGGACCTGGGTGTTGCTGGCGGGACTGGCCGGGGTCGGCTATGGTCTGGCTTACCGTTTCGGCGGACTGGGCGCGGCGATCGCCACCCATTTCGGCCTGAACCTGCTGCACTTCGGCCTGTTCACTTATCCGATGCTGGCCAGTTGACGCAAGCGCGGTTTTGCGACGGCGTACTTAAATCTGAAAAAAAACTTCAATAAAAACCTGTCGGCGCCGACAACCATTCAAAGCCTTGCGGATTGAAAAACCATGCGTAACAACCAGCCCATTACACAACGCGAGCGGACCTTTCCAGCTCAGCAACGGTTGATTTCCACCACCGATGCCAAGGGCGTGATCACCTACTGCAACGACCACTTTGTCGAGATCAGCGGGTTTTCGCGAGAGGAACTGATCCGTGCGCCGCACAATCTGGTCCGTCACCCTGACGTGCCGTCGGCGGTGTTCTCGCATATGTGGGGCACACTGAAACAAGGCTTGCCATGGATGGGCATCGTCAAGAATCGCTGCAAATCCGGTGACCACTATTGGGTTAACGCCTATGTAACACCGGTGTTCGAAGGCAATCAGGTGATCGGTTACGAGTCGGTGCGCGTCAAGCCCACCGCCGAACAGATCCGCCGCGCCGAAGCGCTCTACCAACGCATCAACCAGGGCAAGTCGGCGATTCCTTCGACGGACAAATGGCTGCCGCTCCTGCAGGACTGGCTGCCGTTCATTCTGGTCAGCCAGCTGAGCTTCATGATCGGCGCGACGCTGAACTCGCAGTGGGGCTTTGCCCTCGCCGCAGCGCTGTCGGTGCCGCTGGGCCTGATGGGCCTGCAATGGCAGCAACGCGGGCTCAAACGCCTGCTGCGCCTGGCCGAACAGACCACCTCCGACCCGCTGATCGCGCAGATGTACACCGACAGCCGTGGCGCCCAGGCGCGTCTGGAAATGTCGATTCTCAGCCAGGAAGCACGCCTGAAAACCTGCCTGACCCGCCTGCAAGACACCGCCGAGCACTTGACGGAACAGGCCAAGCAGTCCGACGCCCTGGCACACAACAGCTCAACCGGCCTGGAACGCCAGCGCGTGGAAACCGAACAGGTCGCCACCGCCGTCAACCAGATGGCCGCCACCACCCAGGAAGTCGCCAGCCACGTACAGCGCACCGCTGACGCCACCCAGGAAGCCAACCGCCTGACCGGCCGCGGCCGCGACATTGCCGGGGAAACCCGCGAAGCGATTCAGCGCCTGTCGGTGGTCGTCGGCGAAACCGGCCTGACCGTAACGCAACTGGCCAAGGACAGCGACGAAATCGGCGGCGTGGTCGACGTGATCAAAGGCATCGCCGACCAGACCAACCTGCTCGCCCTCAACGCCGCCATCGAGGCTGCGCGTGCCGGCGAAATGGGCCGAGGTTTTGCGGTCGTGGCTGACGAAGTCCGTCAACTGGCGCAACGCACCAGCGAATCCACCGGGCAGATTCATGCCCTCATCGCCAAGTTGCAACAGACTGCCTCCAGCGCCGTGCAGACCATGGAAGCCGGGCATCGCCAGGCTGAAGAAGGCGTGGCGCGGGTACTGGAAGCGGATCAGGCACTGGTCGGCATCAGCGAAGCGGTGGCCAACATCACCGACATGACAACGCAGATCGCCGCCGCGACCGAAGAGCAAAGTGCCGTGGCTGAAGAGATCAGCCGTAACATCAGCAATATCTCGGAACTGGCGGATCAGACGTCCGAGCAAGCGCATAACTCGGCGTTGTTGAGTGAAGAGCTGACGAAGACGGCCAACACGCAGTATTCGTTGGTGGCGCGGTTTAACCGCTGATTGAACTGGCGACAAAAAAAAACCCGGAAAGCGAGAGCCTCCGGGTTTTTGTTGCTTGCCTGAAAGTGATGGCACTTGGCAGACCGCTTTCTCGAGCAAGCTCGCTCACATATTGGAACTGCTTGGGACCACAGTTTGTGTCCGACGACAATCCCCTGTGGGAGCGAGCCTGCTCGCGAAGAGGCCTTCTATGCCGACGTCGATCTCACTCAAGCAAAACAGATACTGCCTACAACTGCGCCAGAACGAGCCGACTGGTGCTCGCTGAGGCTAGGTTCTATCGTTTGCCGGTCGCTACTCAGTCACGCATACCGGCCAGCATGAATACAACCCCCGCCCGAAAACCCGCTAAACCGAAAGTTCGAGATGAGCTGACATTCCTTGATGTTCGGCAAGCCGCACGTGATGGGCAGAAAGTGTTCGATACATTTGTGATCACTGGCTGGTTTCCCATTACCGGTAAATCAAAAAGATCGCCGCCTTCGGCAGCTCCTGCTCGGTCACTGTAGGAGCCGCCGAAGGCTGCGATCTTTTGATCCTGGAAGCCCGGACCGCGAAAGCTGTCCGGGCTTTTTGTTCTTGATCTGAAATTTTGGTGTTTGGCAAGCCGCCATCGCGAGCAGGCTCACTCCTACACTGGATCTGCGGTGACCACAGATTAGATGCCAGACACCAATCCTCTGTGGGAGCGAGCCTGCTCGCGAAGAGGCCATTACAGCCAACGAAATTATTGAGGCAACTTCAGCTTATCCAGCAGTCGATTGACCAACAGTTCATTGAGCATGATCACCTGTTGCAGCGCCAGCAGTGGTTTGCGTTCCGGGCCGCCTATTGAGTTGGCGATGTTACCGGCCATGGCATGCGCGTATGAAAGCGACTCGCAGGCCTCAACCAACAGGGTTTCGTCATCCAGCGTGGGGTCCACGACATAGATCGGGCGATATTTTGGAGAGCTTGGTGGAGCGGCCAGATCTTCGGGTTTGAGGTAGTAATCGAGGGCGCGGTCGGTGGCTTCCTGGATTTTTTGCGGGTCGAGTGCGCGGTCGTGGGAGGGTGGCGGGTTGGGGGTGACTTTGAACATGATGAAACTCCTATTGCAGATTCAAGGAGCCATCACCTTCGCTACCAAACGAGGGTGGCGGCCATACGCGGGTTGGTAGACCGGCTGCAATAGGAACCCGGCGCCCGCTAACGAGCCCCACGCATGACCACCATATAAACCGAGCCCCCAAAAAAAGGACGGTCTGAAGGCGTAGACATACGGCCATTACAGACGGGCTACCAAACCCGATCACTGCTTTTTGTCAGTGACCGAGAAACGATATAGCCAACCTCATGGCGCGTAAGCCGGCGGATTCTGGCGTAGGCGTAGGCAATGGCGCAAGGAGTTGTAGCCGGGATGGCGTAACGGATCGTGTAGTTTAAACGTGGCTATTTGATGATGTTTAAGTGCAGGGATTGCCTCTGACAGGCAGGTGGCTTGATGTCGTCTGGAAGGGAGCTTTCGCGAGCAGGCTCGCTCCCACATTTGGATCGGGTACATCAGTGGGGGATTGGTCGACTTGGAGGCTGCCATCGCTGGCAAGCCAGCTCCCACAGGGATTGAGTCCGGCCGGTAGATAGTGGTCGGCTGTCAGGCCGCCTTCGCGAGCAAGCTCGCTCCCACAGAAAAGCAAAACAGCGCAGCTGCCCGCGGTAAAGCCGCACCACTCAACAATGAGCGTTAGCTCGCGTGCTCTCCCACAGGCATTGAGTCCGGCCGGTGGATAATGGCCGGTTGTCAGGGCGTCATCGCGAGCAGGCTCACTCCTACAGTTGGACTGGGTACAACCACAAGAATCAGGTCGGCTGTCAGGCCGCCTTCGCGAGCAAGCTCTCTCCCACAGAAAAGCAAAGCAGCGCAGCTGCCCGCGGCGAAGCCGCCCCACTCAACAATGAGCGCAAGCTCGAGTACCGCTTTTGATCTTGATCCACCGGCGACGTCGGAAGGCTGAGCGGAGGGATTGATCCGGGCGTGGGAGCGTAGCGACCGTCTGGCGCAGCCAGACACAGCGGAAGGAGGTGCAGCGAAGCAAACCGGAGCCGCTGCGCCCGGATCGGTCCCGGAGCGAAGGGACCCGAGCCTGCGAGGGCCGAACGTAGGAGCTAGCGTTTTTTGCTTACTTTTTTTGGCGCTTGTAAAAAAGTAAGTCGCCGTCAGGCGAAACCGCCAGCCGCAGCTCCCGAAGCAACGGATATGCCCCCAAGAGCAAGATCAAAAGCTACCCCCCCCCAGCCCTCTCCCCCAAGGGGTCGAGGGGGAAAGGGAGCCGATCTCCATGGAAAACAGAATCTCGGTTAACCCTTGAGAAACTCGGATACTTTCTGCGCGGCGCTGGCCAAATGCTGTTCATGCGTAAACCCAGAAACCTTCAACGGCTTCAAATCATGATCCCCCGCCACCAACCAAAACACCTCAATCCCCGGCGCTAACGAATACCCCTCAACCGCCTCGCGATTCCCCAGCGCATCCCGCTCCCCCTGCACAATCAACGTCCGCGTCTTCAAACCAGCCAAATGCTCAACCCGAGGCTTCTCCGGCTTCCCCACCGCATAAAACGGATACCCCAGACACACTAACGCATCCACCCCCAACTCATCCGCCACCAGACTCGCCATCCGCCCGCCCATCGACTTGCCGCCAACAGCCAAAACCCCAGCGACATGACGCCGCACAACCGCAAACACCTCCCGCCAGCAATCCAACAGTTTCGGCGCAGGATTCGGCGGCCGCTTCACCCCATCCACCCGCCGCTGCGCCATATACGGAAACTCAAACCGCAACACGTTGACCCCAAGCCCGGCAAGGCGCCCAGCCATGTCGTTCATCCACTCGCTATCCATCGGCGCCCCCGCCCCGTGCGCCAGAATCAGCGTTGCCGAAGCCTCACCAACAGCGACATCCCACAACCATCCATGATCGAGCACACACTGCGCCCATTGATCCCCGTCAATACTGGCCTTGTGCTGTTTGTCCATGCTTGCCTCGCTTTTAGTCTGCCTATAACTCCAGGCGAAGGATTCGCGCCGTTTGCGCGCTCACTTCGGCTGAACCGTGGATGGGGAACCATGAACACTTCTATCAGTACCGCCTACAACTACAAGGTGGTCCGCCAATTCGCCATTATGACGGTGGTGTGGGGCATCGTCGGCATGGGCCTCGGGGTTTTTCTCGCGGCGCAATTGGTCTGGCCGGAACTCAACTTCAATTTGCCCTGGACCAGTTTCGGCCGTCTGCGCCCGCTGCACACCAACGCGGTGATCTTCGCCTTCGGTGGCTGCGCGCTGTTCGCCAGCTCTTTCTATTCGGTACAACGCACCTGCCAGACGCAATTGTTCGCGCCGCAAATCGCCGCGTTCTGCTTCTGGGGCTGGCAGCTGGTGATCCTGTTGGCGGCGATCAGCCTGCCGCTGGGTTACACCAGTTCCAAGGAATACGCCGAACTGGAATGGCCGATCGACATCCTGATCACCATCGTCTGGGTCGCCTACGCGATCGTGTTCTTCGGCACGATCATGCAGCGCAAGACCAAGCACATCTACGTGGGCAACTGGTTCTTCGGCGCGTTCATCATCACCGTGGCGATTCTGCACATCGTCAACAACCTCGAGTTGCCGGTGAGTTTCACCAAGTCCTACTCGGTGTACGCCGGTGCAACCGACGCGATGGTGCAGTGGTGGTACGGGCACAACGCTGTGGGCTTTTTCCTCACCGCCGGCTTCCTCGGCATGATGTATTACTTCGTGCCGAAACAGGCCGAGCGTCCGGTGTATTCGTATCGCCTGTCGATCGTGCACTTCTGGGCCTTGATCACCCTGTACATCTGGGCCGGCCCGCACCACCTGCACTACACCGCGCTGCCGGACTGGGCGCAATCGCTGGGCATGGTGATGTCGCTGATCCTGCTGGCACCGAGCTGGGGCGGCATGATCAACGGCATGATGACTCTCTCTGGCGCCTGGCATAAGTTGCGCAGCGACCCGATCCTGCGCTTCCTCGTGGTGTCGCTGGCGTTCTACGGCATGTCGACCTTCGAAGGCCCGATGATGGCCATCAAGACGGTAAACGCCCTCTCCCACTACACCGACTGGACCATCGGCCACGTTCACGCCGGCGCCCTCGGCTGGGTGGCGATGATCTCGATCGGCGCGCTGTACCACATGATCCCGAAAATCTTCGGCAAGGCGCAGATGCACAGCGTCGGCCTGATCAATGCGCACTTCTGGCTGGCGACCATCGGCACCGTGCTCTACATCGCCTCGATGTGGGTCAACGGCATCGCCCAGGGCCTGATGTGGCGCGCAGTGAACGAGGACGGCACGCTGACCTATTCCTTCGTCGAAACCCTGGTGGCCAGCCATCCGGGCTTTGTCGTGCGGCTGATCGGCGGGGCGATTTTCTTAAGCGGCATGTTGCTGATGGCTTACAACACCTGGCGCACCGTGCGGGCCTCGCAGCCTGCTGATGTCGTCGCTGCCGCGCAGATGGCCTGAGGAGTCCGCCATGAAACACGAAACGATTGAAAAGAACGTCGGCCTGCTGATGCTGCTGATGGTGTTCGCCGTGAGCATCGGCGGCCTGACCCAGATCGTCCCGCTGTTCTTCCAGGACGTCACCAACAAACCGGTGGAAGGCATGAAGCCCTACACCGCGCTGCAACTGGAAGGTCGCGACATCTACATCCGCGAAGGCTGCGTCGGTTGCCACTCGCAGATGATCCGCCCGTTCCGCGCCGAAACCGAACGCTACGGGCACTACTCGGTTGCCGGCGAAAGCGTCTGGGATCACCCGTTCCTGTGGGGTTCGAAACGTACCGGTCCGGACCTTGCACGGGTCGGCGCGCGCTACTCGGATGACTGGCACCGCGCGCACTTGTACAACCCGCGCAACGTCGTGCCGGAATCAAAGATGCCGGCCTATCCGTGGCTGGTCACCCAAGCGGTCGACAGCAGCCACACCGAAACCAAGCTGAAAACCATGCGCACCCTCGGCGTGCCGTACACCGACGACGACATCAGCGGCGCGGTCGCCAGCCTCAAGGGCAAGACCGAAATGGACGCCCTCGTTTCCTATCTGCAAGTGCTCGGCACTGCGATCAAGAGCAAGAGGTGAACCATGGTCATTGAAATGAGTGCAGGCCTGATCCGCAGCCTCGGCACGGTCGTGGTGTTCGTCGCCTTCATCGGTTTGACCTTGTGGGTGTTCAACCGCAAGCGCACCCCGGAATTCGCCGAAGCACGCCTGCTGCCGTTCGCCGACGAGCCACTATCCGAAACAATTTCAGCCCCTGAAACAAGGAGTACCCGGCCATGACCACCTTCTGGAGTACGTGGATCTGCGTACTGACCATTGGCAGCCTGATCGGCCTGACCTGGCTGCTGATCGGCACCCGTCGGGGCGAGACCAAGGGCAGCGTCGACCAGACCATGGGCCACAGCTTCGACGGCATCGAGGAATACGACAACCCGCTGCCGCAGTGGTGGTTCATGCTGTTCGCCGGCACGCTGGTGTTCTCGGTGGGCTATCTGGTTCTGTATCCGGGCCTGGGCAACTGGAAAGGCATCCTGCCCGGTTACGAGGATGGCTGGACCGGCGTGCACGAATGGGAAAAGGAAATGAACAAGGCGGACGCCCGGTTCGGTCCGATCTTCGCCAAATTCGCCGCCATGCCCCTGGAAGAAGTGGCCAAGGATCCGCAGGCGCTGAAAATGGGCGGTCGTCTGTTCGCCTCCAATTGCTCGGTGTGCCACGGGTCGGATGCCAAGGGCGCGTTCGGCTTCCCTAACCTTGCTGACAGCGACTGGCGCTGGGGCGGCGATGCCGAGACGATCAAGACCACCATCATGGGTGGGCGGATGGCGGCGATGCCGGCCTGGGGCGAAGTGCTCGGTGAGGCCGGGGTGAAAAACGTTGCCGCCTACGTGCGCCACGAACTGGCCGGCCTGCCGCTACCTGCCGACAGCAAGGCGGATCTGCAAGCCGGGCAGCAAGCGTTCAGCACCACTTGCGTTGCCTGTCATGGCGCCACTGGGCAGGGCACTGCGGCGATGGGCGCGCCAAACCTGACCCATCCGGCCGGCTTCATTTATGGCACCAGCCTGACCCAACTGGAACAGACCATTCGCCATGGTCGTCAGGGGCATATGCCAGCGCAAAACGAATTGCTGGGCAACGATAAAGTGCAATTGCTTGCCGCTTATGTGTACAGCCTTAGCCGAGGATTGAACACAGAAAAACTGATAACTGAAGACAGCAACAAATAGCAATTGCGTACACCACTGCCGCAGCTTTCTCGCTGCGGCAGTTTCCCGCCCCTTTGCGACGCATTGTCGCACCCCTTGGATCCTCTCCTTTCGGAACCCCGGATTCGGGTCTACGCTTCATCGAAGCGGACCGGCTGAAGTCGGTTTCCAGATCAATCCCGAACGATGCGCGCCGTGAACCGGCTGATGGATTCGCCGCAAACGCAGGTAGATAACGGCTGTTGCGCTGATTGCCCGCAATTCCCCGATCACGACCTGTGAACGGGCACCGTAGACGGCGATCCGGATTGCGAGCTTTTTACGCGCACTGCGACATTTTGTCAGAGGCCATTTTTGACCCTACGCGGCGCATGGAAAGGCCGCAGAATCAGCGTTGGAAAGCATTGACCCAGGTCATGGCGCGTTGCAATGACCCCCTGCTTTATACATACTTGCGGCCGATTTTATCCCTATAAAAATACCCAAACCGTGGAACCTTAGAATGAGCACAGCAATCAGTCCGACTGCTTATAACTATAAGGTAGTCCGCCAGTTCGCCATCATGACGGTGGTCTGGGGGATCCTTGGCATGGGGCTCGGTGTCTTCATCGCCTCGCAACTGGTCTGGCCGGAACTGAACTTCGGTCTGCCGTGGACGAGCTTTGGACGCTTGCGCCCGTTGCACACAAACCTGGTGATTTTCGCCTTCGGCGGTTGTGCACTGTTTGCCACTTCCTACTATGTCGTGCAGCGAACCTGCCAGACGCGACTGATTTCCGACAGCCTCGCTGCCTTCACCTTCTGGGGCTGGCAAGCGGTCATCGTCGGCGCAATCATTACCTTGCCGCTGGGTTACACCACTACCAAGGAATACGCCGAACTGGAATGGCCGATCGCGATTCTGCTGGCGATTGTCTGGGTCACTTACGGTCTGGTGTTCTTCGGCACCATCACCAAGCGCAAAACCAAGCACATCTATGTCGGCAACTGGTTCTACGGCGCGTTCATCGTCGTCACCGCGATGCTGCACATCGTCAACCACATGTCGCTGCCGGTCAGCCTGTTCAAGTCGTATTCGGCTTACTCCGGTGCCACTGACGCGATGATCCAGTGGTGGTACGGCCACAACGCGGTGGGTTTCTTCCTGACCACCGGTTTCCTCGGGATGATGTACTACTTCGTGCCGAAACAGGCCGAACGTCCGATCTACTCCTATCGTCTGTCGATCGTTCACTTCTGGGCGCTGATCACCCTGTACATCTGGGCCGGCCCGCACCACCTGCACTACACCGCCCTGCCGGACTGGGCACAATCGCTGGGCATGGCGATGTCGATCATCCTCCTGGCGCCAAGCTGGGGCGGCATGATCAACGGCATGATGACCTTGTCGGGCGCCTGGCATAAGTTGCGCACCGACCCGATCCTGCGCTTCCTCGTGGTATCGCTGGCGTTCTACGGCATGTCGACCTTCGAAGGGCCGATGATGGCGATCAAGACCGTCAACTCGCTCTCGCATTACACCGACTGGACCATCGGCCACGTACACGCCGGCGCCCTCGGTTGGGTAGCGATGATCTCGATCGGCGCGATCTACCACATGATCCCGAAACTGTTCGGCCGGGCGCAGATGCACAGCACTGGGCTGATCAATGCGCACTTCTGGCTTGCGACCATCGGTACCGTGCTCTACATCGCGTCGATGTGGGTCAACGGCATCACCCAGGGCCTGATGTGGCGTGCAATCAACGATGACGGCACCCTCACCTACTCGTTCGTCGAAGCGCTGCAGGCCAGCCACCCGGGCTTCATCGTCCGTGCGCTGGGCGGTGCTTTCTTTGCCAGCGGCATGCTGCTGATGGCTTACAACGTGTACCGCACCGTTCGTGCGTCGGATCCGGTTGAAGCCGAAGCCGCCGCCAAGATTGCCGTCGTTGGAGCTCACTGATGAAGCATGAAGCTGTCGAGAAGAATATTGGCCTGCTGGCCTTCTTCATGGTCATCGCCGTCAGCGTCGGTGGCCTGACCCAAATCGTTCCGCTGTTCTTCCAGGACGTCACCAACAAGCCGGTCGAGGGCATGAAGCCGCGCTCGGCGCTGGAACTGGAAGGCCGCGACGTGTACATCGCCAACGGTTGTGTCGGCTGCCACTCGCAGATGATCCGCCCGTTCCGCGCTGAAACCGAACGCTACGGCCACTATTCGGTTGCCGGTGAAAGCGTCTGGGACCACCCGTTCCTGTGGGGCTCCAAACGTACCGGTCCGGACCTGGCCCGCGTGGGCGGTCGTTACTCCGATGACTGGCAACGTGCGCACTTGTACAACCCGCGCAACGTGGTCCCCGAGTCGAAAATGCCGGCTTACCCGTTCCTCGTGGAAAACAAGCTCGACGGCAAGGAAACCGCGAAAAAAATGGAAGTCTTGCGCACCCTCGGCGTGCCTTACACCGACGAAGACATCGCCGGTGCACAGGATGCCGTGAAGGGCAAAACCGAAATGGACGCGCTGGTGGCCTATCTGCAAGGCCTGGGCACCATCATCAAAAGCAAACGGTGAATCTGATGGATATCGGGATGATTCGAGGCCTGGGCACCGTGGTCGTGATGGTGGCCTTCATCGGTCTGGCCTTGTGGGTGTTCAGCCCCAAGCGCAAGTCGGAATTCGACGACGCGACCATGCTGCCTTTTGCCGATGATCCCGAAGCCATCAAGCACGTCGAGCAAGCTTCTAGGAGTAACAAAGAATGACTACATTCTGGAGTCTGTACGTCACAGTCCTCAGTCTCGGTACGATCTTCGCCCTGACCTGGCTGCTGCTGTCGACCCGCAAGGGCCAGCGCAGCGAACAGACGGACGAGACGGTCGGCCACTCCTTCGACGGGATCGAGGAGTACGACAACCCGCTGCCGAAATGGTGGTTCATGCTGTTCGTCGGCACCATCATTTTTGCGCTGGGTTATCTGGTGCTGTACCCGGGTCTGGGCAACTGGAAAGGTCTGCTGCCGGGCTACAACTATCTGGATACCGAGAAGCAGACCGCGTTCGCCAACGGCCAGACCGGCTGGACGGGCGTCCACGAGTGGGAAAAGGAAATGGCCCGTTCGGACGCGCGCTTCGGTCCGATTTTCGCCAAGTTCGCGGCGATGCCGATCGAAGAAGTCGCCAAGGATCCGCAAGCACTGAAGATGGGCGGCCGTCTGTTCGCGTCCAACTGCTCGGTGTGCCACGGTTCCGACGCCAAGGGCGCCTATGGCTTCCCCAATCTGACCGACGCCGACTGGCGCTGGGGCGGTGAGCCGGAAACCATCAAGACCACCATCATGGGCGGCCGCCACGCGGTGATGCCGGCGTGGGCGGAAGTGATCGGTGAGCAAGGCGTGGCTGACGTAGCGGCCTTCGTGGTGACCAATCTCGACGGGCGCAAACTGCCGGAAGGCACCAAGGCCGACCCGGCCAACGGCCAGAAACTCTTCGCCGCCAACTGCGTGGCTTGCCACGGCCCTGCCGGTAAAGGCACCCCGGCCATGGGTGCGCCTGACCTGACCCATCCGGGCGCATTCATCTACGGCTCGAGCTTCGCGCAACTGCAGCAGACCATCCGCTACGGCCGTCAGGGCCAGATGCCGGCTCAGGAACAACTGCAGGGCAATGACAAGGTGCACCTGCTGGCGGCGTATGTTTACAGCCTGTCTCACGGTGAAAAAGCACCGGAGGCGAAGGCTGAGTAAGGCCAACGCTTGAAGCAAAAAAGGCCCCGCCAATGGGAATTGGCGGGGCCTTTTTTCATGCTGGCATTCACGATTCGAAACGCTTGCTCGATGGACCTGAGCTGAGATGCACGGTAGGTTTTTTTTCGCCCCGATAAGCCATATCGGCTCCACTTCAAGGATGAAGCCCCAATGTCGAAAGACGACCAAAGCACACTGCAAAATCAGCCTCAGCCCGGCTCGACCCATAGGGCAGGGTTCGAACGAATTGTGAAACCGTTACTCGAGGTATCGCAGAAAACCATTATCAGCCCCGGTAACGGTGGCGGACTCGACGGCCTCGGCGGCGGTAGATTGCTCTGACAAGGGCAGCAAAAAACACCGAATTTACGCCCTATATCCAGCGCCTCGCGTCTTGGCGGGAGGCATTTTCGCCGGTGCCCTTATGAAAGTGACAAACCGATCGTCCTCGACCCGCCTTTCCGATTGCGGGGGAAATCTCAAAGTAGTAACGTTCCTACATCAAAATTTCTGGAGGCCAAACATGATGGCCATCACCACTATTTCCAGCCGCGAGTTCAACCAGGACACCAGTGCAGCCAAAAAAGCCACGCATCAAGGTCCAGTGATCATTACTGACCGAGGCAGGCCTGCCCACGTGTTGCTCAGCATCGAGGAGTACCAGAAACTGACGGGTTGCCAGACCAGCATCGTTGAGCTACTGGCGATGCCGGATGCGCTTGAAATCGAATTCGAACCCGAGCGCGCCGTCATCACTCCTCGCAGCGTGGACCTTTCCTGATGTTTCTGCTGGATACCAATGTAGTTTCCGAGCTGCGGAAAAACCAAGCCGACAGGCATGTGGTGAAATGGGCAAACAGCATTTCCCCAGCCAGCCTGTATCTATCCGCAATCACTGTGCTGGAACTGGAAACGGGCGTCCTGCGTATCGAACGTCGTGACCCTTCACAAGGCCAACTGCTGCGCAACTGGCTGGAACATCACGTCAAACCGGCGTTCTCTGGCAGAATCCTGCCGGTCGATACCAGCGTCGCCATCCGGTGCGCACGATTGCATGTTCCCGACCGCAGCAATGAATGCGACGCCTTGATCGCCGCCACCGCGCTTGTACACGGGCTTACGCTGGTAACTCGCAACATTGCGGACTTCCAACACAGCGGCGTCAATCTGATCAACCCATGGATCGCTGCCAACACCTGATTGATGAAGACCCCGCCCTATCAGCGGCGGGGCTTTTGTCAGGGGCGTTGGGCGAAGATTGAATGCACCACAGTGGTGTCGATCAACGTTCGATTGCGCCATTGGTTGTTCTTCACCAGGTACACCTGGAGTTGCTTGCGATCCTCAGTGAAACTGGCAATCAGATAGGTTTGCTGAGAGGTACTGCCGCTCAGGTACATGGGCACGTTACCTTGCTGATAGGCATCACCTCCGTCCTCGTGCAAATGGCCGGCAAAAATCGCCGTCACTCGATATTTGTTAACCATGTCGTAGAAGCGTTTCTGTTGCGCCTGGGTTCCCATGTGGTTCAACGGCTTATGCATGTTGATGATGATGGCGTAGCCCGACGCTCGCGCCAGCCTGAGATCCGTCTCGAGCCAGTCCAGAGCATCGTTGATTTCGAACGTCGTCGGGTTCAATGGATGAGCAATCCGGGCGGTATAGGTCGGTTCGTTGTTGAGCTGAACCATATGCACTTCACCGATATTTTTCGAATAGGCGAGACTGCCCGAATAGGTCTTGCTCAGAAAGCCACTGGTAATCTTCAGATCAAAGTTATCGACCTTACCCTCATGATGCTCCTTGAACTCGACGATACTTCCTGCCGCGCAGCTATTGCTAAAGCAATCATCGACATTGTTTTCATAGTCGTGATTACCAAGCCCGTAGAGATATTCGCCCTTGAAATGTTTATCCAGCAGATCCTTCATGAACGAGCGCTGCCAGCCATGTCCGAATGCGGTTATATCACCATTGATCATCAAGGGAACCTGCGCTTGAGAGCCGTGTTGATTTCTGAATTCGGCAATGCTCGCAAGTTGGGTTTCCACCAGCCATTTCGAGCGGTCCTTGAATTCGGAATCGGATTCGGGTATGCGGCGATCGGTCTTGTCCGTCCACGGATATTGAGTATCCGAAGCAAACACCATGTGTTTCGGCATGTCAGTAGCGGCCTGAGCGGTAATAGCCGAAGCTAACATCCAGGCACCCACAAAGATGCTCTTGAGATTATTCAAATTCATGCTTTTAAATTCCATTTAAGTTAACTATCAATAAGCAAAAGAATTTCGCGAGAGCAAAACTTATGCGATCACAGCTAAAACTTCAAAGCATTCATAAACAACAATCAAGTTTATATATTTCAGACCCAACAACTTGTAACAGGCAGCCAATTCAATCTGTGGCTCTTGTAGCCGAAGTGGCAACGACGGACGGTTTGTCGTTCAACTTGCGACATCGACGGTTGTTGCTTGAACAAGCGATTGAAAAGATGAACTAGCCGCTTCGGCAAAACCGTCCATACTCAACAAGTCAATTGATCTGCGTCAGGCTTTTGCGCAATCGCTACACCATCCGCATTTTTTACCCAACGCGACCAAAGGTCGCACCCTTGAGCCAGAGCGGCAGGCGTATCATCACGCTACTGCAACAGCCCTTTTTGACTTCGGTTGGCACGTATCGACCGAGGCATTTTTCCACTGCCGTGGGATGCAATGATGAGCAATCAGATTCCGGTACACGACGTCACGCCGCCGAGCAAGAACGCGAACAACAGCGTCGACCTTTATGCCTCACGAGAAAAAATCTACACCCGTGCCTTCACCGGCTTGTTCCGCAATCTGCGGATGCTCGGCGGTGCGGCGTTGTTTCTGCTGTATTTCGGCACGGTGTGGCTGAACTGGGGCGGTCACCAGGCGGTGTGGTGGAACCTGCCGGAGCGCAAGTTCTTCATTTTCGGCGCGACCTTCTGGCCACAGGATTTCATCCTGCTCTCGGGGCTGTTGATCATTGCCGCGTTCGGCCTGTTCTTCATCACCGTGTACGCCGGGCGCGTCTGGTGCGGTTATACCTGCCCGCAGAGCGTGTGGACCTGGATTTTCATGTGGTGCGAAAAGGTCACCGAAGGCGACCGCAACCAGCGCATCAAGCTCGACAAGGCGCCGATGAGCGCCAACAAATTCCTGCGCAAACTGGCCAAGCATTCGCTGTGGCTGCTGATCGGTTTTGTCACCGGCATGACCTTTGTCGGCTACTTCTCGCCGATACGCGAACTGGTCATCGAATTTTTCACCGGTCAGGCCGATGGCTGGTCGTATTTCTGGGTCGGTTTTTTCACCCTCGCCACGTACGGCAATGCCGGCTGGTTGCGTGAGCAGGTGTGCATCTACATGTGCCCGTATGCGCGCTTCCAGAGCGTGATGTTCGACAAGGACACGCTGATCGTTTCCTACGACCCGCGCCGTGGCGAAAGCCGTGGGCCGCGCAAGAAAGGCATCGACTACAAGGCGCTGGGGCTGGGCGATTGCATCGACTGCACGATGTGCGTGCAGGTCTGCCCGACCGGCATCGACATCCGCGATGGCCTGCAGATCGAGTGCATCGGCTGCGCTGCGTGCATCGATGCCTGCGACAGCATCATGGACAAGATGGATTACCCGCGCGGGCTGATCAGCTACACCACCGAACACAACCTCTCCGGGCAGAAAACCCATAAACTGCGACCGCGCCTGATCGGCTACGCCGTAGTGCTGCTGGCGATGATCAGCCTGTTGGTCGCCGCGTTCTTCATGCGCTCACTGGTCGGTTTCGACGTCAGCAAGGACCGCGTGCTGTACCGCGAAAACGCTGAAGGCCGGATCGAAAACGTCTACAGCCTGAAGATCATGAACAAGGATCAGCGCGACCACACTTACCTGCTGCAAGCCGAGGGCCTGCCGGACCTGCGCCTGCAAGGCAAGCGCGAGATCAAGGTTGCTGCCGGCGATATCGTCAGCATGCCGGTCGAGTTGTCGAGCGCACCGGAACAACTGCCATCGAGTACCAATGAGGTGAAATTCATCCTCAAGGACGCCGATGACAACAGCGTCCACGTTGAAGCCAAGAGCCGATTCATCGGCCCACAAATCCGTTGAGAGAATTTTGAACATGCCCGCTGCAAACGCCGCAAGTCCCTGGTACAAGCACCTCTGGCCGTGGATCATCATCGCGATTCTGGCCTGCTCGGTGGCCTTGACCCTGTCCATGGTGACCATCGCGGTGAACAACCCGGACAATCTGGTCAACGACAACTATTACGAAGCGGGCAAAGGCATCAACCGTTCACTGGATCGCGAGCTGCTGGCGCAAACCCTGAAGCTGCGTGCGGCGGTGCATCTGGATGACGTGACCGGTGAAGTCGATCTGCGCTTGAACGGTGACAGCCAGCCGCAAACCCTGGAACTGAACCTGATCTCGCCGACCCAGCCGGAGAAGGATCGCAAGATTGTTTTGACCCGCAGTGGCAGCGAGAGCGGGCGCTACATCGGCCAGTTGAGCGACAAGGTTGAAGGGCGACGGTTTGTCGAGTTGCTTGGCAGCCAGGATGAGCACGTGTGGCGCATGTTTGAAGAAGAACTGGTCAGCCATGACAAGGAACTGCTGCTGGGTGATGAGCCATTGCAGGGTGCCGAAGACCTGAAAAACTAAGCCTTACTCTGATCGTTCCCACGCTCTGCGTGGGAACGCAGCCAGGGACGCTCCGCGTCCCAGCCGAAGCGGACGCGGAGCGTCCGGGGAGGCATTCCCACGCGGAGCGTGGGAACGATCATCGGAACGCGCACCATGACCAGCCCAACCCCCTGCTACCACTGCGCCCTGCCCGTCCCGTCCGGCAGCCGCTTCACCGCCGTCGTCCTCGGGCAGGCCCGGGAGTTCTGCTGCCCGGGCTGCCAGGCGGTGGCCGAAGCCATTGTCGCCGGTGGTCTGGAAAGCTATTACCAGCATCGCAGCGAAGCGTCGGCCAATCCCGAAGCGCTGCCGGTGCAACTGACGGATGAACTGGCGCTGTACGACCGCGCCGACGTGCAGCAACCCTTCGTGCGCCACGAAGGCGATCTGGCCGAAACCACCTTGTTGATGGAAGGCATCAGTTGCGCCGCTTGCGGCTGGCTGATCGAGAAACACCTGCGCACCCTGCCCGCCGTCGCCGAAGCGCGGTTGAACCTGTCCAACCATCGCCTGCACGTACGCTGGGCCGACGCACAATTGCCGCTGAGCCAGATCCTCGCCGAGCTGCGCCACATTGGTTACGCTGCACACCCGTACCAGGCCGACCGCGCCAGCGAACAGCTGGCCAGTGAGAATCGCCTGGCCCTACGCCAACTCGGCGTCGCCGGTTTGCTGTGGTTTCAGGCGATGATGGCGACCATGGCCACCTGGCCGGAATTCAACATCGACCTCAGTCCCGAGCTGCACACGATCCTGCGCTGGGTCGCGCTGTTTCTCACCACACCGATCGTGTTCTACAGCTGCGCGCCGTTCTTCAAAGGCGCGATGCGCGATCTGCGCACCCGCCACCTGACCATGGACGTGTCGGTGTCGCTGGCGATCGGCAGCGCTTACATCGCCGGGATCTGGACGTCCATCACCGGGGTCGGCGAGCTGTACTTCGATGCGGTCGGCATGTTCGCCCTGTTTCTTTTGGCCGGGCGCTATCTGGAACGCCGCGCCCGCGAACGCACCGCTGCTGCCACCGCGCAACTGGTCAACCTGTTACCGGCCTCGTGCCTGCGCCTGGATAGCGATGGCCAGAGCGAACGCATCCTGCTCAGCGAGTTGCGCGTGGGCGAGCGGATTCTGGTGCAGCCGGGCTCGATTCTGCCGGCTGACGGTAAGATCATCGATGGCCAGTCGAGCATCGACGAATCGCTGCTCACTGGCGAATACCTGCCACAGCCGCGCACGCTCGGTGATGCGGTCACTGCGGGCACGCTCAACGTCGAAGGCGCATTGACCGTGCAAGTGCAGGCGCTGGGACAGGACACGCGTCTCTCCGCGATCGTGCGCCTTCTCGATCGTGCTCAGGCGGAGAAACCGCGTCTGGCGGAAATCGCCGACCGCGCCGCGCAATGGTTTTTGCTGTTGTCGCTGATCGCGGCGGCAGTGATCGGCCTGCTGTGGTGGCAGCTGGACTCAGCGCGGGCGTTCTGGATCGTTCTCGCCATGCTGGTGGCGACCTGCCCGTGCGCGCTGTCGCTGGCGACGCCGACCGCCCTCACCGCCGCCACCGGCACCCTGCACAAACTCGGCCTGCTGCTGACACGCGGCCATGTGCTGGAAGGCTTGAACCAGATCGACACAGTGATCTTCGACAAGACCGGCACGCTCACTGAAGGTCGCTTGGTGCTGCGCTCGATTCGCCCGCTCGCCGCGCTCGACAGCGAACAATGCCTGAGCCTTGCCGCTGCGCTGGAAAACCGCTCGGAACACCCGATCGCCCGCGCTTTCGGGCGTGCGCCGCTGGCCGCCGAGGACGTGCACAGCACACCGGGGCTGGGCCTGGAAGGCGTGGTCGGTGAGCAACGCTTGCGCATCGGTCAGGCCGAATTTGCCTGCGCCCTGAGCGGCGCGGCACTGCCGTCAATGCCTGATGAAGCCGGACAATGGTTGCTGCTCGCTGACACCCACGGGCCGCTGGCGTGGCTGGTGCTCGATGATCGCCTGCGTGACGATGCCCCCGCCCTGCTCGCGGCCTGCAAAGCGCGGGGCTGGCGCACCTTGCTGTTGTCCGGCGACAGTTCGCCGATGGTCGCCAGTGTCGCCGCCGAACTGGGCATCGACGAGGCCCGTGGCGGCTTGCGCCCCGATGACAAGCTGCAAGTGCTGCAACAACTGCACAAGGAAGGACGCAAAGTGTTGATGCTCGGTGACGGCGTCAACGACGTGCCGGTACTGGCTGCGGCCGATATCAGCGTGGCCATGGGCTCGGCCACCGATCTGGCGAAAACCAGCGCCGATGCGGTGTTGCTGTCCAACCGCCTCGACGCCCTGGTACAAGCCTTCACACTGGCGCGGCGCACGCGCCGGGTAATCATCGAAAACCTGCTGTGGGCGGCGCTGTACAATGGCCTCATGTTGCCGTTCGCCGCCCTCGGCTGGATCACTCCGGTGTGGGCGGCGGTCGGCATGTCGATCAGTTCGCTGACCGTGGTGCTCAACGCCCTGCGCCTGACTCGTCTGCCGAGCGCGCCGGCCGCCGGCAGCCCGACCCAAACCCGCCCGCTGCCGGCCTGAGCCGCGCGGGCCTGGAGTTACCGATGCCAGCTCTCTACGTGATGATTCCCGCTGCCTTGCTGATCGTCGCCATCGCCGTGTACATCTTCTTCTGGGCGGTGGACAGCGGTCAGTACGACGACCTCGACGGCCCGGCGCACAGCATCCTTTTTGACGATCAGGATCCCAACCACACCGCCGCGGTGGACGAAGCCAACGCCGGCAAACCGGACGACAAGGCGCCGCCCCATGCTTGAACTGGCGCCCCTGCTGGTCTCGGCGCTGATCCTCGGCCTGCTCGGTGGCGGCCATTGTCTGGGCATGTGCGGCGGCCTGATGGGCGCGCTGACCCTGGCGATTCCCAAGGAACAGCGCAGCCGGCGCTTTCGTCTGTTGCTGGCGTATAACCTCGGGCGGATTCTCAGTTATGCCACGGCGGGATTGCTCATCGGCCTCGCCGGCTGGGCAGTCGCCAACAGCCCGGCGGCGCTGTTCATGCGCGTACTGGCCGGGTTGCTGCTGATTGCCATGGGCTTGTACCTGGCCGGTTGGTGGAGCGGGCTCACCCGTATCGAAGCGCTCGGGCGTGGCTTGTGGCGTTTCATTCAACCGGTGGCGAATCGCTTGCTGCCGGTTTCCAGCCTGCCGCGTGCCTTGCTGCTCGGCGCACTGTGGGGCTGGCTGCCGTGCGGGCTGGTTTACAGCACCTTGCTGTGGAGCGCGAGTCAAGGCAATGCGCTGGACAGTGCGTTGCTGATGCTCGCTTTCGGCCTCGGCACCTGGCCGGTGCTGCTCGCCACCGGGCTGGCGGCTGAACGGGTGACGGCGATCTTGCGCAAACGCAGCGTGCGCATGGCGGGGGGCTTGCTGGTGATTCTGTTTGGCTTATGGACCCTTCCCGGCCCGCATCAGCATTGGCTTATGGGCCATTAAATGTGTGACGCGGCCTTCGCGAGCAGGTTCGCTTTCACAGGTCTTGAGTACGCTGCAAATCCAATGTGGGAGCGAGCCTGCTCGCGAAGACGCCCGCACGAACAACACAAATCCTCGCCGTTGATGCAAATCAAGATGCCCTGTAACGCCCTCCCCTAGACTCGCCACACTGCCAGCCTATCCGGGGGAATGCCCGCATGCTCGACGCCATTCGTTGGGACTCTGATCTGATCCGCCGCTACGATCTGGCGGGGCCACGCTACACCTCGTACCCGACCGCCGTGCAATTTCACGGTCAGGTCGGCACTTTCGACCTGTTCCATGCCCTGCGCGACAGCCGCAAGGCGCAGCGGCCGTTGTCGCTGTACGTGCATGTGCCGTTCTGCGCGAACATTTGCTACTACTGCGCTTGCAACAAGGTCATCACCAAGGATCGCGGTCGCGCGCAACCGTATCTGCAACGGCTTGAGCAGGAAATCCAGTTGATTGCCTGCCACCTCGACCCGGCGCAAACCGTCGAGCAACTGCATTTCGGTGGCGGCACACCGACCTTTCTCAGCCACGACGAGTTGCGTCAGTTGATGGCGCACCTGCGCAAGCATTTCAACTTGCTCAACGATGATTCGGGCGATTACGGCATCGAAATCGACCCCCGCGAAGCCGACTGGTCGACCATGGGCCTGCTGCGCGAACTGGGTTTCAACCGGGTCAGCATTGGCCTGCAGGATCTTGACCCGGCGGTGCAGCGCGCGGTCAATCGCCTGCAAAGCCTGGAAGAAACCCGCGCGGTGATCGATGCGGCGCGCACTTTGCAGTTTCGCTCGATCAACATCGATCTGATTTATGGCCTGCCAAAGCAGACACCGGACAACTTCGCTCGCACCGTCGAGGAAGTGATCAGTCTGCAACCGGATCGCCTGTCGGTGTTCAACTATGCGCACCTGCCGGAACGCTTCATGCCGCAACGGCGGATCAACAGCAGCGACTTGCCGAGCCCGGCGCACAAGCTGGAAATGCTCCAGCGCACCATCGAGCAACTGACCGCTGCTGGCTACCGCTACATCGGCATGGACCACTTCGCCCTGCCCGATGACGAACTGGCGATTGCCCAGGAAGAACACACCCTGCAACGCAATTTCCAGGGTTACACCACCCACGGCCATTGCGACCTGATTGGTCTGGGCGTGTCGGCGATCAGCCAGATCGGCGATCTGTACTGCCAGAACAGCAGCGACCTCAACGCGTATCAGAACAGCCTGGCCAGCGCGCAGCTGGCGACCAGTCGCGGTCTGGTGTGCAACGCCGACGACCGCTTGCGCCGCGCAGTGATTCAGCAGCTGATCTGCAATTTCAAACTCGAGTTCGCCGAGATCGAGCAGCAGTTCAACATCGATTTTCAAGGCTACTTCGGCGCGCTGTGGCCGCAGTTGCAAGGTATGGCCGAGGATGGCCTGATCAGGCTTGAGCGCGAGCGCATCGAGGTGTTGCCAGCGGGCCGATTGCTGGTGCGCTCGGTGTGCATGGTCTTCGATGCGTACCTGGAGCAGCAGAACCGCCAGCGTTTCTCGCGGGTGATTTAAGGCTTGGTCAGCAACGAGCCGACCTTGAGGTTCTGGTCAGGGTTGAGCGCCGACTGGTTCATGACTTTCGACAGGGCGAGGTTGGCGGTGATCAGGCCACTGTTGAGGGCGGCGATGGCGCCCCGCAGTGCGGCGAGCTTGTTGATCTTTTCCTCGTTGGAGAGGGTTCTGTCTGACATGACCGCCGCCATGCGGGCTTTTTTCTCGATGATTTCTTTTTGGATCTTGCGGATCATCTTCAGCAACTGTTGGATGTTCTCCGGTAAGCCACTGTTGTCGATGTCACTGTTTTCGCCGCCGACAGCGGCGGATTTGGCGATGGCCGCGCCGGACAGCGACACTTTGACGCCCTCGACCAAGGTCGGGGTTGCCGCATTCGACAAGGCGTCGTCGCGGTCGATTGCAGCGTCGGGACCGGTTACCTCCGGCGAAGCAGCAATGCCGCTGCTACCGTTGCTTAGCGTGCCAATGGCGGTCATCGGGGCCTTCCTTGGATGAGTACTGATAGTGGGTTATCGGCCGCCGGTGCTGCGGCTTTATGTCTGTAGGACAACGCCGCCGCGTGCTGGCCTGAATGTCCTTCCGTGGGTTACCCTTACGGCTTATGTGTGTTTTCCCACAAGGATTGAAGAAATGTCCGAGCCAGTCAAACTGCGCGCTCACAACCAGGCCCACTGCAAGGATTGCAGCCTGGCCCCGCTCTGCCTGCCACTTTCTCTGAATCTGGAAGACATGGATGCGTTCGACGAAATAGTTAAACGCGGCCGCCCGCTGAAGAAGGGCGAGTTCCTGTTCCGCCAGGGCGACACCTTCGATTCCGTTTATGCAGTCCGCTCCGGCGCGCTGAAGACCTTCAGCCTGAGCGATGCCGGCGAAGAGCAACTGACCGGCTTCCACCTGCCAAGCGAACTGGTTGGCCTGTCGGGCATGGACACCGAAAAACACCCGGTCTCGGCCCAGGCGCTGGAAACCACTTCGGTCTGCGAAATTCCCTTCGAACGCCTCGACGAACTCGCGCTGCAATTGCCACAACTGCGCCGCCAGTTGATGCGGGTGATGAGCCGCGAGATCCGCGACGACCAGCAAATGATGTTGCTGCTGTCGAAGAAGACCGCTGACGAGCGCATCGCTACTTTTCTGGTCAACCTGTCGGCACGTTTCCGTGCTCGCGGCTTCTCGGCCAACCAGTTCCGTCTGAGCATGTCGCGCAATGAGATCGGTAACTACCTGGGCCTGGCGGTGGAAACCGTGTCGCGGGTGTTCACCCGTTTCCAGCAGAACGAATTGATCGCCGCCGAGGGCAAAGAGATTCACATCCTCGACCCGATCCAGCTGTGTGCGCTAGCCGGCGGCTCGATCGAAGGCTGATCACGACCCGCGGTTGAGCGAATCGTTTCAGCCGCGGGTATACTGCGCCGTTTGCAGCCCTGCCAGGACACCCCGATGGTCTTCGACTCCTTCGACATCAAATCCCTGATCCGCCCCGTGATCGACTTTCCGAAACCGGGCGTGATCTTTCGCGACATCACCCCGCTGTTCCAGTCGCCGACGGCCCTGCGCCTGGTGATGGACAGCTTCGCCCACCGCTACGTCGAAGCCGACTTCACCCACATCGGCGCCATGGATGCCCGTGGTTTTCTGATCGGTTCTGTACTGGCCTACCAGTTGAACAAGCCGCTGGTGCTGTTCCGCAAGCAAGGCAAACTGCCGGCGGACGTGCTCGCCGAAGGTTATGCGACCGAATACGGCGAAGCGTTTCTGGAAGTGCACGCCGACAGCCTGTGTGAAGGCGATTCGGTGGTGATGTTCGATGACCTGATCGCTACCGGCGGCACGCTGATCGCAGCGGCCAACCTGATTCGCCGCATGGGCGCGCGGGTGCATGAAGCGGCGGCCATCATTGATCTGCCAGAGCTGCAAGGCTCGCAGCGCTTGCAGGATATGGGTATTCCGACGTTTTGCCTGACGCAGTTTGCTTTGACCGATAAATAAGCAGCGTCTGACAGGCCGCTTTCGCGAGCAGGCTCGCTCCCACAGGGCAATGCATTACAACTGTGGGAGCGAGCCTGCTCGCGAAGGGGCCGGCAGCTACACCGCAAGATTTAAAGCCCCATCTGCTTGCTGATGATTTCGTTCATCACTTCCCGCGTTCCGCCGCCAATCGACAGAATGCGGTTATCCCGATACAGCCGCTCCACCAGGCTTTCACGCATGTAACCGAGCCCGCCAAGAATCTGCACGGCTTCGGTGGTGATGCGGTCCGAGGTGTCGGTGGCGAAGTTCTTCGCCATGGAAATCTCCTTGATCACGCTGTGCCCCGCCGCCATTTTTGCCGCTTGCCGGTAAGTGAACTCGCGCGACACTTCCAGCGCCGTGGCCATTTCGGCGAGGCGATGTTTGATCACTTGAAATTTGCCGATGGGTTTGCCGAACGCCTCACGCTCGCGCGCCCACTTCAGGCTCTCCTCCAGCGCCAATTGCGCAGTCATGTTGGCCATCAGCGCCAGCGCCAGCCGTTCGCTCTGGAAATTGCCCATGATGCAGGCGAAGCCCATGTTCTCTCCGCCAATGAGGTTTCCTACAGGCACGCGGCAATCGTCGAAGAACAATTCAGCGGTGTCCGACGCCCACCAGCCCATTTTCTTCAATTGCCGACCGACACTGAAACCCGGCGTGCCCTTCTCGATCAGCAACAGACTGATACCGCCGAACCCCGGCGCACCGGTACGCACCGCGACGGTGTAGAAATCCGCGCGCACACCGCTGGTGATGAAAGTTTTGCTGCCACTGACCCGGTAGCAGTCACCGTCACGCACGGCGCGGGTTTGCAAGTTGGCGACGTCGGAGCCGCCGCCGGGCTCGGTGACTGCCAGCGCGCTGATTTTCTCGCCGCTGAGCACCAGCGGTACCACCCGCTCGCGAACTTCAGGCCGCGCCCATTTGACGATCGGCGGCAGGCCGATATCCAGCGAACCCAAGCCCGCCACCAGGCCACCAGACCCACAGCGCATCAGCTCTTCACTGGCGGCGACCTTGGCGAACAGATCGCCTTCATGGCTGCCGCCGAGCGCCTCGGGATAGCCGATACCGAGAATGCCCGCCGCACCGGCCTTGAGGTACAGCTCACGGGGAAAGCTTTCGGCTTCTTCCCACTGATTAATGTCCGGCAGGATCTCGCGTTCGACGAAACGTCTGACGCTGTCGCGGACCAATTGATGGCTGGGGTCGAAGTATTCCTGAAAGGCAGGCATGGGCGAGCTCCACGGAAGGGTTCGCCGACGTTAACCGAGCGCTTGCTTGGTTATCAATGAAATTCTGTGAATCAGATGGACCGCGGCGCGCCATTCGCGAGCAGGCTCGCTCCCACAGGGGATTTGTGAACGACACACAACCAATGTGGGAGCGAGCTTGCTCGCGAAGGCGTCAGTTCAGACGCCGCAAATTCAGAGGGAAATCGGTTTACGCCCGGCAAACGAATGCGCCAGCGTGCCGCCGTCGACCAGCTCCAGCTCACCGCCCAGCGGCACGCCGTGAGCAATCCGCGAGGCGACCAGGCCTTTGTTGTTGAGCAACTGCGCGATGTAGTGCGCCGTCGCCTCGCCTTCCACTGTCGGGTTGGTGGCGAGGATGACTTCGGTAAAGGTCCCCGCCTCTTCTATCCGCGCCATCAGTTGCGGAATGCCGATCGCTTCCGGCCCCAGGCCATCCAGCGGCGACAAGTGCCCCTTGAGCACGAAATAGCGGCCACGGAAGCCGGTCTGCTCCACCGCATAAACGTCCATCGGCCCTTCGACTACGCACAGCAGCGTGTCATCGCGGCGCGGGTCGGCGCATTGCGGGCACAGATCGTCTTCGGTCAGCGTGCGGCATTGGCGGCAGTGGCCGACGCCTTCCATGGCCTGGCTCAAGGCCTGGGCCAGACGGGTGCCGCCGCTGCGATCACGTTCGAGCAACTGCAACGCCATGCGCTGAGCGGTTTTCTGACCCACGCCTGGCAAGGTGCGCAGAGCGTCGATCAGTTGGCGAATCAAGGGGCTGAAGCTCATGGGTAAACAGTCCGACTAAACAACGAGACGCGGTTTATACCCGCGCCTCTGGCCAGCGTCAAATCCTCAGTCCTGGGCGACCCGGACCACCAGTTTGCCGAAGTTGCGCCCTTCCAGCAGACCGATGAACGCCTCGGGCGCCTGCTCCAGGCCTTCGACCACGTCCTCGCGGAATTTCACCTTGCCGTCGCGTACCCACGGCACCATGTGGCTGATGAATTCCGGCTGACGATCACCGTAATCGTCGAAGACGATGAAGCCCTGAATACGCACACGCTTGGTGAGCAATGTGCGTTGCAGTATCGGCAGGCGATCCGGGCCGGTCGGCGCTTCGGCGGCGTTGTAGCCGGCGATCAGGCCGCACAACGGAATGCGCGCCTTGGGATTGAGCAACGGCAAGACTGCGTCGAAGACATGGCCGCCGACGTTCTCATAATAAATGTCGATGCCGTTGGGACAGGCCTTGGCCAATTGCTCGGCGAAGTCGTCGGCCTTGTGGTCGATGCAGGCATCAAAACCCAGCTCCTCAACGACGTATTTGCACTTCTCGGCCCCACCGGCCACACCGACCGCGCGCAGACCTTTGATCTTCGCCACTTGCCCGACCACCGAGCCGACGGCGCCGGACGCCGCAGCCACCACCAGGGTTTCGCCTTCTTTCGGCTGGCCGATGTCCATCAGGCCCATGTACGCGGTCATGCCCGGCATACCCAGCACCCCGAGGGCCATCGACGGGCTCGGCAGGCCGGCCGGGATCGGCATGATGTTGCGACCGTCGCTGATGCTGTGGCTCTGCCAACCGGTGGCGCCAACCACCAGATCACCAGTGTGGAATTTCGGATGATTGGACTGCTCGACCCGGCTGACCGCGCCGCCAGTCATGACTTCGCCGATTTGCACTGGCGCAGCGTAGGACGGTGCGTCGCTCATACGTCCGCGCATGTACGGGTCGAGCGACAGGTACAGGGTTTTCAACAGCACCTGACCGTCCTGCAGATCCGGCAGCGCCTCGCGCTCGAGACGAAAGTTCTCCGGGGTCGGCGCGCCGGTCGGGCGCGAGGCGAGGACGAAGCGTTGATTGAGGGTGAGAGGGTCGGACATGTCAGCGTCTCCTGTGAATGGGGAATTCGGTGTATAGGGAGCAGACCTTGGTAGCGGTGGTGTGTTCGATGTTTCTGCAGTTTTGCCCGAGGCGCGCTCCCACTGATCGTTCCCACGCTCTGCGTGGGAATGCAGCCCGGGACGCTCCGCGCCCCAATCGCAAGCTGGAACGCGGAGCGTCCCCAGAGGCATTCCCACGCAGAGCGCAGGAACGATCCGCGCCGCGCAGAAACAAAAATGCCAGGCACAATGCCTGGCATTTTGTGTAGCTCATCTGCCGCCCAAAGGCGAATCAGAATGGCAGTTTCATACCCGCTGGCAGGTTCATGCCGGCGGTCATGCTGCCCATTTTTTCCTGGCTGTTGGCTTCGATCTTGCGCACGGCGTCGTTGACGGCGGCAGCGACCACGGCTTCCAGCATTTCTTTGTCGTCTTCGCTCAGGCCTTCGACCAGGCTTGGGTCGATGCTCACGCTTTTGACGTCGTGACGACCGGTCATCACCACGGTGACCATGTCGCCGCCGGCCTTGCCGGTGACTTCGGCGTTGGCCAGTTCTTCCTGCATCTTGGCCATTTTTTCCTGCATCTGCTGCGCCTGCTTCATCAGGCCGGCCATGCCACCTTTCATCATGGGAATCACCTCAAACGTACTTGGATAAAACAGCGCCCGGCCATCTTGGCCGAGCACCTTCAGTTATTAGCCTTGGGTGACCAAGGCGTCGACAGGTTCAATAGTATCGCTTCGCACCACCGCGCCGAACTGCTGAACCATCTGCTGGATGAACGGATCACCGTGGATCGATTCCTCCGCCTCACGCTGGCGATTGGCGCGGCGGCGCGAGGCGGCCTGGGCCGGGGTTTCCTGCTCAGGCTTGATCAGCTCGATGGTCAGGGTCAGCGTGCGCCCGTGGAACTGGTTCAACGCGTCGTTGAGACGACGCTGTTGCGTGGCGTTGAACAGGGCGCTGTGGGCCGGGTCAAGGTGCATCAGCCAGTGATCGCCATCGACCGCAATCAATGTGCAGTTGGCGGCGATGCTGCCGGTCATGCCGGAAATCGGCAGCTTCGGGAACAGCTCCAGCCATTGCAGGGCCAGACCGGTGGCCGGCGCGGCGGCAGGTTCCGGCTCGGGCTCAGGCTCGGGATCAGCGGCGTGTTCGCTGGCCAGTTCGTCGAGGTAGCTGTAGGCCGAATCCATGTCCGGCTCGATGTAGTCTTCATCCAGCGGCGGTTCGTCGTCCATGTCCATGCCCGGCGTAGCGGCATCGACCTCGGCGACGGACGGCTCGGGAATCGGCGCAGCGGCCCACTCCGGCGCATCCGGCACCACGCTGTCCGGGGTCGGCAGCGGCATCGGCGGCAGCTCGGGCTGCTCGCCAGCGGTTTCCAGCACTGGTTCGACGGCGGGTTGCTGAACGGGCGCAGGCTCGGCGTCGGCTTCCACCGGGTCGTTCCACGGCAGATCGACCGCGGCTTCGACGGCGACTGGCTCAGGCTCCGGTTGTGCTTCGACAACCGCAGCCACAGGTTCTGGCTCGGCAACCGGCGCCGCTACCGGTGCGGGCGCAGGTGTGGGCGCAACAGCCGCAGCGACCACCGGCGCAGGCTTCGGCGCGGCAGCCACTGAGTTTGCGGAATCAACTGTGGCCTGGCTGATCCCCACTGGCTTTAGCGGTTGCCTCGGTGCATCCGCTGTATCCGCCGGGCGGAACGCGAGCATCCGCAGCAAGACCATTTCGAAACCGCCGCGCGGGTCCGGCGCCAGCGGCAAATCGCGGCGCCCGATCAGGCCCATCTGGTAATAGAACTGCACATCTTCGGCCGGCAGTGCCTGGGCCAGGGCCAATACGCGATCACGGTCGCCGTGGCCATTGTCGACCCCTTCCGGCAGCGCCTGAGCGATGGCCACGCGGTGCAGCACGTTAAGAATTTCCGAGAGCACGCCGTTCCAGTCCGGACCTTGCTCGGCCAGATGCCGCACGGCTTCGAGCAGCGCCTTGGCATCGCCTTCGATCAGCGCATGCAGCACGTCATAGACCTGACCGTGATCCAGCGTGCCGAGCATCGCGCGCACGTCGGTCGCGAGGACCTTGCCTTCACCGAACGCGATGGCCTGATCGGTCAGGCTCATGGCGTCACGCATCGAGCCATCAGCAGCGCGGCCGAGCAGCCACAGTGCATCGTCTTCGAACGGTACGTTTTCTGCGGTCAGCACATGGGTCAAGTGCTCGACCACACGCTCGGGCGTCATGTTCTTCAGCGAGAACTGCAGGCAACGCGAAAGAATCGTTGCTGGAAGTTTCTGCGGATCGGTGGTCGCCAGGATGAACTTGACGTAGGGCGGCGGCTCTTCGAGGGTTTTCAGCAGCGCATTGAAGGAATGGCTGGAAAGCATGTGCACTTCGTCGATCAGGTAGACCTTGAAGCGCCCACGGCTTGGCGCGTACTGCACGTTATCGAGCAGTTCGCGGGTGTCTTCGACCTTGGTGCGGCTGGCGGCGTCGATCTCGATCAGGTCGACAAAACGCCCCTCATCGATCTCGCGGCACACCGAGCACTCGCCGCAGGGACTGGAGGTGATACCTGTCTCGCAGTTCAGGCACTTGGCAATGATCCGCGCGATGGTGGTCTTGCCGACCCCGCGCGTCCCGGTGAACAGGTAGGCGTGGTGCAGCCGTTGGCTGTCCAAGGCATTGATCAGAGCCTTGAGCACATGGGTCTGGCCGACCATTTCGCGGAACGAGCGTGGACGCCATTTACGTGCAAGAACCTGATAACTCATCGAAAACCGTCGCAGCGAAGGAAGCAGAAGCGGCTAATGCTAGCGGAGCAAGGGCAAAATTGCATCCGGTGTCCTCGTCTAATATGGCTAAGCTGCATCAGCAGAGGCTTTTATCAGCTCGGGATGGGGAATTACCGGAGCGTCTATGCGGTGGGCCGTGGCGGCATTGCTGGGTATCAGCCTCAACGCGATGGCAGCGCAAGCGCCGTTGCGCTTCGCCGTGCCGGACAGTTGGGCGATGCCGATGGTGCAACTGCAAGGCGGCAGACCGACCCAGGGCATTCTGCACGACGTCCTGCTCAGCCTGGCGACCCAGGTCGGCGCGCCAGCGCAGTTCGTCGTCCTGCCGCGCGCGCGGGTACAGAGCGCCATGGAGCACGGCGACATCGACGTGCGCTGCTATGCCGCACAGTCGTGGCTGCCGAATCAGTCCGGCGATTACATCTGGAGCGTGCCGTTGTGGTTTCAGCGCGACCTGCTGATCAGCCGCAAGGAACAACCGGCGCAGATCAATCCCGCCCAGCTACCGCGCCAGGCCATCGGCACCGTTCTCGGCTACAGCTACCCTACCCTGCAACCGCTGTTCGACGCCGACCAGTTGCAACGCGAAGACGCGCGCAATCAGGAACAGGTACTGGAAAAGCTGCTGGCCGGGCGATACCGCTATGCGGTGAGCAATCAGTGGACGCTGGACTGGATCAATCAGCGCCTGTTGCCGGAGCAGCAGCTGCAAGGGGTCGCGGTGCTGCAGGAACAGAATATCGGCTGCTATGTGAGGAACGACCCGAACGTGCCGGTGCAGCGGATCCTGCGCACGTTGCTGCGGATGAAAATGTCCGGCGAGATCGACGACATAATCCGGTTGTACACCGGCGCCTCTTCAACCACACCCTAACCCCATGTGGGCCGAGGTCAATAACCGTGCGATTCGCGGAATTTCGGCTCACGGCTGTGGTGATAATCGATCCACTCGACCACGTCGTAAGGCAGATAGAGCTGCTGCCGGGCACGAGACACGGCGATGTACACCGCGCAGATGCGCTGATCGAACTCGTAGGCATCCTTGAATTTCTCGTTACTGAGCAACGTCCGGGTCAACAGCACGCGCCTGAACTCCATGCCGCCAGCCCGCTCGGCCATCATCAACAGGCAGGCTTTGCCCGGCTCGATGATCTTTTGGCTCAGTCGCGTCAGGTCGGCAATCATGAAGCCGTTCTGCAGTTGCGCTTCGATCCACAAAAACGCCTCGTCGAAACGGTTGGCCTCACGCACCATCTGCCAATCAGCCATGTCGCTGAAATACGGGTGCGGTCCTTTCTCGCTGGACCCGGCATGGTAGAAATCGCGCCGGAACAGCTCGATGGCGGTGGTCATGAAATGCTTGATGTCGTCCTGCGCTTCCCGGTCGGGGAAACTGAAGGCGCAATTGCAATCGTGCAGGTGGATGGCCCACATCATCGTGTCCCACGGTGACGCGGTCAGCACCACGCAACCTTCGGGCGGCACGAAGGCTTGCGGGTAGTACTCGATATCGACGTCGGCGTGACGAGCGCCTTCGAACGGCACTTTGCTCTTGTGCGTGTGGCGCGAGATCAGCGGATTGACCAGGCGCTCGACATTGCGCCCCGAACGCACCGAATAGCAGATATCGCTCTGGCGGACTTCACGCTTGCGCTTGGGCGCCTCGCCCGTGGCCTGCTGATACTCATCGCCGAGGGTGATCAGTACCTGCTGCCCGCGCTCGATGATTTGCAGCAGCGACGCCGGCACGTCCTGGCTTTCGTCGATGATCACATGGGTGTAGCGCGGCGGGACGCGGCAACCGGCCAGACTGGCGCGCTTGATCATGAGCAACGTCGGAAAGCCGGTCTGGCTGGCCCAGGCCGGATTGGCCTCGAGATACACCCACAGGCGACTGGAGTATTCCAGCAGCGCCTGCGAGTCAGCGCCGGTCAAGGGCTGCTGAAAATGCGGCAAGTGCCTGGCGGACAGCGTGTGATCTCTTGAGGCGCAGTACAACTTGAGCACGCGCAGACAAACTTCGAGGGTGCCCGGCCCGTCGTGGTGGCGAAAGCCGAAGATATTCAGTTCCTGCGCCAGCGCCTGCTTGCTCGGGAGACGCGCCGGCGCTCTGGCCATAGGCAACCGGGGACCGAGCAGTTGAGCCTGGGCGAAATCGAAAAAGGTCTGGCCAACTTCCGTGTCGTGGACCTGAACGATGTGCTTGCGCAGCGTCGCCAGTTTCGCCGGGGTGCGCGCCAGTACCAGAGTGCGTTTCGAGCGCAGGCATTCGATCAGCGCGCTGAGCATGTAGCTCTTGCCGATGCCCGCATAACCCTGCACGTGCAGGTCTTCGTCGAGGTTGGCACGGAAGGTTCGCAACAGTTTGTCCTGCGCGGCGCTTAACCAGTGCTCGCGCTCACGTGGCGTGACCATTTGCTGGCGAAACGGGTTGTTCTGTTGCTGATGGCGGATCTTGTAGTCCGCATCCCACTGCCCGCCGGGCAACAGAAATGCCTGCGCGGCGACTTCATCGGCCATGAGAAAGCGCAGGTTCAGGCCTTTGAGCGCATTGAGGCCGAAATACAATTTGCGCGAATCGAACAGACGCCGCGCCTCTGCAAGCAGTCCCGCCGATCCGGTGCGCCGAGAGGTGACAGACCAGTCAATGAGTCTGGCGAGGATCTTCTCCGCTGCGCTGGCGCTCAAATCCTGTTCCGTGGCCTGGGCGAGGTTCTGGATGACCAGCACTGCCGCCAGTTCCGGGTCGCTCAGGCTGGCCAGTGTCGCGTCACCCTCGGGCTGCAACAGCGCCGTACACGCATCATGGGTGATGGGCAGAAATACCGGGGTGGCCAAATCAAAATGTTCCGGGTGCATACAACCTCGCCGCCTGGGCTTTAATACAACACCAGATCAGTCCTGGTCATTCTCGTCGTGCATTTCATGGGACTGCGGCAAGTTTCTCTCACTGCCGGACTCGGGGCTGATCCGCAGCTCGAAGGAGTAACCGCCGAGCGTGCCGGACATGCCGCGTCGATCTGCGCCGGCAGCCAGCGGCCCTGCTTCAATCTGCGCCCGCACTTCGTAGAGCGCCATTTCCAGCAGTTTGCGCAGGTGTTCAGGGTTTTGCGCGCTGGCGTGCAGTTGCAGGTCGTACTGGCCGGCCACCGATTCAGTGATGACGGGCTGGTCCTGCACCGCGAGCGGCTGCGCAGTTTCTTCAGCCGCGTTGAACACGGTCGAAGCCGCCAGAATCGCTGCGTGCTCCTCATCCATCAGGTCGAGCACTCGCGACAATTCCAGCGTGCGCTCGGGCTGATCCTGCATCTGCGTTTTGACTTCCAGACGCCGCATCTGCCATTCGCGCAGTTTTTCCCGGGTCAGATCGTCGATTTCACCCACTTGCCTTACCTCTCAATGCCAGGCGAGGGAGTATGCCACTGTTCGCCTTCAACAGCCGCACGGGTACCGGGGCGCTACGCGGCTGAGCCGCGCGTTTCTGATGGCGGATCAACGCCACTAGCCAAATCGCAGGCATAAAAAAACCGCAGTGGGCGAAACCCATGCAGTTCTCTTTGAATTCTCGGTAGGTTGGTTAAGGTGGTGCCCCCACCAGCCACACCCCGGCACACAATGTTCCCGCTGTGGCTGCTTCCTTCCGGATCTGACCAGGTTCACGGGTAATCGTTGCGGGGGGACCGATGGGGTCACCATAACGACGCTTGCCTGTCGGCGAGCCGCGCCATTGTACCTGTCTGAGATGAACTTACAACCGTTGGTTGCAGATAAAAAACCTGAACGGCTTCAAGGACATAAACATCACGGCCTGCGGCACCTACAAGGCCAGCACCTCATCCGCCCTGCCGCCCGCCTGCTGGATCACCAGATGAATGAAGTGCAGCTTGGCGATCGCCGCCGCCGGCAGTACGAACGGATAGAAATCCGGCTGGCCCATGCTGCGCGACAGTTCGTTGAGCATGCCGGCCAGTTCGATCCACGCATTGACGAACGACAGGAATGCCGTGCCGCCGGGGTGCTCCGGGTCGTACAGGGTGCTGGTGGGAAATGGCTGATAGTCGAAGTCCATTTCCCGCGCGCTCATGCCGAAGCCCAGCGCCGTGTCGACCGCATCCATCATGTGCAGGTAATGCGCCCAGGTTTCCGCCCAGTCTTCCCATGGATGCATGGTCGCGTAGGCGCTGACGTAGTGCTGCGGCCAGTCCAGCGGCGCGCCTTGCTGGTAATGCCGGTCCAGCGCCTCGGCGTAACTGGCGCGCTCGTCGCCGAACAGATTGCGGAACGCGTCCAGCCAAGGGCCGTTGGCGATGAGGCGATCCCAGTAGTAGTGGCCGACCTCATGGCGAAAATGCCCGAGCAGCGTACGGTAAGGTTCGTGCATCGCCGCCCTGACCTGCTCACGGTGAGCGTCGTCGGCCTCTTTGATGTCGAGGGTGATCAGGCCATTGGCGTGGCCGGTCATCGGCGCGTTGCCTTCCAGGTCGACACCGATGAAGTCGAACGCCAGCCCGGTTTCTTCATCCGTGGTTTTCGGGATGACCGGCAAGCCGAGGGTGATCAGTTGCGCGACCAGTCGACGCTTGGCGATTTCGACCTTGCGCCAGCGTTCGGGATTTTCCGCGACGGACAGGTCGGGAATGGTGCGGTTGAGGCTGCAAGCGATGCACAAGGTGTCGTGATCGTTGGCCGGTAGCAGCCAATTGCACGCGGCGGGCATGTCGAGGTTGGCGCAGCGGCGGAACAGTCCGGCCTCGGGATCGGCGTCGAGCGTCCAGGTGCCCTCTTCCGGCCCCGGCTGCAGCGAGGTCAGGCGACTTTCTTCAGGTTGATAGCCGAGCAAGGCGTTACAGGCCAGGCACTGACTGTTGCGAAAGAACAGCGACTGGCCGCAACGGCACGGCCAGACTTTGCTGTTGCGCGAGGATCCGGCCACGAACGGCGCGATGATGCGGGAACTGAGCTGCTCGAAAAAGCGGTGCATGGCGATCTCTCCCTGGGACTGGCCAAGACTAGATCATCCTGAAGACAACATCGTTCCCGAATATAGCCCGCTCCTGAATGACACCGCCGTTGTGGCGAGGGGATTTATCCCCGCTCGACTGCGCAGCAGTCGCAAAACACCGTACACGCGATACAGATGAAATGATCGGTCGCAGGGTTTTGGGGTCGCTGCGCAACCCAGCGGGGATAAATCCCCTCGCCACAGGTGCCCATCCGGACAGGGGTAAATCCCCTCGCCTCAGGGGTTCGTCCGGTCAGACAGGGACGCCGTGGGTTTTGAGGAAAGCGATAAACGCTTCTTCGTCCATGACCTTCACGCCCAGCTCGTTGGCCTTAGTCAGTTTCGAGCCGGCACCCGGGCCTGCGACCACGCAATGGGTTTTCGCCGACACCGAACCGGCGACCTTGGCGCCCAGGCTTTCCAGATGATCCTTGGCCACATCCCGGCTCATCAACTCGACCTTGCCGGTCAGCACCCAGGTTTCGCCGGACAGCGGCAGACCTTCGACGACTTTTTTCTCGCTCTGCCAATGCATGCCGAAATCGCGCAGCTGCTGCTCGGCCCGCTCGGCCAGTTGCCGATGCTCAGGCGAGGCGAAGAACTCGCGCACCGAGTTGGCCTGCTTCTCCGGCAATGCCTGGCGCATGTCCAGCCAGTCAGCGTTCATCACCGCTTCCAGCGAACCGAAGCGATCGGCGAGTTTCTGCGCACCACCGGGGCCGACGAAGGGAATGTGCAGTTTGTCGAGCAAGCCGCCCAGGGTGGTACTGGCGGCGAATTCGGCGCCCAACTCGCCTTGATCCTGAATCTGCAAACCATGGCCGAGCAATTCGCTGATGACCTGCTGGTTGTGCGCATCCTCAAAGAAACTGTGGATCTCGTGCGCCACTTCCAGGCCGACATCTGGCAGGTAGGTCAGCACATGCGGCAAGGCCTGTTGCACGCGTTCCAGCGAACCCAGCGAACGCGCCAGCACCTTCGCCGTCTCTTCGCCGACATCGGGAATGCCGAGGGCATAGATGAAACGTGCCAGGCTCGGTTGCTTGCTGTCTTCAATGGCTTTGAGAAGCTTGTTGCTCGATACCTCGGCAAAGCCTTCCAGATCGACGATGTCGTCGAATTTCAGCGCATACAAATCAGCCGGCGAACTGACCAGGCCTTCGTCGACCAGTTGCTCGACGCTCTTGTCGCCCAAGCCTTCGATGTCCATGGCCCGGCGCGAGACGAAGTGAATGATCGCCTGCTTCAATTGCGCGCCACAGGCCAGTCGGCCGACGCAGCGATACACCGCACCTTCGCTGAAGGTTTCCTTGCCCTTGCTGCGCTTGACCAGTTGCGTGCGTTCGACGTGCGAGCCGCAAACCGGGCAGCTTTGAGGAATGGCCACCGGGCGCGCGTCATCGGGGCGACGCTCGATGACTACCTGCACCACTTGCGGAATCACATCACCGGCGCGGCGAATGATCACCGTGTCGCCGATCATCAACCCCAGTCGCGCGACTTCGTCCATGTTGTGCAATGTGGCGTTGGCCACGGTGACGCCGGCGACTTTCACCGGTTTCAGACGCGCCACCGGAGTCACCGCACCGGTGCGGCCGACCTGGAATTCCACGTCGAGCAGCTCGGTGAGTTCTTCCATCGCCGGGAATTTGTGTGCGATCGCCCAGCGCGGCTCGCGGGCACGGAAGCCCAGTTCACGCTGGTCGGCAATGCTGTTGACCTTGAACACCACGCCGTCGATTTCATAGGCCAGCGAGTTACGGCGCTTGCCGATGTCGCGGTAATACTCCAGGCACTCATCAATGCCCTTGGCCAGCTTCAGTTCGTGACTGATCGGCATGCCCCACTTCTGCAACTGCTTGAGGTTACCGATGTGGGTGTCGGCGATATCGTGAGATACCTGACCGATGCCATAGCAGCAGAATTCCAGCGGACGATTGGCGGTGATCTTCGAGTCGAGCTGGCGCAGGCTGCCTGCTGCCGCGTTGCGCGGGTTGGCGAAGGTCTTGCCGCCGATTTCCAGTTGCGAAGCATTGAGGCGCTCGAAACCGGCCTTGGACATGAACACTTCACCGCGCACTTCCAGCGTCGCCGGCCAGCCTTCGCCGTGCAGCTTCAGCGGAATATTGCGCACGGTGCGCACGTTAACGCTGATGTCTTCGCCTGTGGTGCCATCGCCACGGGTGGCGCCGCGCACCAGCAGACCGTCCTGATACAGCAGGCTGACCGCCAGGCCATCGAGCTTCGGCTCGCAGCTGTATTCCACCGCCGCGCCGCCACCAAACAGATCGCCGGCCGGCACGTCGAGGCCTTCGTTGACGCGGCGATCGAACTCGCGCATGTCGGATTCTTCGAAGGCGTTGCCGAGGCTGAGCATGGGGATTTCGTGGCGCACCTGAGTGAACGCAGTCAACGCCATGCTGCCGACGCGCTGGGTCGGCGAGTCGCTGGTGATCAGTTCCGGGTTGGCCGCTTCCAGTGCCTTGAGCTCGTGGAACAAGCGGTCGTACTCGGCATCGGGAATGCTCGGCTCGTCGAGAACGTGATAGCGATAGTTGTGCTGATCCAGCTCAGCGCGCAGCTCTAGAATGCGGGTTTTGGCGGCGGTCATGGGTGTTCTCTCATAAAGCAAAAGAGCAGCCGAGGCTGCTCCAGTTTTATTCCATTATCGGCGGCGGTGCCAGAAGATCGCAGCCTCGTTGCACTCGTCAGCTCCTACAGTTATCGCGGTCCTCTGTAGGAGCTGCCGAAGGCTGCGATCTTTTGATTTGGCCTTAGCGCTTCTGGGTCAGGGCGCGGCGTTCGAATTCGACGATGCGCTGACGGTAGTGCTCAATCGTCTGCGCAGTCAGTACGCTGCGCTGGTCGTCTTTCAGTTCGCCGTTCAGTTCCTGGGACAGCTTGCGGGCTGCCGCGACCATCACGTCGAAGGCCTGCTTCGGATGACGCGGGCCTGGCAGACCGAGGAAGAAGCTCACCGCCGGAGTGCTGAAGTGGTCGATGTCGTCCAGATCAAAGATGCCCGGCTTGACCGCATTGGCCATGGAGAACAGCACTTCGCCGTTGCCGGCCATGCTTTCGTGACGGTGGAAAATGTCCATCTCGCCGAAACGCAGGCCGCTTTCGAGAATGTTCTGCAGCAGCGCCGGGCCTTTGAAGCCGGCCGGGTCGCGGCAAATCACGCTGATCACCAGGACTTCTTCGGCTTGTGGCTGATCTTTTTCCGCCACGGCCGCTGCAGGCTTGCTGTCTTCGGCGAAATCGTCATCGCGGCTGCTGAAGCTCGGGCCGCCGTCCAGATCGAGGTCGAGGTTCAAGTCGCCCTGCGCCGGGCCGTTGCTGCCGCGCTTGCCACGTTTCGAACCGGATTCACGCGGCTCGCGGGCTTCGCGGTTGGGCATGCTCACCGACGGCAGATCGTGCTCGTCCAGTTGCGGCTCTTTGTGCGTATCCAGGACGCGGGCCGGGCCCAACAGCTCGGCGCTGGTGTCCTCGTCCGGCAGATTGGACAGGCTCCGGTCGAGACGGAATTTCAGCTTTCCCTTGCCGCCGCGCATACGGCGCCAGCCATCGAAAAGAATACCGGCTATCACAATGATGCCGATGACGATCAGCCACTCGCGCAGACCGATTTCCATGTAATCCCGTGCCTCTATAAAAAATGCTGAAAAATAAGGGGTTTACACTGCGTAAACCGCTTTAAAACGTGGCGCCAACTCTATGTTCTGACAGGCGTTTTGCCCACGTATACGAAAAATTGACATTAAACTAGCACGATCAAAGGCTTCGCAGCTACAAGCTTTGAGCTCCAAGCCACAAGCCGTCCACTTGCAGCCTGGAGCTTGTAACCTGCAGCTGCGCCGCTAGGCGTCCACCATCGCCATCGCCTCCTCGACATCCACCGCCACCAGTCGCGAACAGCCCGGTTCATGCATCGTCACACCCATCAACTGCTCGGCCATTTCCATGGCGATCTTGTTGTGGGTGATGTAAATGAACTGCACGGTCTGCGACATCTCTTTGACCAGGCGTGCGTAGCGTCCAACGTTAGCGTCATCCAGTGGCGCGTCAACCTCATCGAGCATGCAGAACGGCGCCGGGTTCAACTTGAAGATGGCAAAAACCAGGGCCAGTGCAGTCAGGGCTTTTTCGCCGCCGGAGAGCAAATGGATGGTGCTGTTCTTCTTCCCGGGCGGCTGCGCCATGATCGTCACCCCTGTATCGAGTAGATCTTCGCCCGTCAGTTCCAAATACGCGCGCCCGCCACCGAAAACTTTCGGGAAAAGTGCCTGCAAACCACCGTTGATCTGATCAAAGGTATCTTTGAAACGGTTGCGGGTTTCCTTATCGATTTTGCGGATGACGTTTTCCAGGGTCTCCAGCGCCTCGACCAGATCGGCGTCCTGCGCATCCAGATAACGTTTACGCTCCGATTGTTGCGTGTATTCATCGATGGCCGCGAGGTTGATCGCACCCAGGCGCTGAATCCGCGCGTTGATGCGTTCGAGTTCTTCTTCGGCTTCGCGTTCACTGGCTTGTGCGGTCAATGTGGCGAGCACGCCGTTGAGATCGTAGCCATCTTCGAGCAATTGATCCTGCAAAGCCTTGCGCCGTACGGTCAGCGCCTGCCATTCCATGCGTTGCTGTTCGAGCTGGCCGCGAATCAACTGCGATTGCTGCTCGGCCTGGGTGCGGCGTTTTTCCGCGTCGCGCAATTCACGATCGGCGTCTTCCATGGCGATCTGCGCGGTCTTGAGCTCTTCATCGACGGTCATGCGCTTGTCGAGCAACTCTTCGAGCTTGAGGCGCAGCTCTTCCAGCGGCGCCTCGCCCTCCTCCAGATTCAGACTCAACTGTTCGCGCTTTTCAGTCAGGCGTTCGGCCTGCATTTCCAGACGCTCCAGCGCCTGGCGCGTGGAGTTATGCTGGGCGCGCAACGAGCCGAGACGCACGGCCAATTGATGGGCGTGATCCTTGTGCTGCCGCGCTTCCTGACGCACGCGATCAAGGCGCTCGCGCAGGCTGTCGCGTTGGGCCAGCAGCAACTCGCGCTGCTCGGTGTCGAGCGCCATGGCGTCCAGCGCTTCCTGCAATTGCATGCGCGCTTCGCCGACCTGTTCGTGCTCAAGCTCGCGCTGTTCGGCGAGTTCGACCAGTTCTTCATCGAGACGGGTGCGGCGCAATGTCAGCTGTTCGGCTTTGGCCTTGCCGGCGGACAACTGCGCTTTCAGTTCGCCTTGCTGGCGCGCTTCGTCCTGCAGCAAGCGGCGCAGGTGTTCGCGGCCGTTTTCCTGCTGGCGCTGTTGCGCGCGCAGGGTTTGCAGGCGGGTTTCCATGGCCTCGACCGTGGCTTCGCGCTCTTCGCGCTCCAGTTGCAGGTCTTCGATTTCCTGGCCACGGGCGAGCATGCCGCTTTCCGCTTCGCTGGCGCGACGTACACGCAAGAAGTGCCGACCGACCCAGTAGCCATCGCGACTGATCAGGCTCTGCCCGGCGCTCAACTGACCGCGCAAGGCCAGCGCCTGTTCAAGGCTGTCGACCGGTTTGACCTGGCCGAGCCACGGCGACAGATCGATCTGCGCCTCGACTTTGTCCAGCAGACTGCCCGCCACCCGCACGCCATCGCTGGCCGGGCTGAGCAGGCGCAGATCGCCCTGGGTGAATCCGGACAGATCAAAACCGCTGAAATCGTCGACCAGCACCGCTTGCAGATCGGCGCCGAGCACGGTTTCCACCGCCAATTCCCAACCGGCCTCAACCTTCAGACCTTCGGCCAGACGCGGACGCTCGGCGAGGTTGTGTTCCTTTAACCATTCGGCGGTGCCGGTGCCCGGATCGAGCGCCGCTTGTTGCAAGGCTTCCAGCGACGCCAAACGACCGTTGAGCCGCTGCAGATCGCCCTGCGCCTGCTGCTGCGCGGTCAACGCTTGCTGTAATTCCTGACGCAGTTGTTCAAGCTTTTCGACCTGCGCTTCTTCGCTGGTCTGTAAATCTTCGAGAGTCGCTTCGGACTCGGCGAGCTGCTCGTTGAGCGCCATGATCGCCGCGTCTTCCGGGTCGGCGGACAGCAACGCGCGCTCTTCAGCGAGGCGCTTCTGTCGGTCAGCCAGACGCTCCATGCTGCTTTCCAGCTGCTGAATCCGCGACTGCTGCACTTCAGCCTGACGGCGTGGTTCGGCAGCGGTCAGGTTGAAAGCATCCCACTGCTCCTGCCAGCCGTGCATGGTGGTTTCGGCTTCTTCGAGGGCCGCAGCGGCTTCCTCGGCGGCAGCGCTGGTGACTTCCTGTTCTGGCGTGAGCATGTCCAGCTCTTCGCCGAGGGTCAGCAACAGCGTGCGGTCGTGGCCAAGGTGCGATTCGGTCTCCAGACGCGCGCGCTCGGCTTCTTTCAGATCGTCCTGCAACTGGCGCAACCGCTGCTGGCCATGCTGAATGCTCTGCTCGACCCGGGCAATGTCACCGCCGACCGAATAGAAGCGACCCTGCACCAGATTGAAGCGTTCGGACAGGTCGTGGTGACCGTCGCGCAGGCGTTCGATGGCCGCATCAGCGTTACGCTGTTCAGCGACCAACGCTTCGAAGCTGACTTCCTGGTTGCCAATGATCGACTCGCGCTGGCCGACCTGCTCGTTGAGATCCTGCCAGCGCAGCGCCGACAGTTGCGCCTTGAGCTGACGCTCTTCGGCCTTGAGTTCCTGATACTTTTTCGCCGCCTCGGCCTGACGGTGCAGGCGCTCGAGCTGGCGCTCCAGCTCTTCGCGCAGGTCGGTCAGGCGGGCGAGGTTTTCGTGGGTGCGGCGGATACGGTTTTCAGTCTCGCGGCGACGCTCCTTGTACTTGGAGATGCCGGCGGCTTCTTCGATGAAATTGCGCAGGTCTTCGGGCTTGGATTCGATCAGCTTGGAGATCATCCCCTGTTCGATGATCGAGTAGCTGCGCGGCCCGAGGCCGGTGCCGAGGAAGATATCGGTGATGTCGCGCCGACGGCATTTGGTGCCGTTGAGGTAATAAGTGGTCTGGCTATCGCGGGTAACTTTGCGGCGGATGGAAATTTCCGCATAGGCCGCGTATTCGCCGAGCAGCGTGCCATCGGAGTTGTCGAACACCAGTTCGATGCTCGCCTGGCTCACCGGTTTGCGGCTGGTCGAACCGTTGAAGATGACGTCGGTCATCGACTCGCCACGGAGGTTCTTCGCCGAACTTTCGCCCATCACCCAGCGCACGGCGTCGATGATGTTCGACTTGCCGCAACCGTTCGGCCCGACGACCGCCGCCATGTTACTGGGGAAGTTCACCGTGGTCGGGTCGACGAAGGATTTGAACCCCGCCAGTTTGATGCACTTCAGCCGCACGCTCAGGCAACCGTCAGCGCAGACACCACCAGATCGCAGCTGCGCTGGGCATACGCCGTGAGCACGATGCGGATCTGCGGCAAATCACGGGCGAGGACGGCGGCGAGCAAGCGTTCGAACAGTTCGAGGAATTCGCTCATTTCCGCCTTGCGCTGTTCGAGGGCAAGGAAATACGCGCGGCTCATCGCCGGCTGGAGGTTCTCGACGGTTTCTTGCAGGTACGGATTGTTGGCAAACGGATAGGCGGCGCGCATCACCGCAAAGCTGTCATCGACGAAGCTGCGGATATCGCCGCGTTCGTAATTGGCGGTCAGGCGCTGCTGGATCTGCACGAACGGCGCCATGTCCGACTGCACTTGCCAGCCATTGGCCACCGAATTGCCAAGCAGGATGTACAGCTCGCTCATCAGCGTGCACAGGCTCTGCACCTTGTGCGGCGTCAGCTCGGTAACGTGGGCGCCACGACGCGGCAGGATCGCGATCAGGTGACGGCGCTCGAGGATCAGCAAGGCTTCGCGGACCGAACCGCGGCTGACGTTGAGCGCCAGCGTGACCTTCTGTTCCTGGATGCGCTCTCCCGGCTTCATTTCGCCACGAATGATGCGCTCGGCGAGGTGGTGAGCGATTTGCTCGGCGAGGCTGTCCGGCGCCTTGAACGTCATGGTTGTCCTTCAAACTCTATCGATCTGCACAAGCGGCGCAGTGTAGCGCAAATGCGCGGTCATGGCGGAGTGCCCACTCAGCGGTTTTTGGCACGAATCCCGCAAAAAAGCGCAGTGACCGATGAAGGTCAATACTGAATAGACACGCTGTTGATCGACGAAACGGATTTTCCTGACCTTTAAGTCAGAAAACCATTGACCGAAAAGTCAGACCTGCTAAATTCGGTTCACGTCGGTTAACAACAATAATGAGTCTGCGAGGCCTTCCGTGATCCAGTTTTTACTTAACCAGGAACTCCGTAGCGAGCACGCCCTGGACCCGAATCTGACTGTGCTCAATTACCTGCGCGAACACGTAGGCAAGCCCGGCACCAAAGAAGGTTGCGCCAGTGGCGACTGCGGCGCCTGCACCGTGGTGGTTGGCGAGTTGCAGACCGATGACAGCGGGCGTGAGCATATTCGCTATCGCAGCCTCAATTCGTGCCTGACTTTCGTCTCGTCCTTGCACGGCAAGCAACTGATCAGCGTTGAAGACCTCAAGCACAAGGGCGAACTGCACAGCGTGCAGAAAGCCATGGTCGAGTGCCACGGTTCGCAGTGCGGCTTCTGCACCCCCGGTTTCGTCATGTCGTTGTTCGCCCTGCAAAAGAACAGCGACGCGCCGGATCAGGCCAAGGCTCACGAAGCGCTGGCCGGCAACCTCTGCCGCTGCACCGGCTACCGCCCTATTCTCGCCGCTGCCGAACAATCCTGCTGCGGCAAGCCAGCGGATCAGTTCGACGCCCGTGAAGCCGAAACCATTGCCCGCCTCAAGGCCATCGCGCCGACCGATATCGGCGAACTCAACAGCGGCGACAAGCGCTGCCTGGTGCCGCTGACCGTCGCTGACCTGGCCGATCTCTACGACGCTTATCCACAAGCGCGGCTGCTCGCCGGCGGCACCGATCTGGCGCTGGAAGTCACCCAGTTCCACCGCACTCTGCCGGTGATGATCTATGTCGGTAACGTCGCCGAAATGAAGCGCATCGAAACCTTCGATGACCGCATCGAAATCGGCGCCGCCACCGCCCTCTCCGACTGCTACGAGGCCTTGAATGCCGAGTACCCGGACTTCGGCGAATTGCTGCACCGCTTCGCCTCGTTGCAGATCCGCAATCAAGGGACCCTCGGCGGCAACATCGGCAACGCCTCGCCGATCGGTGACTCGCCACCGCTGCTGATCGCCCTCGGCGCGCAGATCGTGCTGTGCAAAGGCGAAACCCGCCGCACGCTGAACCTGGAAGATTACTTCATCGACTATCGTGTCACCGCGCGTCAGGAAAGCGAGTTCATCGAAAAAATCATCGTCCCGCGCGCCAGCGCCGAGCAGTTGTTCCGCGCCTATAAAGTGTCAAAGCGCCTGGACGACGACATCTCCGCCGTCTGCGCTGCCTTCAATCTGCGCGTGGAAAATGGCGTGATCAGCGACGCGCGGGTGGCCTTCGGCGGCATGGCGGCGATTCCGAAACGCGCTGCGCACTGCGAAGCCGTGCTGCAAGGCGCGCCGTTCAACAACGCAGTGATCGAGCGCGCCTGCGCCGCGCTGGCCGAAGACTTCACGCCGCTCTCGGACTTCCGCGCCAGCAAGGAATATCGCCTGCTCAGCGCGCAGAACCTGCTGCGCAAATACTTCATCGAACTGCAAACACCGCACATCGAGACTCGGGTGACCGCTTATGTCTAATCATCACGCCGTAGAGAAGACCCAGGCTGAATTGGCCGAATTGTTCGCCAAGGATCTGACCACCGGTGTCGGTCGCAGCGTCAAGCACGACAGCGCCGCCAAGCATGTGTCCGGTGAAGCGCAGTACATCGACGATCGCCTGGAGTTCCCCAACCAGTTGCATCTGTATGCGCGCCTGTCGGACCGCGCCCACGCGAAAATCCTCAGCATCGACACGTCGCCGTGCTACGCCTTCGAAGGCGTGCGCATTGTCATTACCCACGAAGACGTGCCGGGCCTGAAAGACATCGGCCCGCTGATGCCGGGCGACCCGCTGCTGGCCATCGATGACGTGCAGTTCGTCGGCCAGCCGGTGCTGGCGGTCGCGGCGAAAGACCTGGAAACCGCGCGCAAGGCAGCGATGGCGGCGATCATCGAATACCAAGATCTGGAACCGGTGCTCGACGTCGTCGAAGCCCTGCGCAAGCGCCATTTCGTGCTCGACAGCCACACCCACCAGCGCGGCGACTCGGCCTCTGCACTGGCCACGGCTGAACACCGTATTCAGGGCACGCTGCACATCGGCGGCCAGGAGCACTTCTATCTGGAGACGCAAATCTCCTCGGTGATGCCTACTGAAGACGGCGGGATGATCGTCTACTGCTCGACGCAGAACCCGACCGAAGTGCAGAAACTGGTCGCCGAAGTGCTCGACGTGTCGATGAACAAGATCGTAGTCGACATGCGCCGCATGGGCGGTGGTTTCGGTGGCAAGGAAACCCAGGCCGCGAGCCCGGCGTGCCTGTGCGCGGTGGTCGCGCACCTCACCGGCCAACCGACCAAGATGCGCCTGCCGCGCGTCGAAGACATGCTGATGACCGGCAAGCGCCACCCGTTCTACGTTGAGTACGACGTCGGTTTCGACAGCAGCGGCCGTCTGCACGGGATCAACATGGAGCTGGCCGGCAACTGCGGCTGCTCGCCGGACTTGTCTGCTTCGATCGTTGACCGGGCGATGTTCCACTCGGACAACTCGTATTACTTGGGCGACGCGACGATTAATGGTCACCGTTGCAAGACCAACACCGCGTCGAACACCGCTTACCGTGGTTTCGGTGGCCCGCAAGGCATGGTCGCCATCGAAGAAGTGATGGATGCGATCGCCCGGCACTTGAAGCTCGACCCGCTGGCGGTGCGCAAGGCCAACTACTACGGGAAAACCGAGCGCAACGTCACCCACTACTACCAGACCGTCGAGCACAACATGCTCGAAGAGATGACCGCCGAACTGGAAGAAAGCAGCCAGTACGCCGAGCGCCGCGAAGCGATCCGTCGCTACAACGCCAACAGCCCGATCCTGAAAAAAGGCCTGGCGCTGACACCGGTGAAATTCGGCATTTCCTTCACCGCCAGTTTCCTCAATCAGGCCGGTGCGCTGATCCACATCTACACCGACGGCAGCATCCACCTGAACCACGGCGGCACGGAAATGGGTCAGGGCCTGAATACCAAAGTCGCCCAGGTCGTGGCGGAAGTGTTCCAGGTCGAAATCGATCGTGTGCAGATCACTGCGACCAACACCGACAAAGTGCCGAACACCTCTCCGACCGCTGCTTCCAGCGGCGCCGACCTGAACGGCAAAGCCGCGCAGAACGCAGCACAGACCATCAAGCAACGCCTGGTCGAATTCGCCGCGCGGCACTACAAAGTCAGCGAAGAAGACGTCGAATTCCGCAACGGCCACGTGCGGGTGCGCGAGCAGATTCTGACCTTCGAAGCGCTGATCCAACAGGCGTATTTCAATCAGGTCTCGCTGTCGAGCACTGGCTTCTACAAGACCCCGAAAATCTATTACGACCGCAGTCAGGCGCGTGGGCGTCCGTTCTATTACTTCGCTTTCGGCGCAGCCTGCTGCGAAGTGATCGTCGACACCCTGACCGGCGAGTACAAGATGCTGCGCACCGACATCCTGCACGACGTCGGCGCCTCGCTGAACCCGTCGATCGACATCGGTCAGGTCGAGGGCGGTTTCGTCCAGGGCATGGGCTGGCTGACCATGGAAGAGCTGGTCTGGAACAACAAAGGCAAGCTGATGACCAACGGCCCGGCCAGCTACAAGATCCCGGCGGTGGCCGACATGCCGCTGGATCTGCGGGTGAAACTGGTGGAAAACCGCAAGAACCCGGAAGACACGGTGTTCCATTCCAAAGCTGTCGGTGAACCGCCGTTCATGCTCGGCATCGCCGCGTGGTGCGCAATCAAGGACGCGGTGGCGAGCCTCGGTGATTATCAGCATCAGCCGAAGATCGATGCGCCGGCCACGCCGGAGCGGGTGTTGTGGGGCTGCGAGCAGATGCGCCAGCTCAAAGCGGTGAAAGCTGTCGAAGCTGAAACCGAGCTGGCTCCGCTCTAGGACCGAGGCGCGGCCATTCGCGAGCAGGCTCGCTCCCACATTTGGAATGCATTGCCAATGTGGGAGCGAGCCTGCTCGCGAAGAGGCCGGCACAGACAACGAAGATGTCGAGGTGAACATGTACAACTGGATCGACGCCCTCGCCGACCTGCAGAATCAGGGCGAGCCCTGTGTGCTGGTGACGATCATCGAAGAACTCGGCTCGACGCCACGCAACGCCGGCTCGAAAATGGTCGTCAGCGCCGACCGCCTGTTCGACACCATCGGTGGCGGGCACCTGGAATTCAAAGCCATGCAGATCGCCCGCGAGATGCTCGCCAGCGGCAAGCAGGACACCCACCTGGAGCGCTTCAGCCTCGGCGCCAGTCTCGGCCAGTGCTGCGGCGGCGCTACGGTGTTGCTGTTCGAACCGATGGGCCAGGTGCAGGCGCAGATTGCCGTGTTCGGTGCCGGCCACGTCGGTCGCGCCCTAGTGCCCCTGCTGGCCAGCCTGCCCTGCCGGGTGCGCTGGATCGATTCGCGCGAGGCCGAGTTCCCTGAACACATCCCCCACGGCGTGCGTAAAATCGTCAGCGAAGAGCCGGTGGACGAAGTCGATGATCTGCCCGCCGGCAGCTACTGCATCGTCATGACCCACAACCATCAGCTCGATCTGGAGCTGACCGCGGCGATTCTCAAGCGTAACGATTTCACTTGGTTCGGCCTGATCGGCTCGAAAACCAAACGCGCCAAATTCGAACACCGTCTGCGTGATCGTGGTTTCGACCCGAGCGTGGTGCAGCGCATGCGCTGCCCGATGGGCATCGGCGAAGTCAAAGGCAAACTGCCTGTGGAAATCGCCATCTCCATCGCCGGTGAAATCATCGCCACCTATAACGCCAATTTCGGCCAGCACAGCGCCCGCGCCGAACCGATTGCCCGACTGCTGCCCGCCTCGCGCCGCAGCCAGTCCGCCAAACTCAAAGCCTCAAACTGATTAGAGAACCCTCATGCCTCTGACTCGCAAAGCCTACCGCGCCGCCATTCTGCACAGCATTGCCGACCCTGCCGAAGTCGGCATCGAAGCCTCTTATGAATATTTCGAGGACGGCCTGCTGGTGGTCGACGACGGCAAGATCAGTGCCCTCGGCCACGCCAGCGAACTGCTGCCAACCCTGCCGGCAGATATCGAGATCAACCATTATCAGGATGCGCTGATCACCCCGGGCTTTATCGACACACACATTCACCTGCCGCAGACCGGCATGGTCGGCTCCTACGGCGAGCAACTGCTCGACTGGCTGAACACCTACACCTTTCCCTGCGAAAGCCAGTTTGGTGATAAGGCTCACGCCGACGAAGTGGCCGATATTTTCATCAAGGAACTGCTGCGCAACGGCACCACCACGGCGCTGGTGTTCGGCAGCGTGCATCCGCAATCGGTGAATTCGTTTTTCGAGGCCGCCGAGAAGCTTGATCTGCGCATGATCGCCGGCAAGGTGATGATGGACCGCAATGCCCCGGACTATCTGGTCGATACCGCCGAATCCAGCTACGTCGACAGCAAGGCGCTGATCGAGCGCTGGCACGGCAAGGGTCGCTTGCACTATGCGGTGACGCCGCGTTTCGCACCGACCAGCACCCCGGAACAACTGACCCTGGCCGGGCAATTGCTGACGGAATATCCGGATCTGTACATGCAGACCCACATCAGCGAAAACCTCAAGGAAATCGAGTGGGTCAAAGAGCTGTTCCCGGAGCGCAAGGGTTACCTCGACGTCTACGATCACTACCAGTTGCTTGGCGAACGCTCGGTATTCGCCCACGGCGTGCACCTGTGTGACGAAGAATGCGCGCGACTGGCGGAAACCGGCTCGGCGATCTCGTTCTGCCCGACCTCGAACCTGTTCCTCGGCAGCGGCCTGTTCAACCTGCCGATGGCGGAAAAGCACAAGCTCAATGTCGGCCTCGGCACCGACGTCGGCGGCGGTACCAGTTTCTCGCTGCTGCAGACGCTGAACGAAGCGTACAAAGTGATGCAACTGCAAGGCGCGCGCCTGAGTCCGTTCAAATCGTTGTATCTGGCGACGTTGGGTGGCGCGCGGGCGCTGCGTCTGGAAGACAAGATCGGCAACCTGCAACCGGGCAGTGATGCCGACTTCCTGGTACTGGATTACAACGCCACGCCGCTGCTGAGCTACCGCTTGAAACAGTCGAATAACATCGCCGAGACGTTGTTTGTGCTGATGACCCTGGGCGATGACCGCACCGTGGCGCAGACGTATGCAGCGGGGGCGCTGGTGCATCAGCGCTAGGTTTTCCTGCACTGATCGTTCCCACGCTCTGCGTGGGAATGCAGCCCGTGACGCTCCGCGTCACTGGACGCGGAGCGTCCCTAGAGACATTCCCACGCGGAGCGTGGGAACGATCATCCCCGGTGGTGTTTACCCCGGGGGATTTTTGTTGCCGGTCAGATTGTCTTCGCGAGCAGGCTCGCTCCCACCTTTGAAATGCATTTCCCTGTGGGAGCGAGCCTGCTCGCGAAAGCCGCGACTCGGTCTCAGCTTAGAGCTTGGCCGCTGGACGCCCCGGCTTCTTGGTCTGCAACAAATGCGAGAACACCGCATGCAGATCATCCGACGCGCCTTCCTCGTCGAGGTTGAGCTTGCTGTCGATGTGATCCATGTGATGCATCATCAGGTTCACCGCCAGTTCGCCGTCGCGCTTTTCAATGGCGTCGATCAACTGCGTGTGTTCGTCGTACGAACAATGCGAGCGGTTGCCGCTTTCGTACTGGGCGATGATCAGCGAGGTTTGCGACACCAGGCTGCGCTGGAAGCTGATCAACGGTGCGTTCATTGCCGCTTCCGCCAGCTTCAGGTGGAATTCACCCGACAGACGAATACCGGCACCACGATCGCCACGGGAGAAGCTGTCGCGCTCGTCGTTGACCATCTGCCGCAGTTCAGCGATCTGCTCGGCAGTGGCATGTTGCACAGCCAGTTCAGTGATCGCCCGCTCGACCAGACGCCGTGCGAGGAACACCTGACGCGCCTCTTCAACGCTCGGGCTGGCGACGACGGCGCCACGGTTCGGCCGCAACAGCACCACGCCTTCATGGGCCAGACGCGACAGTGCACGGCGAATGATGGTGCGGCTCACCCCGAAGATTTCCCCCAGCGCTTCTTCGCTCAATTTGGTGCCGGGCGCCAGACGCTGTTCGAGGATGGCCTCGAAGATATGCGCGTAGACAATATCGTCCTGGGTTCCGCTGCGGCCGGCTTTGCCTGCTCGCGGTTGTTTCTTGAGGGGTTGCAACTGTTCGTTCATGGGCACTCGAGTCGGGAAAACTGCGGCGAATAGACCGTGACTGTAATACGGCACAGTAGGTCGCTGGCAAGTATCGCGTAAAAAACAGCGCGATTGTACACAATGAATGGTGGCAACACGACTGTACGGCTGTTTGCGCCTGCGGCTGTATTGCAACGCTGAGTTACGTTTGAGTTTAGGCTTGATCGCAGAATCCGCTGCATGACCGCAATCCCTCGTGGGAGCGAGCCTGCTCGCGAAAGCCATTCCACATTCACTATGAATGTTGACTGACCTACCGCTTTCGCGAGCAGGCTCGCTCCCACAGAGGTTCTGTGTTGTGGCGGACATCTTCATTGGTATAAGGAACACCGCCGTCATGACCGACGCCACCCACGCCCGCCTGCGCCCTCTCGCCGACACCTCGCCTTCCGCCATCGTCGCCGGTTTCATCGCGATGATGACCGGCTACACCAGTTCGCTGGTGCTGATGTTCCAGGCCGGGCAAGCGGCCGGCCTGAGCAGCGGGCAGATTTCCTCGTGGATCTGGGCGATTTCGATTGGCATGGCGGTGTGTTCGATCGGTCTGTCGCTGCGCTATCGCACGCCGATCACCATCGCCTGGTCGACCCCCGGCGCGGCGTTGCTGATCACCAGCCTGGGCGGTGTCAGTTATGGCGAGGCGATCGGCGCCTATGTCACCTGCGCGGTGCTGGTGACGATCTGCGGCCTGACCGGCAGCTTCGAACGGCTGGTAAAAAAGATCCCGGCTTCTTTGGCGGCAGCTCTGCTGGCAGGGATTCTGTTCAAGATCGGCAGCGAAATCTTCGTCGCCGCGCAACACCGTACCGGTCTGGTGCTGGGAATGTTCTTCACTTATCTGCTGGTCAAGCGCCTGTCACCACGCTATGCGGTGCTTGCAGCGCTGCTGATTGGCACTGCGCTGTCGGGCTTCATGGGGCTGCTGGATTTCAGCGGCTTTCACCTGGAAGTGGCCACCCCGGTGTGGACCACGCCGCACTTCTCCCTGGCCGCGACCATCAGCATCGGCATTCCGCTGTTCGTGGTGGCGATGACCTCGCAGAACATGCCCGGCATCGCCGTGCTGCGCGCCGATGGCTATAACGTCCCGGCCTCGCCACTGATCACCACCACCGGCATCGCCTCGCTGCTGTTGGCGCCGTTCGGCTCCCACGGCATCAACCTCGCAGCGATCAGCGCGGCGATCTGCACCGGCCCGCATGCCCATGAAGATCGCAACAAGCGCTACACCGCAGCGGTCTGGTGCGGGGTGTTCTACGGGATTGCCGGGGTGTTCGGCGCGACGTTGGCGGCATTGTTTGCGGCGTTGCCGAAAGAACTGGTGCTGTCGATTGCCGCGCTGGCGTTGTTCGGCTCGATCATCAATGGCTTGAGCATTGCCATGAGCGAGGTGAAGGAACGGGAAGCGGCGTTGATCACGTTTATGGTCACGGCGTCGGGGTTGACGCTGTTTTCCATTGGTTCGGCGTTCTGGGGGATTGTGGCGGGGGTTTTGACGCTGGTGATTTTGAATTGGCGCAGAGCTTAAGATCAAAAGCCCCTCACCCTAACCCTCTCCCAAAGGGAGAGGGGACTGACCCAGGTGCTCGGAAGATATACGCCGACGAGGGATACCAAGTCGAACTCACATCCCGAAAAGCCCACAAATCGGCCCCCTCTCCCTCGGGAGAGGGCTGGGGTGAGGGGCGAATCCACCGCCAAACCCAAGCCGTACCACCCAAACCCCAGACGAAAAAAAACGGCGACTCTCAGGTCGCCGTTTTTTTCAGTATCACTTGGCCGCGTTGATCGGCTTTTCCGGATACCACACGTCCAGCAGCGGGCTGACTTCATACTTGGTCAGCTCGGAGCGGTTTTTCAGCCAGGCTTCAACGGCAGCGCGCTGCTCTTCGTTGACCGAGCCACGCTTCTGCAGGCACACCAGACCGAAGTCGTCGCCGCCAACATAACCCAGACCGTTGGCTTCCATGGCTTCTTTGATGAATGCTTCGAGGAAAGCGTCAATGGCTTCTTCGGACAAGTCTTCTTTGAAGTCCAGGTTCAGTTCGAAACCCAGCTCTTGAAATTCATCAACGCACAGTTTTTTGCGCAGACGCTGGGAACGGTTAGTCGCCATTGGAACAATCCTCTTAAGTAATAACGGCCGGCACTTTACCAGTTTAAGCCGGCGATTGCCCGACTCTCTGGTCGCTGCGGCCGACCGCCTGTAAAAAAATAAGCGATTGGCCGGTCGCGACACGGCACAAGCTGTTACAGCTTGGGGCATAATGCCGACACTTTCATGACCACTGAGGGCCTTTTCATCCATGTCCTCGTCTTTTTCCCCCTCTTTTGCAGGGTTTTATTGCATATGATCAAATCGTTGCGTCCACTGTTTCTCGCCGGCCTTCTTCTGCCTCTGGCCCTGCCTGTCTCCGCTGCCACTATCAACACTTCCCTCACCCCGAACGTCGAAAAAGCCCTCAAGGCCAGCAAGTTGCAGCCCACTGCGCTGTCGCTGGTGATGGTGCCGCTCGACGGTCCGGGCACGCCGACCGTGTTCAACGCCGACGTTTCGGTCAATCCGGCCTCGACAATGAAACTGGTCACCACCTACGCGGCGCTGGAAATGCTCGGCCCCAACCATCAGTGGAAAACCGAGTTCTACACCGACGGCGACCTGAACGGCGGCATTCTCAACGGCAACCTCTACCTCAAGGGTGGCGGTGACCCGAAGCTGAACATGGAAAAACTCTGGCTGCTGATGCGCGACCTGCGCGCCAACGGCGTGACCCAGATTACCGGTGACCTGATCCTCGACCGCAATTTCTTCGTGCAGCCGCAATTGCCGGAATTCAACGATGACGGCAACGACGACAACAAGCCGTTCCTGGTCAAGCCCGACTCATTGCTGGTCAACCTCAAGGCCCTGCGCTTCGTCGCGCGCAATGACGGTGGCCGCGTACTGATTTCGGTTGAGCCGCCGATTGCCAGCATTCGTATCGAAAACACTGTCAAGGCGCTGCCGTCCAAGCAATGCACCGGCGGCGTGCGCTACAACCCGGTGCCGCAGGCCGATGGCAGCGTGACCGTAACCGTCGGCGGCCAGTTGGGCGAAGGCTGCAGCTCGCAGACCTACCTGTCGCTGCTCGACCACGCGACCTACACCGCCGGCGCCGTGCGGGCGATCTGGAAGGAGCTGGGTGGCAGCATCCAGGGCAAGGATCGTCTGGCACCGACGCCGAGCGGCGCCAAACTGCTCGCCCGCGCGTACTCGCCGGATCTGGCCGAGATTATCCGCGACATCAACAAATACAGTAACAACACCATGGCCCAGCAGCTGTTCCTCAGTCTTGGCCAGCGTTTCCGCAACGATGCCGATGGTGATGACGCGCGGGCTGCGCAGCGCGTGGTGCGGCAGTGGCTGGCGAAGAAAGGCATTACCGCGCCGCATCTGGTGATGGAGAACGGCTCTGGTCTGTCGCGGGCCGAGCGGGTCAGCGCGCGTGAGATGGCCAACATGCTGCAAGCCGCCTGGCACAGCCCGTACGCCGCCGAGTACATCAGCTCGCTGCCGATTGCCGGCACCGACGGCACCATGCGCAAACGTCTGAAAACCACGGCGATGCGCGGCGAAGCCCACGTCAAGACCGGCACCCTGAACACCGTGCGCGCGATTGCCGGTTTCAGCCGTGACGTGAACGGCAATACCTGGGCGGTAGTGGCGATCCTCAACGACAAAGCCCCGTTCGGCGCCTCGTCGGTACTCGATCAGGTGCTGCTGGATCTGTACAAACAGCCGAAACTGCCGCAGACCGCTTCGGTGCTGTAACCCAATCCAAGCCACACCACAAAACCCTGTGGGAGCTGGCTTGCCAGCGATAGCGGACTGTCAGTCACCGAATATGCTGACTGGAATGACCCTATCGCTGGCAAGCCAGCTCCCACAGGTTTGTGGTGTATCGAGCATCAGCGGCTCAGCTCATCTCCCGCTCAACCCGATCCCGGCCATTCTGCTTCGCCGCGTAAACCCCTGAGTCAGCGCGCAGCAACAGCGCATCTGCGCCCTCCCCCGGGCGCCAGCTGGCGATGCCGAAACTCGCGGTGACCAAGCCGACCACGTCCACCGGCGCGCTACGCAAACCTTCCCACAACTCCATCGCCAGCATGTAGGCGTGTTCACCGTCGATATCCGGGCACAGCACCATGAACTCTTCACCGCCCAAACGGCAGAACACGTCGGTGCGGCGCAGGCGATGGCCAATCCGCTCGCAGACTGCCTGCAGCACGCGGTCGCCGACGGCGTGGCCGAACTGATCGTTGATGCGTTTGAAGTGGTCGATGTCGAGCATGATCACCGACAACTCACCGCCGCCACGCTCGACCCGGGCCATTTCGGTGGTCAGGCGTTCCTGGAAATAGCGGCGGTTGTGAATGCCGGTCAGCGAGTCGGTGATCGACAACGCGCGCAATTCTTCTTCCACGCGCTTGAGATCGGAGATATCCGAGATATAACCGTGCCACAGCACCCCGCCGCCCGGCAGCTCTTCCGGTGTCGCCTCGCCGCGCACCCAGCGCAGACCGCGCTCGGGCAATTGCACGCGGTACTCTTCGCGCCAAGGGCTGAGGTTTTCCGCCGATTCGCGGATCGAGCTGCGCACGCGAATCGCATCCTGCGGGTGGATACGACTGAAGATCGCCTCGGAGTCGAGCAGCAGCACATCCGGCTCCAGCTCGTAGATTTCGCGGATGCCATCGCTGGCGTAGATCACGCTGAAGCGTCCGTCGAATTCCATCTTGAATTGGTAGATGCCACCGGGAACATGGGCGCTGAGCTTCTTCAGCAATGTGTCGCGTGCTGCCAGCACCTCGTGCACTCGCTTGCGTTCGGTGATGTCGATGCAGATCGCCAGATGACCGACCCACAGGCCTTGTTCGTCAAGCACCGGGGTGGCGAGCATGTTCACCGGCAGATGACTGCCGTCGCTGCGCACCAGCGTCCACTCGCGCGCTTCATGGCCGCCGACTTCGCCGCCCTCGACCAGCATCGCGTGGCAAGTCGGAATGCTTTTGCCGTAGCGCGCACTCAACTCGGCCGAACGCGCCGCCAGCTCGCGAGGCAAATGCAGATTCTCCAGGGTCATGCGCCCAACGACTTCGGCGCTGCTGTAGCCGAGCATTTGCTCGGCGCCGGGGTTGAAGGTGTTGATCACGCCGCGCAGGTCGGTGGCAATGATCGCGACCTGAGTGGCGGCATTCAGCACGCCGCGCAGTTGACCGTGGGTGCCGCGCAATTCCTGCTCGCGCTCGTGCAACTCCTGCGTGCGCACCTCGACCAGGCGCACCGCGCGCTGGCGCTGGCTGACCAGCACGTAAAGCAAGGCGCTGAACAGTGCGCTGAGCAAGCCGCCAAGAATGATCACGCTGCCCACCGACGAATGGTTGGCCTGCATGAAGGCGTAGCTTGGCAGGATATCGACCTGATAGTCGTGATCGGCCATGCGCAGCAAACGCGTCGCCGCCAGATCGCCGGGCACCGCTTCGTTGCTCGATTCGAACAGCGCCTCGTGCTGATCCTGGGTCGACAGGTCGAGAATGCGCACCGACAGATAATCGTGCAGGGCATCGGGCAGTCCGTCGGCGAGCAACTGGCGCATGCTGATCACCGCCATCACATAGCCGAACGGCTGCGACTCTCCAGCGCGACTGACCGGCGCCAGCAGCAGCACACCACGCGCATACGACGGCTCGATCCCGACCAGATGCATCGGTTGCGACACCGCCATGCTGCCGAACTGGTCGGCGCGTTGCAGGGTTTCGCGGCGCAAGGGTTGGGCGAGCAAGTCGTAACCCAGCGGCGGCGCCAGTCGGCTCTGGGTTTGCGTGTAGAGCACCGGCACGTATTCGTCGCGCGGCGGCGCCAGTTGCAATTCGCCTTTGGCGTCCAGTTCGCGAATGGTGAATTCGCTCAGGCCTTCATCACGTACCTGCTGTTCAAAGGCGGCCCGTTCGGCACCGCTGACTCGCGGCGCGTAAGTGTAGGCTTGGGTGCGCAGCAATAACGGTCGAGAGTAACCATCGAATTCAGCGCGGGACACCGATTCGGAGTTGGCGAAGAACCGCCGCAGACTATCGAGACGTTGCTCCTGGTCCTGAAAACGTTCGGCGATGCGGCTGTAGCGTTCGTTGGCCAGCAGTTGGAAACGCTGACGCGATTGTTGCTGAAACTGGTTGAAGGTGCCCCATGCGAGCAGCCCGGTGAGAATCCCGCCGGCAAGCAACACCAGCAAAGCGACCAGCCAGGCTGAGACGTCTTCACTGATGAAACCGAGGATTTTCGGGCGCACGGGGTGCAACGGCATAAGCACGACTCACTCCGCCAGATTTGCGGGAAAACCCCATTGGCGGTGTGTGAGTTATAGCTATTAGCCACTAATTTAGCTAGCACCGCTGGATCCACCGAGCCGTTAAAAATCAACGCTCTGTGGATCCAACCAGTGAAAGCGTCAACGAGCCGTGATTTTCCAGGCGCGGTGGATCTTGGTATTGCGGGCGAAATCCGGATCAATGGTCTGCGCACTGATTTCCTCGACCGCATAACGCTCGGCGAGGTTTTCCTCCAACTGGAACTTGCGGAAGTTGTTGGAGAAATACAGCACGCCACCCGGTGCCAGCCGCGCCATCGCCAAGTCGATCAACTGCACCTGATCGCGCTGCACATCGAAGATGCCTTCCATGCGCTTGGAGTTGGAGAACGTCGGCGGGTCGATGAAGATCAGGTCGTATTCGTCACGGCTGCTTTCCAGCCACGCCATCACATCGCCCTGCTCCAGACGGTTCTTGTCCGAGAAGCCGTTCAGCGACAGGTTGCGCCGCGCCCAGTCCAGATAGGTTTTCGACAGGTCGACGCTGGTGGTGCTGCGAGCGCCGCCCTTGGCCGCGTGCACGCTGGCGGTCGCGGTGTAGCAGAACAGATTGAGGAAGCGTTTGCCGGCCGCCTCTTTCTGAATGCGCATACGCATCGGCCGGTGATCGAGGAACAGGCCGGTGTCGAGGTAGTCGGTGAGGTTGACCAGCAACTTCACGCCACCTTCATTGACCTCGACGAACTTGCCCTGCGCCGCCTGACGCTCGTACTGCTTGGTGCCGCTCTGCCGCTCGCGGCGCTTGACCACCACGCGGTTCTTGTCGACGTTCAACGCCTGCGGAATGGCCGCCAGCGCATCGAACATGCGCGCCGAGGCTTTTTCCGGGTCGATGGATTTCGGCGCGGCGTATTCCTGAACGTGCACCCAGTCGTGGTACAGGTCGATGGCCATTGCGTATTCGGGCATGTCGGCATCATAGACGCGGTAGCAATCGATGCCTTCGCGCTTGACCCACTTGCCCATCGCCTTGAGATTTTTCTGCAAGCGATTGGCAAACATCTGCCCGCCTTCACTCAGGCGCGGCTGTTCGATCACTGGCGCCGGGGCTGGCGTCGGCTTGATCGGGTTGCCGTTCTTGTTGAACTTGCGCTCTTGCGGCTCGTCCGGGGTCTGATCGTAAGCCGCTTGCTCGCGCTCGGCCTGACGCTGTTCCGGAGTGCGACGTTCGCCAGTGACGAACTGATCGGGCAGAACCTTGATCAGCAGCAGTTTGCACGGCAGCGCGCCGTTCCAGAACGAATACTGTTTGTGGCTGCGGATACCCATGCGCTTGCCCAGATCCGGGGCGCCGGTGAACACCGCCGCTTCCCAGTTCAGGCAGGCCTGACGCAGACGCTCGCCGAGGTTCTGATAGAGATACAGCAGGCTGGCTTCGTCACCGAGACGCTCGCCGTACGGCGGGTTGCAGATCACCAGACCTTTCTGGTTCTGGTCCGGGCGCGGCTCGAAGGTCGCCACTTCGCCCTGGTAGATCTTGATCCACTCGCTGAGGCCGGCGCGCTCAACGTTGTTGCGGCCTGGCTGAATCAATCGTGGGTCGGCTTCGTAACCGCGAATCCACAGCGGCGGTTTGGCCAGACCGGCGGCGGCACGCTCGACGGCTTCTTCATGGAGTTTTTTCCAGAGTGCCGGCACGTGACCGAGCCACGCGGTAAAGCCCCACTGCTCGCGACGCAGGTTCGGCGCCATGTCGGCGGCAATCATCCCGGCTTCGACGAGGAACGTACCGACACCGCACATCGGGTCAGCCAGTGCGCCACCTTCGGCAGCAATACGCGGCCAACCGGAGCGAATGAGGATTGCCGCCGCGAGGTTTTCCTTCAGCGGCGCCGCGCCCTGCTGCAAGCGATAGCCGCGCTGGTGCAGGCTGTGGCCGGAAAGGTCGAGGGACAGAATCGCTTCGCCGCGATCCAGACGCAGGTGGATACGCAGGTCCGGGTTGAGTTTGTCGATGGATGGACGATCGCCCTGCGGCGTGCGCAGTTTGTCGACGATGGCGTCTTTGACTTTCAGCGCGCCGAAGTGGGTGTTGTCGATGCCCGAGCCGTGGCCGCTGAATTCGACGGCCAGGGTGCCGTCGCTGAGCATGTGATCCTGCCAGTCGATGTCGAGCACGCCGTGGTAGAGGTCTTCGGCGTCCTTCATCGGGAAACGCTTGAGCACCAGCAACACGCGGTTGGCCAGACGCGACCAGAGGCACAGGCGATAGGCGGTTTCCATGGTCGCCATGCCACGCACGGCGGAGGTGTGCTCGCGCGCTTCTTCAAGGCCAAGCCCGACGGCTTCCTCGATGAGCAGGCCTTCAAGGCCTTTGGGGCAAGTGAGGAAGAGTTCGAAACGATCGGACATGGTAATTCCAGAGCCTTTGGCTAGTGGGCCGGCAACGCATTGCCGACCCGGTTTTCAATCAGGCGCTTTTCTGAAAGAGCGCCCGCGTGGCACGAAGGTGTGCCGTTCCATCCCCGCTGCTCGGGTTAAAAGAGCTTAGATGCCGGGACAGATAAAAAAGTTGGTGCAACAAAAAGACTGAAAGCGACCCTTCGTCGAATATTACCCAAGCGCAAACGTGGGTCATTCTCACTAAAGGATTAACCCCCTGAGTCAGCGGGGCGCCGATCATACCGGGGTTTGCGCATTGAACGTTGAATAAATACGCGGTTACTTATCGCCATAGCATCCTTTACGTTACGTGCTTATGACAAAACGATCATTCCCTCGGTGTGACTCATTGGTTAGAACTGAGCACAGGTTGACGTCGCAACGGCGTCAACACCTTGGCTCGCCACGCCGGCAGCGAGCCGCACGATGGCAGGTTTTTTCTGCCAGACCTCAATTGAGGTCAACGCGACACTACAGTCAACAAGTGAGGGAAACACCCTATGAGAAGACTTAAGCGTGATCCGTTGGAAAGAGCATTTTTGCGCGGATATCAATATGGCGTTGGTGGCAAATCCCGTGAGCTTTGCCCATTCACTCTACCGTCGGTACGTCAAGCCTGGATCAACGGCTGGCGAGAAGGACGCGGCGACAACTGGGACGGTATGACCGGCACTGCGGGAATCCACAGACTCAACGAACTTCACGCCGTCGGCTGACACAGGGCATTTATTCCGACACGACAATCTGAATTTGCAATGAATTAACCACGCACGTCCTTCCCGGACGGCGGGCTACGGCCCAGGGGCTCCTTCGAGGAGCCCTTTTTAATGCCTGCAAAAAGGGTTAACCGGGTTCCACGTGGCGAGGGGATTTATCCCCGCTCGGCTGCGCAGCAGTCGCGAAGTCGGAATTTCAATTTAACTGGCATATCAATGTGCAAGGTTTGGGGCTGCTGGGCAGCCCAGCGGGGATAAATCCCCTCGCCACAAAGGCTCCCACAAGGCCTCGGCAATCCTCAGCGCAACGCGGCGATGGCGTCTACCGATTCACGAATCAGCGCCGGGCCTTTGTAGATGAAGCCCGAATAGATCTGCACTAGGCTCGCGCCAGCAGTGATCTTCTCCGCCGCGTGTTTGCCCTCGGTAATCCCGCCCGCGGCAATGATCGGCAAGCGTCCGGCCAATTCGCCCGCCAGCACTTTCACGGTATGTGTGCTCTTCTCACGCACCGGCGCGCCGGACAGACCGCCCGCCTCGTCGCCATGCTCCATGCCTTCAACACCGACACGGCTCAAAGTCGTATTGGTGGCGATGACCGCGTCCATGCCGGTTTCGATCAATGCCTGGGCAACCTGCGCAGTTTCTTCGTCGGTCATGTCCGGCGCGATCTTGATCGCCAGCGGCACATGCTTGCCGTGACGCAGGGCCAGTTCGGCGCGACGGGTGGCCAGATCAGCGAGCAATTGCTTGAGCGAGTCACCGAACTGCAGGCTGCGCAGGCCCGGGGTGTTTGGCGAGCTGACGTTGACGGTGACGTAGCTGGCGTGGGCGTAAACCTTGTCCAGGCAGATCAGGTAATCATCGACCGCACGCTCGACGGGAGTGTCGAAGTTCTTGCCGATATTGATGCCCAGCACGCCCTGGTATTTTGCCGCAGCGACCCGCGCCAGCAGGTTATCCACACCGAGGTTGTTGAAACCCATGCGGTTGATGATCGCCTCGGCTTCCGGCAGGCGGAAGATCCGTGGTTTCGGGTTACCCGGTTGTGGGCGCGGGGTCACGGTGCCGATTTCGACAAAACCGAAACCCAGTTGTGCAAAGCCGTCGATGGCCGCGCCGTTCTTGTCCAGACCTGCCGCCAGCCCCACCGGGTTCGGGAACTCCAGCCCCATGACGGTCACCGGCATTTTCGCCGGCGCCTTGCACAGCAAGCCGTTGAGGCCCAAACGTCCACCCGCGCCGATCAGATCCAGCGACAGATCGTGGGAGGTTTCCGGGGAAAGTTTGAACAACAGCTGACGGGCCAGGGTGTACATGGGCGGCAATGACTCGGGCGGCGAAAAGAGGCGGCGATTATAGCCGGGCATCGTCCCCCGGCGCGAGGCGCCTGCGCGAATCAGGCGACTGGCATATGCCTTGCACCACCCCGCTCATCAGTCTGCCGACCAATGACGGCGCGCAGACCAGGACAATGGCGTCGTCCCCGGGTTTTGCCTGCGCAGAATCCGGGACGACGTTTTTTTTGAGGTAGCGTATGAACGAAACGTCCTTGGGGCCTCTGGCCTGGGTCAATGGCAGCGACGCGCCGGAAAAGAGCGCGATCAATCTCGGCTTCATGGCGCTGAGCGACTGCGCCTCGGTGGTGGTCGCCGCCACTCAGGGCTTCGCCCAGCCCTACGGCCTGACCCTGAACCTCAAGCGTCAGGCCTCATGGGCCAACTTGCGCGACAAACTGGTCAGCGGCGAACTGGATGCCGCGCACAGCCTGTACGGGCTGATTTATGCGGTGCACCTGGGCATCGGCGGCGTCGCCCCGACCGACATGGCAGTGCTGATGGGTCTGAACCAGAATGGCCAGAGCCTGAACCTGTCCCATGGTTTGCAACAGGCTGGCGTGAACAGTCCTGAAGCGCTCGATCGGCATGTGCACCAAAGCCGCGCAAAACTGACCTTCGCCCAGACCTTCCCCACCGGCACCCATGCGATGTGGCTTTATTACTGGCTGGCGAGCCAGGGCATTCATCCGTTGCAGGACGTCGACAGCGTGGTGGTGCCGCCGCCGCAAATGGTCGCGCACCTGCAAGCCGGGCGCATCGACGGTTTTTGCGTCGGCGAACCGTGGGCGGCCAGCGCCGTGCAGCAGGATCTCGGCTTCACCCTGGCGACCAGCCAGAGCATCTGGCCCGACCACCCGGAAAAAGTCCTCGGCTGCACCCGGGAATTTGTCGAGCAATACCCCAACACCGCGCGGGCGCTGGTCATGGCCATTCTTGAGGCCAGCCGCTTCATCGAAGAAAGCCCGGAAAACCGCCGCAGCACCGCGCAATTGCTCAGCGCCACCGAATACCTCGACACCCCCGCCGCGTGCATCGAGCCGCGTTTTATGGGTGACTACGCCGATGGCCTCGGCAATCGCTGGCAGGATCCGCATGCGCTGCGTTTTCATGGCGATGGCGAGGTCAATCTGCCCTACCTTTCCGACGGCATGTGGTTCATGACCCAGTTCCGTCGCTGGGGTCTGTTGCGCGAGGATCCGGATTATCTGGCCGTCGCCCGCCAGGTTCAGCGTCTGGATCTGTATCGCGAGGCAGCGAGCGCTGTCGGTATTGCGGCTTCGCACGCCGACCTGCGCAGCAGCCAGTTGCTCGACGGCAAGGCCTGGGACGGCAGCGATCCGGCGGGCTATGCGCGCAGTTTCAAACTGCACGCGTTGAACGACGATGCACCCCTTCTCGCCCGCCGCTGACAGGAGACCGCGAACATGTTGCGCATTCTGCTGATCAACGACACCGCGAAAAAAGTCGGACGCCTGAAAGCGGCGCTGATCGAGGCCGGCTTCGAGGTGATCGACGAGTCCGGCCTGACCATCGACCTGCCGGCGCGCGTCGAAACGGTGCGCCCGGACGTGATCCTGATCGATACCGAGTCACCGAGCCGCGATGTCATGGAGCAAGTGGTGCTGGTCAGCCGCGACCAGCCCCGGCCGATCGTGATGTTTACCGACGAACATGACCCGGGGGTGATGCGTCAGGCGATCAAGTCCGGGGTCAGTGCCTACATCGTCGAAGGCATTCACGCACAACGGTTGCAGCCCATTCTCGACGTGGCGATGGCGCGCTTCGAGAGTGACCAGGCCTTGCGCGCGCAATTGCAGGCCCGTGACCAGCAACTGGCCGAGCGCAAGCGCATTGAACTGGCCAAGGGTTTGCTGATGAAGATGAAGGACTGCAACGAGGAAGAGGCCTATACGCTGATGCGCCGCCAGGCGATGAGCCGCCAGCAGAAGCTGATTCAGGTGGCGGAGCAGATCATTGCCATGAGTGAGTTGCTGGGCTGAAATTTTCGCTGCAAATCAAGAGCCCCTCACCCTAGCCCTCTCCCGGAGGGAGAGGGGACCGACCGCGTTGTCTTGCGCTGTCCGCCGACCTGAACGACCGAGTCGATTATGGATTCACTCGAAATCGTTCAGATCGGCAAATGATTCGGCCATCCCCCGCTCGGTTCCCTCTCCCTCTGGGAGAGGGCTAGGGTGAGGGGCTTTTGCTTTTCAGCTGTTGGCACAAATCTCGCTAAGTAAACCGCACAGGTAACCAACGGCGGTTGCCCCACCTACGACAAAGACGTCGCTCACCCCGTTCGCCCCTCGGCGAATCAGGTAGCGGCGTTTTTGCGTTTTGGCCCCACAGAACGGGGCCGGTGGTGCGGCCGTGAGGCGCTCCACCTGCTGTGCATGACTCCTTTCGAGACTCTTTTCAGCCGAGGTGCGCGATGAATTCAAGCTTCTGGAAATCCGGCCATACCCCGACCCTGTTCGCGGCCTTCCTGTATTTCGACCTGAGCTTCATGGTCTGGTACCTGCTCGGCCCGCTGGCGGTGCAGATTGCCGCCGACCTGCACCTGACCACCCAGCAGCGCGGACTTGTCGTCGCCACGCCGATTCTGGCCGGCGCGGTGTTGCGCTTCGCCATGGGCATGCTCGCTGATCGCTTGTCGCCCAAGACCGCCGGGCTGATCGGCCAGGTCATCGTCATCTGCGCGCTGTTCGGCGCCTGGAAACTGGGTATCCGCAGTTATGAACAGGCGCTGATCCTCGGCTTGTTCCTCGGCATGGCCGGCGCATCATTTGCCGTGGCGCTGCCGCTGGCCTCGCAGTGGTACCCGCCAGAGCACCAAGGCAAAGCCATGGGCATCGCCGGCGCGGGCAACTCCGGCACCGTGTTCGCCGCGCTGCTGGCGCCAGTGATTGCCGCCGCGTTCGGCTGGAGCAATGTCTTCGGTTTCGCCCTGATCCCGCTGGTTCTGACCTTGGCGCTGTTCGCCCTGTTGGCAAAAAACGCCCCGCAGCGGCCAAAACCGAAAGCCATGGCCGACTACTTCAAGGCCCTCGGTGATCGCGACAGTTGGTGGTTCATGTTTTTCTACAGCGTCACCTTCGGCGGTTTCATCGGCCTGGCCAGCGCCCTGCCCGGTTACTTCAACGATCAATACGGTCTGAGCCCGGTAACCGCCGGCTACTACACCGCTGCCTGCGTGTTCGGCGGCAGCCTGATGCGGCCACTGGGTGGCGCGCTGGCCGATCGCTTCGGCGGCATTCGCACCTTGCTGGCGATGTACACCGTCGCTGCCATCTGCATCGCCGCCGTCGGCTTCAATCTGCCAAGTTCCTACGCGGCGCTGGCGCTTTTCGTCTGCACCATGCTCGGCTTGGGCGCGGGCAACGGTGCGGTTTTCCAACTGGTGCCGCAGCGTTTTCGTCTGGAGATCGGCGTGATGACCGGGCTGATCGGCATGGCCGGCGGTATCGGCGGCTTCGCCCTCGCGGCCGGCATGGGCGCGATCAAGCAAAGCACCGGCAGCTATCAACTGGCGCTGTGGTTGTTCGCCAGCCTCGGCGTGCTGGCATGGTTTGGCCTGCACGGCGTCAAGCGTCGCTGGAGAACCACCTGGGGTTCGGCGGCGGTGACGGCGGCGCGGGTCTGAGGCTCGAATGGCCCTGCAACTGAGCTTCGCCGAAGCCAGCGCCACCGGCCCGCGCGCGGAGAATCAGGACGCCCTGCGTTCGGTGACACCGGCGCCGGCACTGGCGGTGAGCAAGGGTTATCTGTTCGCCATCGCCGACGGCGTCAGCCAGTGCGCCGATGGCGGCCTCGCCGCGCGTTCGACCTTGCAGGCGCTGGCGCTGGACTACTACGCGACGCCGGAAACCTGGAGCGTGGCCCAAGCGCTGGATCGCCTGCTGCTCGCGCAAAATCGCTGGTTGCAAGCCAACGGCGGCGGGCAACCGCTGCTGACTACGGTCAGCGCGCTGGTGATGCGCGGTCGGCGCTTCACCCTCGCCCACGTCGGCGATTGCCGGGTCTATCGCTGGCACGCCGAGCGCTTGCAGCGCATCAGCGAGGATCACGTCTGGGAGCAACCGGGCATGCAGCACGTGCTCAAGCGTGCGCTCGGGCTCGATCAGCATCTGGTCCTGGATTTCCTCGACGGCGAACTGCGTGAGGGCGAAAGCTTCGTGCTGCTCAGCGACGGCGTCTGGTCGACCCTGGGCGATACCGCGATCGCCGCGATTCTGCGTGATCAAGCGGATCTGCCCAGCGCGGCGCAAACCTTGGTCAACGCCGCGCATCTGGCCGGCAGTCAGGACAACGCCAGTGCCCTGCTGGTGCGCGTCGATGCGCTGGGCGAAGCGAGCATCGGCGATGCGCTGGTGCAATTGCAGCAATGGCCACTGCCGCCAACGCTGAAACCCGGGCAAGCGTTTGAAGGCTGGCAGGTGCAAGGCATCATCGGCCAGAGCCAGCAATCATTGCTGTATCGCGTGCTCGATAGTCAGGGCCAGCCTTGGCTGTTGAAGACCTTGCCGACGCGGCTGGCCGACGATCCGCAAGCCGGGCAGGCGCTGCTGTCGGAAGAATGGTTCCTTAAGCGCGTGGCCGGCCGGCATTTTCCGCAAATCCATGCCTGCACTCAGCGTCAGCATTTGTACTACGTGATGCGCGAATACGCCGGGACGACGCTGGCCGAAATGTTTCAACTCAACGGCCCGTTGCCACTGGCGCAGTGGCAGGACATCGCCGAACGCCTGTTGCGCGCGGTCGGGCTGCTGCATCGACGGCAGATTCTGCACCGCGACATCAAACCGGAAAACCTGTTGCGGGGTGACGACGGCGAACTGCGCCTGCTGGATTTCGGCTTGGCTTATTGCCCGGGACTGTCGGAGGACGCGCCGGCGACCCTGCCGGGAACGCCTAGTTTCATCGCCCCGGAAGCGTTTCGCGGCGAACCACCGAGTGCACAACAGGATTTGTATTCTGTCGGTGTCACTCTCTATTACCTGCTCACCGGGCATTTTCCCTATGGCGAAATCGAAGCGTTCCAGAGACCCCGATTTGGCGTACCGGTGAATGCCAGTCGCTATCGCCCGGACCTGCCGGACTGGCTGGCGCAAAGTCTGGAGCGCGGCGTTGCAACCGATCCGCAGCAACGCTTCGAAACCGCTGAAGAGTGGCTGCTGGTGCTGGAACAGGGTGAGCGGCAAAGTTTGAGTGTGCGGCCCCGGCCTTTACTCGAGCGGGAGCCGTTGAAGGTCTGGCGGACCATGGCGTTGGTGGCGTTGCTGGGGAATGTGGTGCTGCTGGTTTTGTTGTTTCACAGTTGAACCGCGCCGCGCCATTCGCGAGCAAGCTCGCTCCCACAGGGGATTGGTGTCGTTCGCCTACACCTTGTGGGAGCGAGCCTGCTCGCGAAGGCATTCGGCTTCACACCGCATAACCCCAAGAATTAACGCGCCACGAACGAGCAACACGCCTCGATTCGGTGCAAAAAAATCTCCTGTCACAACCCCAATCCCCAATAAATCCGCGTCCCCCCGAGTTGGCACAACCACTGCATTACCCTTTTCACCATACATAAAGCCCAACCTTCAACGACGAAGGCTGCGCTTCCCGAGAGAACGGGACCAGGACAAAGGCGTCCTCGCTAGGCAACTAGCGGGACGCCTTTTTTTGTTTGCGCAAAATTTGTCGAGCAAGGCCCGACGGCCCACCAGAGGCCAGCCGCAGCTCCCGGAGAACCTGATGAAAAAACTCAAACTGGTGATGATCGGCAATGGCATGGCCGGGGTGCGTACCCTGGAAGAACTGCTCAAGCTGAGCGACGAGCTCTACGACATCACCGTCTTCGGCGCCGAACCGCACACCAACTACAACCGCATCCTGTTGTCGCCGGTGCTGGCCGGCGAGCAGACTTTCGAAGAGATCGTCCTCAACGACCTCGACTGGTATCTGGAAAACAACATCAAGTTGCTGCTCAACCGCAAAGTGGTGGAGATCGACCGGGTCAAACGCCGAGTGATTGCCGAGGACGGCACCGAAGCCGAGTACGATCGCCTGCTGATCGCCACCGGCTCGACCCCGTTCATCCTGCCGATTCCCGGCAACACCTTGCAGGGTGTGATCGGTTACCGCGACATTGCCGACACCCAGGCCATGATCGACACCGCCAGGACCCACAAGCACGCCGTAGTCATCGGCGGCGGCCTGCTCGGCCTCGAAGCGGCCAATGGCCTGATGCTGCGCGGCATGCACGTGACCGTGGTGCACCTCGGCGAATGGCTGCTGGAGCGGCAACTGGACAAGACCAGCGGCCAGCTTCTGCAATCGGCGCTGGAATCCCGTGGTCTGCACTTCCGCCTATGCGAACAGACCCAAGCCCTGCACGATGCCGGCAATGGCCGGGTCGGCTCGGTGCAGTTCAAGAACGGCGACATCATTCCTGCCGATCTGGTGGTGATGGCCGCCGGCATCCGCCCCAACACCGAACTGGCAGAAAAGGCCGGCATTCCGTGCAATCGCGGGATTCTGGTCAACGACACCCTGCAAACCTACGACCCGCGCATCTACGCAATCGGAGAATGCGCCAGCCATCGCGGCATCGCCTACGGCCTCGTTGCGCCGCTGTTCGAACAAGCCAAGGTCTGCGCCAATCACCTCGCGCAACTGGGTTTCGCTCGCTATCAGGGCTCGGTGACTTCGACGAAATTGAAAGTCACCGGCATCGACCTGTTCTCCGCCGGCGATTTCATGGGCGGCGAAGGCACCGAGACCATCACCCTCTCCGACCCGATCGGCGGCGTGTACAAAAAACTGGTGATCAAGGATGACGTGCTGGTCGGCGCCTGTCTGTACGGCGATACGGCAGATGGCGGTTGGTATTTCCGGCAGATTCGTGAGAATCACGCCATAGGCGAGATCCGCGATCACCTCATGTTCGGCGAAAACGCTTTAGGCGACGTAGGACATCAGGGCCAGGACAAAGCCATGGTCATGGCCGACAGCGCCGAAGTCTGCGGCTGCAACGGTGTGTGCAAGGGCACCATCGTCAAGGCGATTCAGGAACACGGCCTGTTCAGCGTCGATGAAGTGAAGAAACACACCAAGGCGGCCAGCTCCTGCGGTTCCTGCGCCGGCCTTGTTGAACAGATCCTGATCAATACGGTGGGTGGCGCGGCCGACGTCAAACCGAAAAGCGAAAAAGCCATCTGCGGTTGCAGCGATCTCAACCACGGGCAGATTCGTCAGGCGATCCGTCAGGAACACCTGCTGACCATCGCCGAGACCATGAGTTACCTGAACTGGCGCACGCCCAATGGCTGCGCGACCTGTCGCCCGGCGCTCAACTACTACCTGATTTCCACCTGGCCGGGCGAGGCCAAGGACGACCCGCAATCGCGTCTGATCAACGAACGCGCCCACGCCAACATCCAGAAGGACGGCACCTATTCGGTGGTGCCGCGCATGTGGGGCGGCGTGACCAACCCATCGGAACTGCGCCGAATCGCCGATGTGGCCGACAAGTACAACGTGCCGATGGTCAAGGTCACCGGCGGTCAGCGCATCGACTTGCTGGGGATCAAGAAACAGGATCTGCCCGGCGTCTGGAAAGACCTCGACATGCCGTCCGGCCACGCCTACGGCAAATCCATCCGCACCGTGAAAACCTGTGTCGGCAGCGAGTTCTGCCGCTTCGGCACACAGAACTCGACGCAACTGGGCATCGAACTCGAGCACGACCTGTTCAGCATGTGGTCGCCGCACAAAGTGAAGCTGGCCGTGTCCGGTTGCCCACGCAACTGCTCGGAAGCGGGCATCAAGGACGTAGGAATTATCGGCGTCGACTCCGGCTGGGAGATGTACATCGGTGGCAACGGCGGGATCAAGACCGAGGTCGCCGAGTTCTTCGTCAAGCTCAAGACTGCCGAAGAAGTCCGTGAATACAACGGCGCGTTTCTGCAGCTCTACCGCGAAGAAGCCTTCTACCTCGAACGCACCGTGCATTACCTGCAACGGGTCGGCATGGAGCACATCAAGAAGAACGTGCTCGAAGACGCCGAGCGGCGCAAGGCCCTGAATGAGCGCCTGCAATTCTCCCTGTCGTTCGAACAGGACCCATGGAAAGAACGCCTGGCGCAGCCGCAACTGAAGAAAGAATTCGACGTGATCCCCGTGAAAAACCTGGAGGTGCCGGCATGAACTGGCTCGATATCTGTGCGCTGGAAGAGATCAACGCCCTCGGTTCGCGGATCATTGCCGGGCCGAAAGGAGACATCGCGATTTTTCGCACAAGCGACGACGAGGTTTTCGCCCTCGATGACCGCTGCCCGCACAAGGGCGGGCCGCTGTCGCAAGGCCTGATCTATGGCAAGCGCGTGGCCTGCCCGCTGCACAACTGGCAGATCGACCTGGAAACCGGCGAAGCTCAGGCGCCAGACATCGGCTGTGCCCATCACCATCCGGCGCGGGTCGAGAATGGCCGGGTGCAACTGGCCCTGCGGGACGCCATCTGATGAACCGCCAGACGACCGCCTCGACCTGCTGTTACTGCGGGGTCGGCTGCGGCGTACTGATCGAGCATGACGGCGAGCGCATCCTCGGCGTCAGCGGCGATCCGGCGCACCCGGCCAACTTCGGCAAACTGTGCAGCAAAGGCTCGACGCTGCACCTGACCGGCGACCTCGCCGCCCGCGCCTTGTACCCGGAACTGCGCCTGGGCAAAGGCCTGGCGCGCAGCCGTACTGACTGGGATACCGCCCTCGACCACGCGACCAACGTGTTTGCCGAAACCATCGCCGAACACGGCCCGGACAGCGTGGCGTTCTACATCTCCGGGCAGTTGCTCACCGAGGACTACTACGCCTTCAACAAACTGGCGCGGGCGCTGGTCGGCACCAACAACATCGACAGCAATTCGCGGCTGTGCATGTCTTCGGCGGTGGTCGGCTACAAACGCAGCCTCGGCGCCGACGCGCCGCCGTGCAGTTACGAAGACCTGGAGCTCAGCGACTGCGTGATGATCGTCGGCAGTAACATGGCCTACGCCCATCCGGTACTTTTCCGTCGACTGGAGGAAGCCAAATCCCGTCGCCCGCAGATGAAAGTCATCGTGATCGACCCGCGTCGCACCGACACCTGCGATTTGGCTGACCTGCATCTGGCGATTCTTCCGGGCACCGATGTCGCCCTGTTCCATGGGATTTTGCATCTGCTGCTGTGGGAAGACTGGGTCGATCGCGATTTCATCAAGGTGCACACCGAAGGCCTCGCCGAACTTAAAACGCTGGTCCGCGATTACACCCCGCAGATGGTTTCGCAACTGTGCGGCATCAGCATCGAGCAACTGCAGCAATGCGCAGAATGGGTCGGCACTGCGCCGAGCTTCCTGTCGCTGTGGTGCATGGGCCTGAATCAGTCCACCGCCGGCAGCGCAAAGAACAGCGCGCTGATCAATCTGCACTTGGCCACAGGGCAAATCGGCCGGCCCGGTGCAGGACCTTTCTCCCTCACCGGTCAGCCAAATGCGATGGGCGGGCGGGAAACCGGCAGTCTGTCCAATCTGCTGCCGGGTCACCGCGATGCCGCCAACCCGGAGCATCGCGCCGAGGTGGCGGCGTATTGGGGCGTGGATAGCTTGCCCGAGGCGCCGGGCCTGAGCGCCATTGAACTGTTCGAAAACCTGCGCAGCGGCAAAATCAAAGCGCTGTGGATTGCCTGTACCAATCCGGCGCAATCGATGCCTGATCAGAGCGCAGTCCGCGCAGCGCTTGAGGCCTGCCCTTTTGTGGTATTGCAGGAAGCCTTTCGCACCACCGAAACCGCAGCGTTTGCCGACCTGCTGTTACCCGCCGCCAGTTGGGGCGAGAAAGAAGGTTCGGTGACCAACTCCGAGCGGCGCATTTCCCACGTGCGCAAAGCGGTTGTCGCACCGGGCGAAGCGCGGCCGGACTGGGCAATCACGGTGGATTTCGCACAGCGTCTGGAGAAACGTCTGCGCCCCAAGCAGCCAAGCCTGTTCGCTTTCGATCAACCTTCGCAGTTGTTTGATGAATTCAAAGCGCTGACCCGTGGGCGAGACCTGGATCTGTCCGGGATCAGTCATGCCTTGATCGACGAGCTAGGCCCGCAGCAATGGCCCTTCCCTGCCGGCGCCCGCCAAGGCACGCCACGCTTGTACGGCGACGGCATTTTCCCTACAGCCAATGGCCGCGCGCAGTTCATTGCCGACCCGTACCGCGCCGCCAAGGAACAACGCGACGCGCGCTTCCCGCTGACTTTGATCACCGGTCGCCTGCGTGACCAGTGGCACGGCATGAGCCGCACCGGCACCGCCGCGCAATTGTTCGGCCACGTCAGCGAAGCCGTGCTGAGCCTGCACCCTGACGAAATGCGCCGGCACCGCTTGCAGCCCGGTGATCTGGTCAATCTGAAAAGCCGCCGTGGCGCAGTGATTGTTGCGGTCGGCAGCGACGACAGCGTGCGTCCGGGCCAGGCGTTCCTGCCGATGCACTGGGGCGATCGCTATCTCAAGGGCGGCGTCAACACGCTGACCTTGCCGGCGTTTGATCCGCTGTCCAGGCAACCGGAGCTCAAGCACAGCGGCGTGCGTCTGGAGGCAGTCAATCTGCCGTGGCAACTGTTCGCCTTGATTGAGGGTGATGTTCAACGGCATTTCGAGACGCTACGACCGCTGTGCGAGGCGTTTTCCTACGTCAGCCTCAGCCTTGTCGGTCGTGAGCGGCCAGCGCTGCTGATACGCGCTGCACACGGCCAGGCGCCGGATCCACAGCTGCTGGGCGAGATCGACCAGTGCCTGTCACTGCTGGATGGCCCGGTTCTAGCCTATGACGATCCGCGTCGCGCCATTGGCAAGCGCGTGCGCATCGAAAACGGCCGTATCACCGCCATTCGCCTGGCCGGCGAAACCCTTGCGCAACACTGGTTGCAGAGCCTGTGGCTGGAGGGCCGCGCCGACCAACAACTGCGGCGCTGGCTGCTCGCGCCGATGAGCGCGCCGCCGGGCACTGTCGGAGCGATCGCCACCGACAAGACCTTGTGCAATTGCGAAAACGTCAGCCTCAACGCAGTCTGCGCCGGCATTCGCCAGGGCCTGGATCTGCAAGGCCTGAAAAACAATCTCCGATGCGGTACGCAATGCGGTTCCTGCGTGCCGGAAATCAAGCGTCTGCTGGCTGCCGAAGCGCGGCCGGTCGCGGTCATTTAACGAGGACAACACCATGAATGCGAAAGTCTGGCTGGTGGGCGCAGGCCCTGGCGATCCGGAGTTGCTGACGCTCAAAGCGGTGCGCGCATTGCGCGAGGCCGATGTGGTGATGATCGATGATCTGGTAAACGACGCGGTGCTGGAGCACTGCCCGGCTGCGCGGGTGATCCCGGTGGGCAAACGCGGCGGCTGCCGTTCGACCCCGCAGGCATTCATTCATCGCCTAATGCTGCGTTACGCACTCCAGGGCAAATGCGTGGTGCGCCTGAAGGGCGGCGATCCGTGCATTTTCGGCCGCGGTGGCGAAGAAGCGCAGTGGTTGCGCGAGCGCGGGGTTGAAGTGGAACTGGTCAATGGCATCACCGCTGGGCTGGCCGGGGCGACCCAGTGCGATATTCCGCTGACGTTGCGGGGCGTGGCGCGCGGAGTAACGTTGGTGACTGCGCATACCCAGGATGACAGCCAGTTGAACTGGCAGGCGCTGGCGCAAGGCGGGACGACGCTGGTGGTTTACATGGGCGTGGCCAAGCTGGGCGAGATTCGTGATCATCTGCTGGCCGGAGGGATGGCGGCGGATACGCCGGTGGCGATGATCGAAAACGCCTCTTTGGCGCATCAGCGTGAATGTCGCAGTGATTTGACTGCGATGGCTGAGGATGCCTCGGCGTTTGAATTGAAAAGCCCGGCGATTCTGGTGATTGGTGCGGTGGCTGCTGTCGTGGAAGAGCAAAAGATCGCAGCCTTCGGCAGCTCCTACAGGACACATATGATCTGAATGTAGGAGCTGCCGCAGGCTGCGATCTTTCAAGATTCGAAGCCAAATCGCAGACAAAGAAAAGCCCGGCCTGAGCCGGGCTTTTCCATCAGCGGCAGCTAATTACTTAGCTTGAGCTTCAACCTGCGCTTCTACGCGACGGTTTACAGCGCGGCCAGCGTCAGTTTTGTTGTCAGCAACTGGGCGGGATTCGCCGTAGCCAACAGACTGAACGCGGGACGATTCAACACCGTACTGGTTGGTCAGAACCTGCTTAACGGCGTTTGCACGACGCTCGGACAGTTTCTGGTTGTAAGCGTCAGGACCGACGGAGTCAGTGTGACCTTCAACAGTAGTGGTGGTGGATGGGTACTGCTTCATGAAGTCAGCCAGGTTCTTGATGTCGCCGTAGCTGTTTGGCTTGACTACCGACTTGTCGAAGTCGAATTTCACGTCCAGCTCAACACGAACAACTTCAGCAACTGCTGGGCAGCCATCAGCGTCAACGGTTACGTTGGCTGGGGTGTCCGGGCACTTGTCAACGTTGTCGCAAACGCCATCGTTGTCGCTGTCGGAGCAGACTTCAGCAGGTGCTGGAACTGGAGCAGCAGCTGGCTTGGAGCCGCCACCGAAGTTCACACCGATACCGACGCTAGGAGCCCACTCGGTGTCGCCCTGGTCGATGTTGTACTGAGCTTCAACGCCGGCACGGGCGTAGAAGTTCTCGGTGAAGTACAGCTTGGCACCGCCGCCAACGTTGGCGAAGGTGGAACGGTTACGACCGTTCGAACCGTTCTGGTCGATGCTCTGGTCAGAGAAACCGGCCGAAACGTATGGACGAATCATGTCGCCTGGGTTGTTGAAGTGGTACAGAGCGTCCAGAGCGGTGTTAGCGCCTTTGACGTTCTTGCCATCGTCGGCACGTACGTTGTGCACTTCGTCGTAGCCCAGACGCAGTTCAACGTCGTCGGTCAGGAAGTAACCGATCGAACCGCCGAACAGGTTGCCGTTGTTCTTGAAGTTACGAGCGCTGTCGAATTGTTCTTTCTTAGCGAAGCCTTCGATTTCAACTGCGCCTTGGCCTTGTGCCAGAGCGCCGAACGAAGTGGCGGCAATCAGAGAACCAATGGCCAAGCCCAAGGTGTTTTTCAGTTTCATCCGTTAAATCCCCATCTGGTGATTGTGAAGCAGTCCCGCAAACCGGGGGACAACTCGGCGGCAAGTCTATCAGAACTTGCCTACACGTAAGAGATATTTGCGCTGAACTAAGTTTCAGCAATGCCTGCAAATTTCTCACGCAATTTATCTAGAGCGCGTTTGTAACGCATTTTTGTCGCACTCAAACCCATGTGCATGATGTCTGCGATCTCCTGAAACTCCAGCTCTGCGACAAATCGTAGCACCAGAATTTCGCGGTCAATCGGATTCACATACACCAGCCAGCGATCAAGCCCACCCTTCTCCTCCGGCTTCGGCGCCTTTTCTTCAGACGCTTCCTCAAGAGGGTCCAGACTGAGAGCGTCCATCAAGCGACGCTTACGCCGTTCCTTCCGATACTGCGTGATGCATTCGTTGTAAGTGATGCTGTAAAGCCAGGTTTTGAACTTCGATTTCCCCTCGAAGTTCTTCAGGCCGTACAGCACCTTCAGCATCACTTCCTGACAGACATCGTCTGCGTCGCGATCGTTCCCAAGATATCTCGCGCAGACGTTAAATAATGTTCGCTGGTAACGCCGCATCAACTCTTCGTAGGCGCGCGTTACGTGAAACAGCTCGGTATGCGAGCGCGCGACCAACTCCTCATCAGAGAGCTCGCGGGGGTCGTAGCGCGTGGATAGCGGTTGGGCTTTATTCAAAACAAGTCGTGCCGACAGTCAGGTCAATGTCCGCCACAACCAGCCTCGGCTGGCATTTTGCGGCGGCATACATTAGCAGGGTTTGCCGGTTTAGCGGCTACTCACATGCTGTTCCAGCAGGATCCGATTGGAGAGAGAGACTAGCTCACCCTCATCGGTCAGCAATGTGGTTTTAACCGTGCCGATCTCTTCGATCTGGCCTTCGACCTCGCCAACACGCACTTGTTGCCCAACCTCATACAGCTCACGCACATAGATTCCCGCAAGAATCTGACCGGCGATTTCCCGGCTTCCCAAACCCATGGCCAGCGCAACTGCCAGACCAACGGTAATCAATACGATAACAATCACATGGTTCAGCAGGTCGGTCTTGACCTCGAGCTGGCTGATCGCAACCGAGATGCTGATAATGATCACCAGCCCCTGCGCGATCCGCCCCAACCCGGAAGCGTAGTCCAGCCCTACGCCTTCTGCTGCGCCGCGCACCAGCCCGTTGGCCAGTTGCGCCAGCAGGACACCGACCAGCAACACCAGCGCGGCGCCGAATACTTTCGGCAGATACAACGCCAGCATGTCCAGCGTAGCTGAAACTCGCTCGAGGCCAAGGGATTCTGCCGCAGAAACCAGAAAAATCAGCAGAACGAACCAGTAGACGATTTTACCGATCAGCGTCGAGATCGGCACTTGCAGCCCGGCGCGCGACATCAGCTTGGTCAGCCCGGTGCCGCCCATCAGGCGATCGAGGCCCAGTTTGGCGAGCAATTTGGAGAGCAGGGTGTCGAGCAGCTTGGCCACGACGAAACCCAGCAGCAGCACAACCAGTGCGCCGAACAGGTTCGGAATGAAGTTAGCGACTTTGGTCCACAACGCAGTCATTGCAGTGACGAGGCTCTGAGTCCAGAGATCAAGTTCCATATTCAATCAGCCTTATCAGCAGTGCGAGCAGTGGTTTTACGAAGACGGGAAACCGGCGAGACATGCGCCGAGCCATTGTTCAGGGCGATCATCAGCGCGGGCAGCCAGCGGCCCAGCAGGCTGAACAGATCACCGGCGCCGACCTGGCGGTTGGCGGTTTTGAGTACGCGGCCCAGGCACGCATCGTCGTCGCGGCTGGACGGCGAAGCGTTGAGCATGTCGCGCAAAGACTGTTCAAACGGATCGTGCATACGCACCTCTCGTGATGTCTGTGAAAGACGCGGGCAGATTTGCTCGGGTCACATGCGCCATGTTCACACCCAGCGCAATCGACGGAACAACCACCACTGGCCGAATGCCAGGGCGAGCACCGTCAGACAGGCGATCAGGAAGCCATACGGGCTTTCGGCGAACGGAATACCGCCGACATTGATGCCGAGCAGACCGGTGATGAAGCTCATCGGCAAAAAGATGCAGGTAATGATGCCGAAGCGATACATGGTGCGGTTCATGTGCACGCTCAAACGCCGGTCTTCGGCCTCCAGCACAAGCCCCACGCGCTCTCGAGTCAATTCCAGCTCTTCCAGATAACGGGTCAGGCTGTTGTTCAATTCGTTCCAGTAGTCGGCGTCGTCTTCGACGAACCACGGCAGTTTGATCCGCGTCAGCTGTCCGAAAATGTCCCGCTGTGGGGCGAGAAAACGCTTCAGCCCGGCCGCTCTGCGACGGATGTGCAAAATCGCCCCATGCTCGGGGGTATACCGTTCGTCGGCGTCGAGTTTTTCTTCCTCTTCATCCACCACTTCCGACAGGCACGTGACCAGATCCTGCACTTTGTTGGTGAGGAACTGCGCCAGATACAGCATCAATTCCGAGGAAGTTCTTGGCCCTTTGCCCTCACCCAGCAGCGCCAGCAACTCATCCGTAGCGCGCAACGGACGCAAGCGCAGGGAAATCACTCGCTGAGCCGAGGCGAAAATCCGCACCGAGACCATATCTTCCGGCTCGGCGCCCGGGTTGAGATTGACCCCGCGCAGAAACAGCAGCAGCTCGGAGTCGGGCAATGGCAACAGACGCGGGCGGGTATTCTCTTCCAGCAACAGATCGCAGGTGAATTCATTGAGCCCGCTGGATTTGCGCAGCCAGGTCTGGGTCTGCGGATGGCTGCGATCCCAGTGCAGCCACAGGCTTTCATGGGCCAGCAGCTGCAAATCGTCGAGCTCAGTCCGGGCTATCGAACGCGCACCGCCCTTGCCGTCCAGCACCAGGGCATGCACCAGCCCCCATTGCGCGTTTTCTTCCTCGAACATCCGCATCCCTTGTCGAAAAGCTTATTCAGGCATTTTCAGCGGGCTCGGCGACACGATCACGCCGTTGTTGTCCGCATAAATGTACTGGCCCGGGTGGAACGTCACGCCGGCGAAAGTCACCGGGACGTTGAGGTCGCCAATGCCGCGCTTGTCGGTTTTCATCGGATGGCTGGCCAGCGCCTGCACGCCGAGATCGGTCTGGGCGATGACGTCGACGTCACGGATGCAACCGTAGATCACCAGCCCTTCCCAACCGTTCTGCGCGGCCTTGGCGGCGATCATGTCGCCCAACAGGGCGCGGCGCAGCGAACCGCCCCCATCAACCACCAGCACTTTGCCTTTGCCATTGAGTTCGGCCTGCTCCTTGACCAGCGAATTGTCTTCGAAGCACTTGATGGTCACGATTTCGCCGCCGAAGGAATCCCGGCCGCCGAAATTGCTGAACATCGGTTCCAGCACCTGCACCAGCTCCGGGTAGGCGTCGCACAGGTCAGGCGTAAGGTAATGTTCCATCGAAAAACTCCTGTAACAAGGAAGACGATCAAGGATGCCGCATTCTGATGAGACGAGTTCCGGCGGTCGCTGTTTACCTTAGTCCATGCCATGGTCGCTGAGCGAACCTGAACCGCAGCTGAAACGTTATCGCTAAACAGTCACGAAATATGACCGGAACCGCACAATGCGTCATATCTTAGCCGCAAGCCAGGCTGAACGGAACGCCCCTCACACCGCAGCGGCCAGATCCGTCGTCTGCGCCAGCAACGGCGTCTGCTGATCGTTCAACCAGCGCGCCACCAGCGGCCACACCTCAGCCTGCGCCGCTTTGCTCACCAACATTTCGACATGACCGAAATTATCCGAGAAGCCCTGCTCGCGGCCCAGATTGATGAACTGCTTGCACTCTGAGCCGATCTGCTCGAACAGCTTGCGGCAGGCCCACGCCGGATCCTGATGATCGCCCGCTGCCGTCACCGCCAGCACCGGCACCTGCACCTCGGCAAGACCGGCCCACCAATCCTTGTCCTTGTCGCCGAAGCGGCCGAACAAGCCGTACCAGCGCATGCTTTCGATGGCCAGGCCGATCGGCTCGTCTTCCGGGCCGCGTTTGAGGCGTGAGCCGGACAACTGCGCGAAACGCTTGAGAATAAAGCGCCCGCCCCACTCCACCGGTGGGATTTTCAACGGCCAGTAGGTGCGGCTGACCTGGGTGCCGAAAAACGCCGCCGAGGCCACGGCCGGTTCGCCGAGATATTCGCCACCGAGCGCCGCCGCCAGGGTGATGCCGCCCAGCGAATGGCCGATCCAGTGCGGGATCTGTCCGCTCTGCTCACGCACGAACGCGGCAATCGCCGGCAGATCGTAGCGGGCATAGTCGGCCACGCGGTTGCGCCGGTAGTCCTCATTGCGCTGGGACAGGCCGTGACCGCGCATTTCCGGAATCCACACGTCGAAGCCCAGCCGCGTCAGATACGCGCCGAGCCCGAGGCCTTTGGGGGAAAACCAGAAGCGCCGATTGGAAAAGCTGCCGTGCAACAGAATCACCGGCACGCCGCGTGGCGCCGTGTCATCGGCCATCCCCAGGCGGGTGACGGCGATCTCCACGGACCAGTCCGGGCTGTTGCCGGGTTTCAATCGATAGACGTCTTCGCTCAGATCGCCGCGCCGTTCGGCGCTGATCAGCGCGACAGGAAACAGGTTGCTGCTGCTTTGCATAATGCTCTTGCACAAAAAAGGGCGGCATCCGTTGGAGCCCGCCCTACTTCAATCTCAAGGCCCGCTCCCACATGGGGCGCGGGCCAATTACATACAGATCAAGCCTGACCTTCGGCGAGGAAGAACCAGGTTTCCAGCACGGTGTCCGGGTTCAGCGACACGCTTTCGATGCCCTGTTCCATCAGCCACTTGGCCAGATCCGGGTGGTCCGAAGGACCCTGACCGCAGATGCCGATGTACTTGCCGGCCTTGTTGCAGGCCTGAATGGCGTTGGCCAACAGCTTCTTCACCGCCGGATTCCGCTCGTCGAACAGGTGCGCGATGATCCCCGAATCGCGGTCCAGACCCAAAGTCAGTTGGGTCAGGTCGTTGGAGCCGATCGAGAAACCGTCGAAGAATTCGAGGAATTCCTCGGCCAGAATCGCGTTCGATGGCAGTTCGCACATCATGATCACGCGCAGACCGTTCTCGCCGCGCTTCAAGCCGTTCTCGGCGAGCAGATCGACCACCTGGCTGGCTTCGCCCAGAGTACGGACGAACGGCACCATGATTTCCACGTTGGTCAGGCCCATCTCGTTGCGCACGCGTTTCAATGCGCGGCATTCGAGCTCGAAGCAATCGCGGAACGATTCGCTGATGTAACGCGAAGCGCCACGGAAGCCCAGCATCGGGTTTTCTTCTTCCGGCTCGTAGAGCTTGCCGCCGATCAGGTTTGCGTATTCGTTGGACTTGAAGTCCGACAGACGCACGATGACTTTCTTCGGCGTGAACGCTGCAGCCAGGGTGCTGATGCCTTCCACCAGTTTGTCGACGTAGAAGTCGACCGGGTCGCTGTAACCGGCAATACGCTTGTCGACGCTGTCCTTGATTTCCTGCGGCAGGCCGTCGTAGTTCAACAGCGCTTTCGGGTGCACGCCGATCATGCGGTTGATGATGAATTCCAGACGCGCCAGACCAACGCCGGCGTTCGGCAATTGGGCGAAGTCGAAGGCGCGATCCGGATTGCCGACGTTCATCATGATCTTGAACGGCAGCTCCGGCATGGCGTCGACGGAGTTCTTCTTGATGTCGAAGCCCAGTTCGCCTTCGAAGATGTAACCGGTGTCGCCTTCGGCGCAGGATACGGTCACGCCCTGGCCATCCTTCAGCAGCTGGGTGGCGTTACCGCAACCCACCACCGCCGGAATGCCCAGTTCACGGGCGATGATCGCCGCGTGGCAGGTACGCCCGCCACGGTTGGTGACGATGGCGCTGGCGCGCTTCATCACTGGTTCCCAGTCCGGGTCGGTCATGTCGGAAACCAGCACGTCGCCCGGCTGGACTTTGTCCATTTCCGAGACGTCTTTGATGATGCGTACTTTGCCGGCGCCGATGCGCTGGCCGATCGCCCGACCTTCCACCAGCACGGTGCCGGTTTCCTTGAGCAGGTAACGTTCCATCACGTTGGCCTGGGTGCGGCTTTTCACGGTTTCCGGACGCGCTTGCACGATGTACAGCTTGCCGTCGTCACCGTCCTTGGCCCACTCGATGTCCATCGGGCAGCCGTAGTGCTTCTCGATAATCATCGCCTGCTTGGCCAGCTCACTGACTTCGGCGTCGGTCAGGCAGAAACGCGCGCGTTCGGCCTTGTCGACATCGACAGTCTTGACCGAACGACCGGCCTTGGCCTCGTCGCCGTAGATCATCTTGATGGCTTTGCTGCCCAGGTTGCGGCGCAGGATGGCCGGACGACCGGCTTCCAGGGTGCCTTTGTGTACGTAGAACTCATCGGGGTTGACCGCGCCTTGTACGACGGTTTCGCCCAGGCCGTAAGCGCCGGTGATGAATACCACGTCACGGAAACCCGATTCGGTATCGAGGGTGAACATCACGCCGGCGGTGCCGGTTTCCGAACGCACCATGCGCTGCACGCCAGCCGACAGGGCGACCAGTTTGTGGTCGAAGCCCTGGTGCACGCGGTAGGAAATCGCACGGTCGTTGAACAGCGAAGCGAACACCTCTTTGGCGGCGCGGATAACGTTTTCCACACCACGGATGTTCAGGAAGGTTTCCTGCTGACCGGCGAAGGACGCGTCCGGCAGGTCTTCGGCGGTGGCGGAAGAACGCACGGCCACGGCCACGTCAGGGTTGCCGGCCGACAGCGCGGCGAACGCGGTGCGGATCTCGGTGTTGAGCTTTTCAGGGAATTCGGCGTCCATGATCCATTGGCGGATCTGCGCGCCGGTCTTGGCCAGGGCATTGACGTCGTCGACGTCGAGCGCGTCGAGGGCCTTGTGGATCTGATCGTTCAGGCCGCTCAGTTCGAGGAAGTCACGATAGGCCTGAGCCGTCGTGGCGAAGCCGCCGGGGACCGAAACACCGGCGCCTGCCAGGTTACTGATCATCTCGCCCAGGGATGCGTTCTTGCCCCCCACATGCTCAACATCGTGTTTGCCGAGCTTATCGAGGGAAACTACGTACTCTACCAAGGTGATCTCTCCACTAACTGTGTTGGAAAAGCTCAGAAACCGGCGGCCCGGGGGAGCCTTGGCCGGTTGTATGGCCTGGACCTGGAAAATAAGTGAGAATGCGGGCCAATGGCGGCCGGCAAATCGCGCCTATCATATCCAAGATTCGTTACTAGCTTAAGGCCCAAGGTGCAAATGAAACGATCTGCTTTCTTCATCTCCGATGGCACCGGCATTACCGCCGAAACCCTGGGTCAAAGCCTGTTGGCGCAGTTCGAAAACATTACCTTCAGCAAATTCACGCGGCCCTACATCGACAGCGTGGAAAAAGCGCGGGCCATGGTACAACAAATCAACAAAGCCGCTGAAACCGACGGCTTTCGCCCGATCATCTTCGACACCATCGTCAATCAGGACATTCGTGAGATTCTCGCAACGTCCAATGGTTTCATGATCGACATTTTCTCGACCTTCCTCGCGCCGCTCGAACAGGAGCTCACCGAGCATTCTTCCTACACCGTCGGCAAATCCCATTCGATCGGACACAACTCCAATTACATGGAGCGCATCGAGGCGGTGAACTTCGCCCTCGACAACGATGACGGCGCGCGCACCCACTATTACGACAAAGCCGATCTGATACTAGTGGGCGTGTCGCGATGCGGCAAAACGCCGACGTGTCTGTACATGGCCATGCAGTTCGGTATCCGCGCGGCCAACTATCCGCTGACCGAAGACGACATGGAACGCCTGACCCTGCCCACCGCCCTGCGCGCCCATCAGCACAAGCTGTTCGGCCTGACCATCGACCCCGACCGCCTGACCGCGATCCGCAACGAGCGCAAGCCCAACAGCCGTTATTCGAGCTACGCCCAGTGCGAATTCGAAGTGCGCGAAGTGGAGAACCTGTTCCGCCGCGAGAACATTCCGCACATCAATTCCACGCATTTCTCGGTGGAAGAGATTTCGGCGAAGATTCTCGTCGAGAAAGGCGTTGAGCGGCGGTTCAAGTAGGTTTGCGGTGCCTGATCTGACGCTATCGCGGGCAAGCCCGCGAAGAACGATAACGCGGTCCGTCAGATCACAAACAGGTCGATGAATCGATTCACCGGCGTGGCTTCAAGCCGCGCCTGATCCTCGCACAGCGCAAAAATCTCAGCGCAACGCTGGCCGGCAAACCGCGTGGCCAGGTTGGCCTTGAACTTGTCCTCCAGCAACGCAATGCCCTCGGCGCGGCGGCGGCGATGGCCGATCGGGTACTCCACCACGACGTTGTCGGTGCTGCTGCCGTCCTTGAAAAACACCTGCACGGCGTTGGCAATCGAGCGTTTGTCGGGCTCAAGGTATTCGCGGGTGAAACGCGGCTCTTCGACAATCACCATTTTTTCTCGCAGCACATCGATGATCGGATGCGCCTTGTGGAAGTCGTCTTCGTAGTGCTCCGCCACCAGATTGCCGAATGCCAGCGGCACGGCGGTCATGTATTGCAGGCAGTGGTCGCGGTCGGCGGCATTGGCCAGCGGGCCGACCTTGGAAATGATGCGGATCGCCGATTCATGGGTGGTGATGACGATGCGGTCGATCTCATGCAGCCGATTGCGAACCAGCGGATGCAAGGTCACCGCCGCCTCGCATGCCGTCTGCGCATGGAATTCGGCGGGGAAACTGATCTTGAACAGCACGTTTTCCATCACGTAACTGCCGAGCGGCCGGGAAAAGCTGAAAGCGCGTTTGTCCTCGGGCTTCAGCGCCAGATCGTTGTTGGTGTGGCTGAACAGCACGTCATAAAAGCCCCACTGCTTTGCCGTCAGAACCCCGGGAATGCCCATCTCACCACGCATGGCAATGTCGGCTAGTCTTACGCCGCGACTCGCCGCATCCCCCGCCGCCCAGGATTTGCGTGAGCCGGCGTTTGGCGCATGGCGATAGGTGCGCAGCGCCTGACCGTCGGCGAAGGCGTGGGACAGCGCCGACAGCAGCTGCTCGCGATTGGCGCCCATCAGTCGGGCGCTGACGGCGGTCGAGGCGACTTTCACCAGAATGACGTGATCGAGTCCTACCCGGTTAAAGGAGTTTTCCAGAGCGATCACGCCTTGAATCTCGTGGGCAATGATCATTGCTTCCAGCACATCGCGAACCGTCAGCGGCGCCTCACCGTTGGCGATGCGTTTCTGTGACAGGTGATCAGCAACGGCGAGGATGGCACCGAGGTTGTCCGATGGATGGCCCCATTCGGCGGCAAGCCAGGTGTCGTTGTAGTCGAGCCAGCGGACTATGCAGCCGATGTCCCAGGCGGCTTTGACCGGATCGAGGCGATAAGGGGTACCTGGCACTCGTGCACCGAACGGTACTACCGTGCCTTCGACGATCGGGCCGAGGTGTTTCGCGCATTCGGGGAAACGCAGGGCCAGCAGACCGCAGCCAAGCGTGTCGATCAGGCAATTGCGCGCGGTGTTCAGCGCCTCGGCGGATTCGGGCTTGAAGGTGAGGACGTAGTCGGCGATGTCCTGCAGGACTGCGTCGTAATCGGGGCGGTTGTTCAGGTCGACGTTGGCGCTCACGGTGGTTCTCCTGTTCGGGGAAATGAGTGGTTGGGTCTTCCTCAGGGGCTTGGCTGGTTTATGGTTCGTGGTGTCTGGTTTCTTTGTGTTGTGTCAGAGGGTAGCCCCTCACCCTAGCCCTCTCCCGAGGGAGAGGGGACCGATTGGGGGATGCCGTGGAGGTTCACCGACCTGAAAGTCCATCGCTGAATCCATAATCGTCTCGATCTCTCAGGTCGATGTACCTCGCAAGACACCTCTGTCAGCCCCCTCTCCCTCAGGGAGAGGGCTGGGGTGAGGGTAAAATGTCGAGTCAGAACGAGTCAGCAGGCACGCGGACGTAACCTTCCATGAGAACGCGTGCACTGCGGCTCATGATGGCTTTCTTCACCACCCACTCGCCATTCTCCAGCGTCGCCTCGGCGCCCACGCGCAACGTCCCGGACGGATGGCCGAAACGCACGGCATTGCGTTCAACGCCACCAGCAGCAAGATTGACCAACGTCCCGGAAATCGCCGCCGCCGTGCCGATCGCCACTGCTGCCGTGCCCATCATCGCGTGGTGCAGCTTGCCCATCGACAACGCGCGCACCAGCAGATCGACGTCACCAGCGGCAATCGCTTTTCCACTCGACGCTACGTAATCCGCAGGCTTGGCGACGAATGCGACTTTCGGCGTGTGCTGACGCTTGGCGGCTTCTTCCAGATTGGCGATCAGGCCCATGCGCAACGCACCGTAAGCACGAATTGTCTCGAACATCAGCAGCGCTTGCGGATCGCCGTTGATCGCGCCTTGCAGTTCGGTGCCGGTGTAGCCGATGTCTTCGGCGTTGACGAATATCGTCGGGATCCCGGCGTTGATCATGGTCGCCTTGAACGTGCCGACACCCGGGACCTCAAGCTCATCGACCAGATTGCCGGTGGGGAACATTGAGCCACCGCCGCCCTCTTCTTCCGCCGCCGGATCCATGAATTCGACCTGCACTTCGGCCGCCGGAAAGGTCACGCCGTCGAGTTCGAAATCACCGGTTTCCTGCACTTCGCCGTTGGTGATCGGCACGTGGGCGATGATGGTCTTGCCGATGTTGGCCTGCCACACGCGCACCACCGCCACACCGTTGTGCGGAATGCGGCTGGCGTCGACCAGACCGTTGCTGATGGCGAACGAACCGACCGCCGCCGAGAGATTGCCGCAGTTTCCGCTCCAGTCGACGAACGGCTTGTCGATCGACACCTGGCCGAACAGGTAATCGACGTCGTGATCGGCGCGGGTACTTTTCGACAGGATCACGGTTTTGCTGGTGCTCGACGTCGCGCCGCCCATGCCGTCGATCTGCTTGTCGTAGGGATCGGGGCTGCCGATCACTCGCAGCAGCAACGCGTCGCGCGCCGGGCCTGGGACCTGCGCTGCTTCGGGCAGATCCTTGAGGCTGAAGAACACGCCTTTGCTGGTGCCGCCGCGCATGTAAGTCGCAGGGATTCTGATTTGTGGTGCGTGAGCCATGATTGCTCCTTCTAAGCGGCCAAGGGACTCATCACCCCTCGGCCGCTGAACCTGTTTAAACGGCTACCGCCGATCCTTCGAGGAAATCCTGTGCGAAGCGCTGCAACACGCCGCCGGCCTCGTAGATCGACACTTCTTCAGCGGTATCGAGACGGCAGGTCACCGGCACTTCGACGCGCTCGCCGTTCTTGCGATTGATCACCAGCGTCAGATCCGCACGCGGCTTGCGCTCGCCGATCACGTCGTAGGTTTCGCTGCCATCGATGGCCAGGGTGTGGCGGTTGGTGCCGGGTTTGAATTCCAGCGGCAACACGCCCATGCCCACCAGGTTGGTGCGGTGAATGCGCTCGAAACCTTCAGCGGCAATCGCCTCAACGCCGGCCAGGCGCACGCCTTTCGCCGCCCAGTCGCGGGACGAACCCTGACCGTAGTCAGCGCCAGCGATGATGATCAGCGGTTGCTTGCGCTGCATGTAGGTTTCGATGGCTTCCCACATGCGCATGACCTGGCCTTCCGGCTCGACACGCGCCAGCGAACCCTGCTTGACCTTGCCGTTTTCCACGACCATTTCGTTGAACAGCTTCGGGTTGGCGAAGGTCGCGCGCTGGGCCGTCAGGTGGTCGCCACGGTGGGTGGCGTAGGAGTTGAAGTCCTCTTCCGGCAGGCCCATTTTTGCCAGGTATTCGCCGGCGGCGCTGTCGAGCATGATCGCGTTCGATGGCGACAGGTGATCAGTGGTGATGTTGTCCGGCAGCACCGCCAGCGGGCGCATGCCCTTCAGCGGACGGGCGCCGGCCAGTGCGCCTTCCCAGTACGGCGGACGGCGGATGTAGGTGCTCATCTCGCGCCAGTCGTACAGCGGCGCGACTTTCGGCCCGGTGTCTTCATGCACGGCGAACATCGGAATATAGACCTGACGGAACTGCTCAGGCTTGACCGAAGACTTCACCACCGCATCGATTTCTTCATCGCTCGGCCAGATGTCTTTCAGGCGAATTTCCCGACCATCGACCACGCCCAGCACATCCTTTTCGATATCGAAACGGATGGTCCCGGCGATCGCGTAGGCAACCACCAGCGGCGGCGAGGCGAGGAATGCCTGTTTGGCGTACGGGTGAATGCGGCCGTCGAAGTTGCGGTTGCCGGAAAGCACCGCGGTCGCATACAGATCGCGGTCGATGATCTCTTGCTGGATCAGCGGATCGAGGGCGCCGGACATGCCGTTGCAAGTGGTGCAGGCAAATGCCACAACGCCGAAACCGAGCTGTTCCAGCTCAGTGGTCAGCCCCGCTTCGTCGAGGTACAGCGCCACGGTTTTCGAACCGGGCGCCAGCGAGGATTTGACCCACGGCTTGCGCGTCAGGCCGAGCTTGTTGGCATTGCGCGCCAACAGGCCGGCGGCGATGACGTTGCGCGGGTTGCTGGTGTTGGTGCAACTAGTGATGGCGGCGATGATCACCGCGCCGTCGGGCATTTGCCCCGGCACGTCATCCCACTGGCCGGAGATGCCTTTGGCCGCCAGATCCGATACCGCAACGCGGGCGTGCGGGTTGCTCGGGCCGGCCATGTTGCGCACCACCGAGGACAGATCAAAAGTCAGACCGCGCTCGTATTGCGCACCTTTGAGGCTGTCAGCCCACAGCCCGGTCAACTTGGCGTACTGCTCGACCAATTGAACCTGCTGGTCTTCACGACCGGTCAGTTTCAGGTAATCGATGGTCTGCTGATCGATGTAGAACATCGCTGCCGTGGCGCCGTATTCCGGGGCCATGTTGGAAATTGTGGCGCGGTCGCCGAGGGTCAGCGCTGCTGCACCTTCACCGAAGAATTCCAGCCACGCGCCAACGACTTTCTGTTTGCGCAGGTATTCGGTCAGGGCCAGGACCATGTCGGTGGCGGTGATGCCCGGTTGCAGCTTGCCGGTCAGTTCGACGCCAACGCTTTCCGGCAGGCGCATCCACGACGCGCGGCCGAGCATCACGCTCTCGGCTTCGAGGCCGCCAACGCCGATCGCGATCACACCGAGCGCATCGACGTGCGGCGTGTGGCTGTCGGTGCCGACGCAGGTGTCGGGGAACGCCACGCCTTCGCGCACCTGAATCACCGGGGACATTTTCTCCAGGTTGATCTGGTGCATGATGCCGTTGCCCGGCGGGATCACATCGACGTTTTTGAAGGCCTTTTTGGTCCAGTTGATGAAGTGGAAACGGTCTTCGTTGCGGCGATCTTCGATGGCGCGGTTCTTCTCGAAGGCCTGGGCATCGAAACCGCCCGCCTCGACGGCCAGCGAGTGGTCGACGATCAATTGCGTCGGCACCACCGGGTTGACCTGCGCCGGGTCGCCGCCCTGCAAAGCGATGGCATCGCGCAGGCCAGCGAGGTCGACCAGCGCGGTCTGGCCGAGGATGTCATGGCAGACCACCCGCGCCGGGAACCACGGGAAATCGAGATCGCGCTTGCGCTCGATCAGTTGCTTGAGGGAATCGGTGAGCGTGGCCGGGTCGCAGCGACGCACGAGGTTTTCCGCCAGCACGCGGGAGGTGTACGGCAGGGTGTCGTAGCTGCCGGGTGCAATCGCCTCGATCGCCGCGCGGGTGTCGAAGTAATCCAGCGGCGTGCCGGGCAGGTTCTTGCGGAATTCTGTGTTCATCGGGTCAGGACTCGGGTCACGGTAATTTCAAAGGGTGAGGCCAGACACCTGAGTTGCACACCGTCCACTGTGGGAGCGAGCCTGCTCGCGAAAGCGATAGATCAGTCGACATCCTTGTTGGATGCCAGTCCGTCTTCGCGAGCAGGCTCGCTCCCACAGGGTCTAGCGGGGTTCTCTGGTTCCGGGTCAGCTCACCATTCAGCGACGTTCGATTGGCACGAACTTGCGCTGTTCGACGCCGGTGTATTCGGCGCTCGGGCGGATGATGCGGTTGTTGGCGCGTTGTTCGAACACGTGCGCGGCCCAGCCGGTCAGGCGCGAGCAGACGAAGATCGGCGTGAACAGCTTGGTCGGGATACCCATGAAGTGGTACGCCGAGGCATGGTAGAAGTCGGCATTCGGGAACAGTTTCTTCTGCTCCCACATGGTCTTGTCGATGGCTTCCGAGACTGGGAACAACACCTTGTCACCGACCTCGTCCGCGAGTTTTTTCGCCCAGCCCTTGATAACCTCGTTGCGCGGGTCGCTGTCCTTATAGATCGCGTGGCCGAAGCCCATGATCTTGTCCTTGCGCTCGAGCATGCCGAGGGTGCCTTTGATCGCCTCTTCCGGCGACGAGAAGCGCTCGATCATTTCCATCGCCGCTTCGTTGGCGCCACCGTGCAACGGGCCACGCAGCGAACCGATCGCCGCCGTCACGCACGAGTACAGATCCGACAAAGTCGAGGCGCAAACGCGTGCGGTGAAGGTTGAGGCATTGAATTCGTGTTCGGCGTAGAGGATCAGCGACACGTTCATCACGTTGACGTGCAATTCACTCGGTTTCTTGCCGTGCAGCAGGTGCAGGAAGTGGCCGCCGATGGTTGGCTCGTCGCTGACGCAGTCGATGCGCTTGCCGTCGTGGCTGAAGCGATACCAGTAGCACATGATCGCCGGGAACGCGGCGAGCAGACGGTCGGTCTTGTCGCGCTGTTCGGAGAAGTCTTTCTCCGGTTCGATGTTGCCGAGGAATGAGCAACCGGTGCGCATGACGTCCATCGGGTGGGCGTCGGCGGGAATTCGTTCGAGCACTTCTTTCAAAGCTTGCGGCAGGTCGCGCAGCTTGCTCAGTTTGCTTTGATAGTCGGCCAGTTGCGCTGTTGTCGGCAGTTCGCCATACAGCAGCAGATAGGCGACTTCTTCAAATTGCGCGTCGGCGGCCAGCTCACGCACGTCGTAGCCGCGATAGGTCAGCCCGGCTCCGGCCTGGCCCACGGTGGACAGTGCGGTTTGCCCGGCTACCTGGCCACGGAGCCCGGCGCCACTGAGTACTTTTGCTTCGGCCATTGTGTTCTCCAATCTTCTTGAATTTGTATGGGGAAACTTGTGGGAGCGAGCCTGCTCGCGAAAGCGCTGGATCAGTCGACATCAATGTTGGATGTCAGTCCGTCTTCGTCGGAACGCCGCCCGGAGCCGGCTCGCTCCCACAGGGTTTTGTTCAGCCTTTCTTCTGTGCAAACAACGCATCGAGCTTCTGCTCGAACGTGTGGTAATCGATACGATCATAGAGCTCCATGCGAGTCTGCATGGTGTCGATGACATTCTGTTGCGTGCCATCGCGGCGGATCGCCGTGTAGACGTTTTCCGCTGCCTTGTTCATCGCGCGGAACGCCGACAGCGGGTAAAGCACCAGCGAGACGTCAGCGCCGGCCAGTTGTTCGGTGGTGTACAGCGGCGTTGCGCCGAACTCGGTGATGTTGGCCAGGATCGGTGCTTTCACACGATTGGCGAACAGCTTGTACATGTCCAGTTCGGTAATCGCTTCCGGGAAGATCATGTCGGCGCCGGCTTCGATGCACGCTGCCGCGCGATCAAGTGCCGATTCCAGACCCTCCACTGCCAGTGCGTCGGTACGCGCCATGATCACGAAGCTGTCGTCGGTACGGGCATCGACGGCGGCTTTGATGCGATCGACCATTTCCTGCTGGCTGACAATTTCTTTATTCGGGCGATGGCCGCAGCGCTTGGCGCCAACCTGGTCCTCGATGTGAATCGCCGCCGCGCCGAACTTGATCATCGACTTGACCGTGCGCGCGACGTTGAAGGCCGACGAGCCAAAACCGGTGTCAACATCCACCAGCAGCGGCAGGTCGCAAACGTCGGTGATCCGCCGCACGTCGGTGAGCACGTCGTCCAGCCCGGTGATGCCCAGGTCCGGCACGCCCAGCGAGCCTGCGGCCACGCCGCCGCCGGACAGGTAGATCGCCTTGAAACCGGCGCGCTTGGCCAGCAGCGCGTGGTTGGCGTTGATCGCGCCGACCACTTGCAAAGGATGCTCGCTGGCGACCGCATCGCGGAAGCGCTGGCCCGGCGTGTTCAGGTTGGAAGTCATGCATCACCTCGTTCAGTGGCTGTCTTGTTGTGGGCGCCGTCCTCGTAGTGACGGGCGATGTTGCGTTTCGAGGCGCCGATGTGGCGGCGCATCAACAATTCCGCGAGCTCGCCGTCACGGTCGGCGATGGCATCGAGAATGCGGTGGTGTTCGGCGAAGGCCTGGTGCGGGCGGTTCGGCGTGGTGGAAAACTGGATGCGGTACATGCGCACCAGTTGATACAGCTCGCCGCAGAGCATCTGCGTCAGCGTGCGATTGCCGCTGCCCTGGATGATCCGGTAATGAAAGTCGAAATCGCCTTCCTGCTGGTAATAACCGACGCCGGCCTGAAACGCCGCATCGCGCTCGTGGGTTTCCAGGACCCGGCGCAGTTCGTCGATTTCCTCGACGCTCATGCGCTCGGCAGCGAGGCGGCAGGCCATGCCTTCGAGGGATTCACGGATTTCGTAGAGTTCGATCAATTCGGCATGGCTGAGCGAGACCACCCGCGCACCGACGTGCGGCACACGCACCAGCAAGCGCTGGCCTTCCAGACGATGGATCGCCTCACGCAGCGGCCCCCGACTGATGCCATAAGTACGCGCCAGTTCCGGCTCGGAGATCTTGCTGCCCGGGGCGATTTCGCCTTTGACGATAGCCGCCTGAATGCGCCGGAAGACGTTTTCCGACAGCGTCTCGGAATCGTCGCCGCTGATGACTGGGGGATCGAGTTGATCCAGCATGATTGTCGACACCTTTAAATCCAATGCGGCAAAAACTAGCCAATAAGACCGCATCAGTCAAAGGATAAATAGGTATTGTCGACAATCGTCTAATAACCGCAGCCAATCGATCATCTATTAATGTTGGAGCGAGCTTGCTCGCGAAGGCGGCACATCAGCCGGCTTCTACATCGAATGACACAGCGCTTTCGCGAGCAGGCTCGCTCCCACAAGAGTGGCATCCCTTGCAGCTCATGGGTCGGCGCAAGCGCTGGCGCCATAAAACCACCGTGCTAGAATGCCGCCCGCATTTGCGGGTCTTTAGTACGGCTTGCCATAAAAAGCTGCCAGGCACACGCGGGGGCTTGCGCACGGTTGCGCGGGCACCTGAACCGATAACGGAACGCTGCGCACCAGGATTTATGAGACTCAAGCCTTTCCCCACCTTTTTTGCTCTGTTTTGCCTGCCGGGCCTCGCCGCCGCGGGGGAAAAAACCGTGTACGGCCTCAACGAATACGCTTCGCTTGACGGCATCAATCTCGAAGTTGCGGCCAAACTCGACACCGGGGCGAAAACCGCCTCGCTGAGCGCCCGCGACATCAAACGTTTCAAACGCAACGGTGAGTCCTGGGTACGTTTCTACCTGGCCATCGACACCGCGCATTCACACCCCATCGAACGGCCGCTGGCTCGCGTCAGCAAGATCAAGCGCCGCGCCGGCGACTACGATCCGGAAGAAGGCAAGCAGTACACCGCCCGTCCGGTGATCGAGCTGGATATCTGCATGGGTTCGGCATTGCGCAGCATCGAAGTGAACCTCACCGACCGAAGTGCGTTCCAATACCCGCTTTTGATCGGCTCCGAGGCGCTGAAACGCTTCGACGCGCTGGTCGACCCCAGTCTTAAATACGCTGCCGGCAAACCTGCCTGCACCATCGCCGCTCACACCGCCGAGTAATTTCCATGCGTTCTCTAACCTTCCACCTGAAAATCCTGATCGCCGTGCTGGTGCTGCTGGGCGTTTCGGTTACGGCCTATCAGATTTTCGTGCTCGGCATCCCGGTGACCGAAGACGCCACCGACGACCTGTGGAACATCGACGCCAAGGTCGAGTTCGTCGCCAGCACCAAGGATCCGGTGAAGATCCAGATGTTCGTGCCGCCGCTGAGCCGCGATTACGTCAGTCTCAACGAAAGCTTCATCTCCAATAACTACGGCGTAGCGGTGAACCGCATCGACGGCAACCGCAAGGTGACCTGGTCGGCCCGTCGCGCCAAGGGCAACCAGACCTTGTATTACCGTCTGGTGCTGACCAAGCGCTACACCGCGGAAAAATCCAAGGTCAAAGGCCCGACCTTCCGTGACAGCATGGTCATCGAAGGCCCGGAAAAAATCGCCGCCGAAGCCCTGCTCGCGCCGATCCGCCAACACTCGGCCGACGTCGAAACCTTTATTGGCGAGGCGATCAAGCGCGTCAACAACGTGAATGACGACAACGTCAAGTTGCTGCTGGCCGGCGATCCGTCGACCTCGCACAAAGCCAAGATCGTCGAACTGCTGCTGTCGATTGCCCACGTCCCGGTAGAAAAAGTCCACACCATCCGCCTTGTCGCCGATCAGCCCCAGACACCCGAACTGTGGCTGCGCAGCTTCAACGGCAACGACTGGCTGTACTTCAACCCGGAAACCGGTGAGCAAGGCCTGCCAACCGACCGCCTGCTGTGGTGGACCGGTGACGAAAACCTGATCACCGTCGACGGCGGCAAGAAAGCCAACGTGACTTTCAGCCTGAACAACAGCGAGATGAACGCGATTCGTCTGGCCAAGCTGACCGACGAAAACACTGACGCCAACTTCCTCGATTACTCGCTGTACGGCTTGCCGCTGCAGACCCAGCAGACCTTCATGATCATGGTGATGATCCCGATCGGCGTACTGGTAATCCTGATCCTGCGCAACCTCGTCGGCCTGCAGACCCTGGGCACATTCACCCCGGTGCTGATCGCGCTGGCCTTCCGCGAAACGCAGCTGGGCTTCGGCATTCTGCTGTTCACGGTGATCACCGCGCTGGGCCTGTCGCTGCGCTCGTATCTCGAACATCTGAAACTGCAAATGCTGCCGCGCCTGTCGGTGGTGCTGACCTTCGTTGTGGTGTTGATTGCGGCGATCAGTCTGTTCAGCCACAAGCTGGGGCTTGAGCGTGGCTTGTCGGTGGCGCTGTTCCCGATGGTGATTCTGACCATGACCATCGAACGTCTGTCGATCACCTGGGAAGAACGCGGCGCCAACCATGCGCTGAAAGTCGCCATCGGCACGCTGTTCGCCGCCTCCCTGGCGCACCTGATCATGACCGTGCCGGAGCTGGTGTACTTCGTGTTTACCTTCCCGGCGATCCTGCTGATTCTGGTCGGTTTCATGCTGGCGATGGGTCGCTATCGCGGCTACCGCCTGACCGAACTGGTACGTTTCAAGGCCTTCCTGAAGAAGGCTGACGCCTGATGTTCGGTTTCTGGAAGACCTGGAAGGCCCTCGAGGCGCGCGGCATCATGGGCATCAACCGCCGAAACGCGGACTACGTGCTCAAGTACAACAAGCGCAGCCTGTACCCGATCGTCGATGACAAGATCCTCACCAAGGAACGCGCCATCGCCGCCGGCATCCACGTGCCGGAGCTGTACGGGGTGATCTCCACCGAGAAGGAAATCGACAAGCTCGACGAGATCATCGGCGGGCGCAGCGACTTCGTGATCAAACCGGCGCAGGGCGCGGGTGGCGACGGCATCATCGTCATCGCTGACCGCTTCGAAGGCCGTTATCGCACGGTGTCGGGCAAGATCCTCGCCCACGAAGAGCTGGAGCATCACATCTCCAGCATCCTCACCGGCCTGTACTCGCTGGGCGGCCACCGCGACCGCGCACTGATCGAATACCGTGTGACCCCGGACCAGATCTTCAAGAGCATCAGCTACGAAGGCGTGCCGGACATCCGCATCATCGTGCTGATGGGTTACCCGGTGATGGCGATGTTGCGTCTGCCGACCCGCCAGTCCGGCGGCAAGGCCAACCTGCACCAGGGCGCCATTGGCGTTGGTGTGGATCTGGCCACCGGTTTGACCCTGCGCGGCACCTGGCTGAACAACATCATCACCAAACACCCCGACACCACCAACGCGGTGGACGGCGTGCAACTGCCCTACTGGGACGGTTTCATGAAACTCGCCGCCGGCTGCTATGAGCTGTGCGGGCTGGGTTATATCGGTGTGGACATGGTGCTCGATCAGGAAAAGGGTCCGTTGATTCTCGAACTGAATGCGCGGCCGGGGCTGAACATTCAGATCGCCAACGATTGCGGCCTGACCTTGCGCACTCACGCGGTTGAAGCGCGGCTGGAAGAGCTGAAGGCGCGGGGCGTTAAGGAATCGGTAGAAGAGCGGGTGGCGTTTACCCAGGAGATGTTTGGGCATATTCCTGCGGTCGAGGGCTAAAAGCTGAAAAGCCCCTCACCCTAGCCCTCTCCCGGAGGGAGAGGGGACTGACCGTGGTGGATGCGAGAGCTGCGCCGACCTGAAATACCCGGTCGAACTCCGGCCTTGAAAAGCATGAAGATCGGCTCCCTTTCCCCCTCGCCCCCTTGGGGGAGAGGGCTGGGGTGAGGGGGAGGCTTTTGACTTTGATCTGGCAGCGCAGAGGACTACAATCCCCACCCCGCCTCAACGGCCGATCTGCCCCGCCCATGTTGACCTGCTCCGTACACCCACTGCCCTACCGCGCCAACCCCGCCGACTATTTCGCGGCCATTCGCAACGCACCCGGCGCCGTGCTGCTCGACAGCGGCCGGCCGAGCGCTGAACGCGGCCGTTATGACTTGCTCAGCGCCTGGCCGCTGGAACAACTGGCGGTGTTGCCGGACGAGAGCGGCGCGTATTTCCTCCAGCGCCTGCGTGACCACCTCAGCCGCTTGGGCGAAGCTCAGTTGCCTGCCGGGTATGAATTACCATTCGCCGGCGGGCTGATCGGCTATCTGAGCTACGACTTCGGCCGGCATCTGGAGAACCTGCCGAGTCAGGCGCTGGATGACCTGCAACTGCCCGATGCGCGTTTTGGCCTGTACGACTGGGCGCTGATCAGCGATCACCACGGGCAAACCAGCCAATTGGTCTTTCATCCATCGCTTGTCGACAGTGAACGGCAGCGATTGGTCGCGCTGTTCACTCAGCCTCAAGTTGACGCGCTGGCGCCTTTCAAACTGAACGCCCCGATGGCCGCTGATCTCTCGGCCGACGATTACCGTCAGGCCTTCGAACGCATTCAGGACTACATCCAGGCTGGCGACTGCTATCAGGTCAACTTCGCGCAACGCTTTCGTGCTGAATGCCAGGGCGATCCGTGGCTGGCTTACTGCGCTTTACGTCAGGCCTGCCCGACGCCGTTCTCCGGGTTCCAGAGCCTGCCCGACGGCGGCGCGGTGCTGAGCCTGTCACCGGAACGTTTCGTCAGAGTCAGCCAGCGCCAAGTCGAAACCCGTCCGATCAAGGGCACCCGCCCCCGTGGCGTCACCCCAGCCGAGGACGCCGCCAACGCCGCCGAACTGCTGGCCAGCCCCAAGGATCGCGCGGAAAACCTGATGATCGTCGACCTGCTGCGCAACGACCTCGGGCGCACCTGCCGCATCGGCTCGGTGCGGGTGCCGGAGTTGTTCAGTCTGGAGAGCTATCCGAACGTGCATCACCTGGTCAGCAGCGTGACCGGTGAACTGGCGACGGATCGTGATGCGCTGGACCTGATCGCCGGCAGTTTCCCCGGCGGCTCGATCACCGGCGCACCGAAGATTCGGGCGATGCAGATCATCGACGAGCTGGAACCGACCCGGCGCGGTCTGTATTGCGGCTCGTTGCTGTATCTGGACGTGCGCGGCGAGATGGACAGCTCCATCGCCATCCGCAGTCTGCTGGTCAAGGATGGTCAGGTGTGCTGCTGGGGCGGCGGCGGGATCGTCGCTGATTCGGACTGGCAGGCGGAGTATCAGGAGTCGATGACCAAAGTGCGGATCCTGCTCGATACCCTGCAGAACCTCTGAAGCATCGCGAGCAGCCTCCCACACCGATCGTTCCCACGCTCCTGCGTGGGAATGCAGCCCGGGACGCTCCGCGTCCCATCCAAAGCCGAACGCGGAGCGTCCGATGAGGCGTTCCCACGCAGAGCGTGGGAACGATCATCGTGTGGGAGCGAGCCTGCTCGCGAAGACGTCCTTCCAGACGACTACAAACTCAACTCTCTATTAGAGGCCTTGAGAAATTCCCGCTTCAGCTCTTCAAACGTATGCACCGCCGGGAACTGCGGAAACTCGCGAATCACGTTGTCCGGCGCGTGAAACAGAATCCCCGCATCCGCCTCGCCGAGCATGGTCGTGTCGTTGTACGAATCACCCGCCGCGATCACCCGGTAGTACAGACTCTTGAACGCCAGCACCGACTGGCGCTTGGGATCTTTCTGACGCAGTTGATAGCCCGTCACCCGACCACTTTCGTCAGTGATCAAGCGATGGCAGAGCAAGGTCGGGAAGCCCAGCTGGCGCATCAGTGGCTGTGAAAACTCATAAAAAGTGTCCGAGAGAATCACCACCTGAAAGCGCTCGCGCAGCCAGTTGACGAACTCCACCGCGCCATCCAGCGGTTTCAGTGTGGCGATCACTTCCTGAATGTCCGAGAGCTTGAGACCGTGCTCATCGAGGATGCGCAGGCGCTGCTTCATCAAAACGTCGTAATCGGGAATGTCCCGAGTGGTGGCCTTGAGGGAGTCGATTCCGGTTTTTTCGGCGAAGGCGATCCAGATTTCCGGTACCAGTACCCCTTCAAGATCCAGGCAAGCAATTTCCACAAGACACTCCCGTTTGTAGTGATTATTTGAGTCAAGCGAGGCCGAACTCTAGCGTCTGCACCCGAGGCGCGCAACGCAGAGGACGCCCCGGGCGCGGCAGCTTTTTGTTACCATCGGCCCCCTATAGAGCGCCCGAGCGCCATTGACCTGTAGGAAGCCGCCCTGATGAGCCCAACGTTTGACGTCGTGGAACTCGCCACGACCTATGCCAACAAATCCGCCCAGGACATCCTCAAGCTCGCCTTCGCCGAGTTCGGCGATGACTTGTGGATATCTTTCAGCGGCGCCGAGGACGTGGTGCTGGTGGACATGGCGTGGAAGCTGAACAAGAACGTCAAAGTGTTCAGCCTCGACACCGGCCGCCTGCATCCGGAGACCTACCGTTTCATCGAGCACGTGCGCGAGCATTACCAGATCGATATTGAAATTGTTTCGCCGGACTACACGAAACTCGAACCGTTCGTGAAGGAAAAAGGCCTGTTCAGTTTCTACAAGGATGGCCACGGCGAATGCTGCGGCATCCGCAAGATCGAGCCGCTGCGGCGCAAGCTGTCCGACGTCAAAGCCTGGGCCACCGGCCAGCGCCGCGATCAGAGCCCGGGCACCCGCAGCGCTGTGGCGGTGCTGGAAATCGACACAGCTTTCTCGACACCGGAACGCACCCTGTACAAGTTCAACCCGCTGGCGCAGATGACCAGCGAGGAGATCTGGGGCTACATCCGCATGCTCGAACTGCCGTACAACAGCCTGCACGAGCGCGGTTTCATCAGCATCGGCTGCGAACCCTGCACCCGCCCAGTGCTGCCGAACCAGCACGAGCGCGAAGGCCGCTGGTGGTGGGAAGAAGCCACGCAGAAAGAATGCGGCTTGCATGCCGGGAATATCATCAGCAAGAGTAAGGTTTGATCCCCCATTTATAGAAAGACCTGTGGGAGCGAGCCTGCTCGCGAAAGCGCAGTTCCAGTCAACGTTGCAGTTGCCTGATCCACCGCATTCGCGAGCAGGCTCGCTTTCACATTGATAGGTGCCAGGCACACAAAAGGTGTACACAAGGTTGTCACCATCGGTGCCATTTATGTGTGCACTTTCAGTTCTGACGCCCTGAAAAGTTACACTCTCCAGCAGAATCCCCATCTGCTTGCCCCTCTGCAAACTCCCTCCCCTGAAAAAAATTCCTGTCCAATCGATCAATTTATATCGCCGGTTTTTCAGCAACTTATGCCGCATTGATAACTATTCGAAATGAGCCCTGCCGCTTATAGATTGGCAACTGGCACAAATCTGGCTTTATCGCATACATGTTTTGTATACAAAACTGCAAAACATGCACACTTTCGATCCGCAAGCCTGAAGCGCCCTATCCCGTACAGGCTGCAGATGCCCCATAACCAGTGATGTTTTCACCGCCGCGACGAAGATTTGTCGAGCCTGAGCGCTCATGCACAGTCATCGCGGGAGTGAACGTCAGGAGCCTGCCGGAATGCGTACAAGTCTTTCGAATAACATCGCGCTGGGTCTGCCCTCTTCCACGCTCGATCAACCGTTGCCCGATGACGGACTGAGCGAGCCGCTGCAACTGAGCCCGCGCCTGCACAACAGCGATCTGGCGCCGACCAAAGCCGAAGGGCGACGCTGGGGCCAGTACAGCATCTTCGCCCTGTGGACGAACGACGTGCACAACATCGCCAACTACTCGTTCGCCATCGGCCTGTATGCGTTGGGCCTGGGCGGCTGGCAGATTCTGCTGTCGCTGGGGATCGGCGCGGCGCTGGTGTACTTCTTCATGAACCTGTCCGGGTACATGGGGCAGAAAACCGGGGTGCCGTTTCCAGTGATCAGCCGGATCAGTTTCGGCATTCACGGTGCGCAAATTCCTGCATTGATCAGGGCGGTTATCGCCATCGCCTGGTTCGGTATTCAGACGTACCTCGCCTCGGTGGTATTCCGCGTCTTGCTGACCGCTGTGCATCCAGGCTTCGCCGAATACGATCACGACTCGATTCTGGGCCTGTCGAGCCTGGGCTGGGTGTGCTTCGTGGCGATCTGGCTGGTGCAACTGGCGATTCTCGCCTACGGCATGGAGATGGTGCGCCGTTACGAGGCGTTTGCCGGGCCGGTGATTCTGCTGACCGTTGCTGCCCTCGCCGGGTGGATGTACTTCCAGGCTAACGCGACCATTGCCTGGTCGATCCGCGAGCCGCTGACCGGTGGCGAGATGTGGCGCAACATCTTTGCCGGCGGCGCGTTGTGGCTGGCGATCTACGGCACGCTAATCCTCAACTTCTGCGATTTCGCCCGTTCTTCGCCGTGCCGCAAAACCATCAAGGTAGGAAATTTCTGGGGCTTGCCGGTGAACATTCTGGTGTTCGCTGCGATTACCGTGTTGCTGTGTGGCGCGCAGTTCCAGATCAACGGGCGGATCATCGAAAGCCCGACCGAAATCATCGCCTCGATCCCCAACACATTCTTTCTGGTGCTCGGCTGCCTGGCTTTTCTGATCGTCACCGTCGCCGTGAACATCATGGCCAACTTCGTCGCCCCGGCGTTCGTCCTCAGCAACCTGGCGCCGAAGTACCTGACCTTCCGCCGCGCCGGGTTGATCAGCGCGACCATTGCCGTGCTGATCCTGCCGTGGAACCTCTACAACAGCCCGCTGGTGATCGTGTATTTCCTGTCGGGCCTAGGCGCCCTGCTCGGCCCGCTGTACGGGGTGATCATGGTCGACTACTGGCTGATCCGCAAAGGCCGGATCAATGTGCCGCAGCTCTACAGCGAAGACCCCAACGGCGCTTATTACTACAGCCGTGGCATCAATTTCCGCGCGGTGGCGGCGTTTATTCCTGCAGCGCTGATCGCCATCGTCCTGGCCCTGGTACCTGGTTTCCACAGCGTTTCACCGTTCTCCTGGCTGATCGGTGCCGGTATCGCCGGCATGCTTTACCTGATCATCGCCAAACGCCAGACGCATTACGCCGAAGTCAGCGGCGAATGCATCGCTGTGGATAACGTCAGCCACTGATCCCTTCGCGGCCCGGTTTTCGGGCCGCACCACTGCCCGCAATAAGGATTTTCCATGCGTATTCTCGTGGTCAACGTCAACACCACCGAATCCATCACCGACGCCATCGCCCGCTCGGCGCAGGCCGTCGCTTCGCCCGGTACCGAAATCGTCGGCCTGACCCCGTACTTCGGCGCCGAATCGATTGAAGGCAATTTCGAAAGTTACCTGGCCGCCATCGCCGTCATGGACCGGGTGATGGCCTACGACCAACCCTTCGACGCCGTGATTCAGGCCGGCTACGGTGAGCACGGCCGCGAAGGCTTGCAGGAATTGCTCAACGTGCCAGTGGTAGATATCACTGATGCGGCGGCCAGCACCGCGATGTTCCTCGGCCATGCCTACTCGGTGGTGACCACGCTGGATCGCACCGTGCCGCTGATCGAAGATCGACTGAAATTGTCCGGTCTGTGGGATCGCTGTGCCTCAGTGCGCGCCAGTGGTCTGGCGGTTCTGGAGCTGGAACACGAACCGCAGCGCGCACTGGAAGCGATCGTGCAGCAGGCCGAACTGGCGGTGACCCAGGACAAGGCCGAGGTGATTTGCCTGGGCTGCGGCGGCATGGCCGGGCTGGACGAGCAGATTCGCCGGCGCACCGGCGTGCCGGTGGTGGATGGCGTGACAGCGGCGGTGACGATTGCCGAATCGCTGGTGCGCTTGAAGTTGTCGACGTCGAAGGTGCGCACGTATGCGACGCCACGGCCGAAGACCATTATTGGCTGGGCGCAGCGCTTTGCTCGATAGACCGAGTTATCGTTCATCGCGGGCAAGCCCGCTCCCACAGGGTTTTGTATTCTTTGCAAGATGTGTGAGCAACTCAAAACTTGTGGGAGCGGGCTTGCCCGCGATAGCCGCAACTCGGTTTGGTGCCTGGCTCAGATAGCACTAAACCGCCGCCCCAGTCCCTGCTCAG
>NZ_JBAWKM010000003.1:0-247344 GCF_037095675.1 Pseudomonas sp. CCNWLW23 | reverse complement strand
GCTTGCCCGCGATAGCCGCAACTCGGTTTGGTGCCTGGCTCAGATAGCACTAAACCGCCGCCCCAGTCCCTGCTCAGCAAACTGTTCAATCACGAAATCCACAAACGCCCGGGTCTTGCCCGGCAACAATTTGTGCTCGGCGTAATAGATCGAAATGTTGCCGTCATCGACAAACCAGTCCGGCAGCACTCGCTGTAACGTCCCTGCCTGAAGATACGCGACCGCAAACGGCATGCTCACCAGCGCAATGCCCAAACCTTGCATCGCCGTTGCACAGGCAGCCTCGGAATCACTCATGGTCATCCGCGCCCGCAATGTCAGCGGACTGTGTTGCTGATCGCGGTGAGTCAGTTGCCAGGAGCGCACGCGCCCGGTCTGCGGTGAGCGAATCAGAATGCCGTCGTGTTGCTTGAGGTCATCGGGATGGCTGATCGGCGCATGTTTTTGCAGATAGTCCTCAGATGCCACCAACACCCGATGCGCCGGTGTCAGCCTGCGCGCAACCACACCTTGCGGCAGTTCAAAGCCGCCGCCAATCGCCGCGTCGAAGCCCTGTCCGATCAGGTCGACTTGGCGGTTATCGAAATGCCAGTCCGGGTTGATCGCTGGATAACGCTGCAGAAACTCACCGAGCAGCGGCACGATATACAGACGGCCGAACACCGTACCCATGCTGACTTTCAGCGTGCCGGCCGGTTGCCCGCCGGCACTGGCCAGATTGGCCACGGCATTCTGGATGGTGGTCAGGCTGGCGCTGACTTCACTCAAAAACAGCTGCCCCGCTTCGGTCAGGGTCAGGCTGCGTGTACTGCGCTGGAACAGCCGCACGCCGAGCCGCGCCTCCAGTTTCGCCACGCTTTTGCCCACTGCCGCCGGGGTCAGGCTCAAGCGTCGCGCGGCTTCGGCAAAGCTGCCGACTTCGGCGCTGCGCACAAAGCATTCGATACTGCTGAATGTTTCCATGATCGCCACTATAAACTTCTGGTTTACACAGACTATAGCAATCATGGTCTACCCGGTTGTCGATGCCAGGCCGATACTCGGCACCAACACCAAGGCATTCCGCCTTGAACACTTGGAGATCGAACATGACCACTCAACACCTCAGCGGCAAGGTCGCTCTGATTCAAGGCGGTTCACGCGGCATCGGCGCAGCCATCGTCAAACGCCTGGCCGCTGAAGGCGCCGCCGTCGCTTTCACTTACGTCAGCTCCGCCGCCAAAGCCGAAGAACTGCAGAACAGCATCACCGGCAACGGCGGCAAAGCCTTGGCGATCAAGGCTGACAGCGCCGATGCCGGCGCGATTCGCCACGCCGTCAGCGCCACCGTCGAAGCGTTTGGCCGGCTGGACATTCTGGTCAACAACGCCGGCGTACTGGCCATCGCGCCGCTGGAAGATTTCAAACTGGAAGACTTCGATCAGACTTTGGCCATCAACGTGCGCAGCGTGTTCATTGCTTCGCAGGAAGCAGCGAAACACATGGGCGAAGGCTCGCGGATCATCAACATCGGCAGCACCAACGCCGACCGCATGCCCTTCGGCGGTGGCGGCGTGTACGCGATGAGCAAATCGGCACTGGTCGGCCTGACCAAAGGCCTGGCCCGCGACCTCGGCCCACGGGGCATCACCATCAACAACGTGCAACCTGGCCCGGTCGACACCGACATGAACCCGGCCCATGGCGAATTCGCCGACAGCCTGATTCCGCTGATGGCCGTCGGTCGTTACGGCACCGCCGATGAAATCGCCAGCTTCGTCGCCTATCTGGCCGGGCCGGAAGCCGGTTACATCACTGGCGCCAGCCTGACCATCGACGGTGGTTTCGGCGCCTGACAGACCGGCAAGAAAAAACGCCGCCTTTCTTTATAGGAGGGGCGGCGTTTTTGTGTGGACGGTCAAGCCAGTTCCAGCGCCGGCAGGCCAAAGGCGCTGGGCATAAATGCTTTCAGCGAACGAATAATGCCGTCAGCGTGAGCATATTTCTCATCGGCCATCGCTGCGTCGGGGATGGCGATTGCGGTCATGCCTGCCGCTTTCGCGGCGGTGACGCCGAACGGCGAATCCTCGAACACCAGACAATCCGAGGGCGTGACGCCCAGACGCCTGGCAGCGGTGAGAAAGATATCCGGCGCCGGTTTGGCCGCGCCAACTTCCGGATCGTCCGCCGTGACGATGAAATCGAACAGCGCAAACCACTCACGGTGCAAGGTGGTTTTCTGCCCGAACGACTGGCGCGACGAACTGGTGCCCACCGCGATCGGGATGTTGTGCGCTTTGAGGTGACGCACCAGCGCTTCGGCCCCCGGCATCGCCTGCGCCTTGGGGAAACGCTCGCGCATCAGCGGCTCGCGGATCTGCAGAAATTCTTCCGGAGTGATCGGTAACTCCAGCGCCTGCACCACGTATTTGGCCAGGTCATTGGCACCGCGACCAATGATGTTTTGTTTGACGCTCCAGTCGAAGGTTTTCCCGTAGCGCCCGGCAATCAGCGAGGTGACCTCGGTGTAAATGCCCTCGGTGTCGAGCAGCAAACCGTCCATATCGAAAATCACGGCCTTGATCGGGCCGAACGTCGTCAGCGGTGCATTCATCATCGGATCCGTTAACAAAGACATCCCGGGCGACAGGCAACGTGCCGCAACGCGGATCTGATTAATGGGTTCAGCAGCATAGCGAGGCCGATGGACATTGAGCAACGGGCAATGCCATCGACGCCTTTTCGCATTTAGCGAAAACTCCTACAGACACTGCCTACTTCCCCGACTTCTTTCCTTTTTGATCCCCCGCAAAGTCCGCGCTCCCGTTTTTTCACATGCGCGAGCGACTGCGAATGTTTCAACCCGATCGGCTCCTGGCCCTGAACAACAGCATCGGACTGCTGGTGGTGGCCGCCCTGAATCCCCAGCAGCCCGATTTCGAAGCGCTGATCGACGAGTTCCGCCTGTGCCTGAACAACTACGACGCCTGGGCCGAGCAGTTCTGGACCGGGACCGCGCTGGACATCGAGCAAGTGTTCAAGGTTGGCAATGACGTACAACTGAGCGCGCCGATCACCTCGCGCGCCCCCATCAGCTCATCGGTAGTCATGTGCCCGGCCAACGGGCCGCTGACCCTGGTGCATTTGTTCGAAACCGCGCGCTTCGTGCCGATCGGCGACACCCCGGTGACCCTCGAACCGCTGCTCAGCGACGTCGACGGTGTGCTGACCTTCGGCGAACCACTGCGCTACACCATCGGCCCGAGCGGGATTCTCGAGGTGACCGATTGCATGCGCGGCCAGCGCTATCGCGTCACCTTCTTTCCCGATGTTTCTACCGACCATGTCCGCGCCCTGTATGCCTCATATGAAGGCGTGATTGCCGGTCTTGAAGGCTGGCTGCGCAGCGAATGGACAGGCTTCCAACCGCAATGGACGGAGTTTTCCAGCGCCGGTTTTCTTGATCGTTACGGGCAGTTGCAACGGGCCGATTGGCGCGGTCTGGAAAAAGCTTTGAATGGCGTCTGGGATGACATTCAACAACTGTTCGCCCTACTTGCCGATCTGCAGGAGCACAGCGCGAAGCTCCTGGAATACCTGAGCGAAGTCGAACTTGAGGCGCTGCTGGCGGCTTCCAGCGAGGCGATTGCCAACGCTTTGTTGATGCTCAGCGACGAGCCGTTGCTGTTCATTCATCTGGCCGCGTTCACCAGTTGGCTGAAGATGCTGCCGCCGCAATACCTCGCCGAGGTGGTGGCCGAAGTTCGCACCGAGTTGCTCATCAGTTTCCTGTTGATGCGCGTCGCCGGGGGTGCCGGCGTATCGCTGCGTTTGAGCAGCAAGGTCCTGGCGAAGATCAAGTCGCCACGGGCGCGGGAATGGCTGGCCGCGTCAGCCTTGCGTCTGGCTGAGCTGACTTCGACGCCGGAGCTCAAGCAGCACGCGAGCACACTGAAGCCGCTGATGTTTCATGCCCGCGAGGTGGAGCTGAAGCCGACTCCATCGATTCCGCTGAACATTCGCCAAGCCGATGAAGTTGTGTTGAGCGTGCCGAATCCGGCGCCACTCGCGCGGGACAAATCTCAAAACATGGCGCGCCTTGAGCGCCACGAGCCACACGACGACGCGCCCGACCAGGCGAAAAACCCCAACGGCGATGCCGCCGATTGCGTGCCCAAAACCTGTACCAATGGCTGCCCGGTGTCGATGGTCACCGGCGAAGAACTGCTGACCCTGACCGACGCGGTGCTCGATGGCGTGCTGCCCTTCGAGTTCACCCGTTTGTACCGCAGCAGCGCGGTCGAGATCGACATCGGCCTGGGTTTTGGCTGGAGCCACACGCTCGCGCATCGCCTGTCCTTCGACGGCGATGGCGTGATCTGGATCGACCACGAAAACCGCCGCACCCGTTTTCCCCTGCCCAACGTCGCGCGCCCGGCGATTCACAACAGCCTGTCGCGGGCGGCGATCTTTCTTGGTGATGAACCGGAAGAACTGATTCTGGCGTTGGCCGGCGACAGCGCGCGGTTTTACCACTTTCGCGCCGGCCGGCTGACCACAATCAGCGATGTCTACGGCAATCGTCTGACCCTGCAACGCGATCGCTCCGACCGCATTCAGCGTCTGGACAACGGCGCCGGCCGCGCGCTGCTGTTGCGGTATGACCGCGCGCAACTGGTGGCGGTCGATTATCAGGTGTTTGTTCAGGGCGAGTGGATCACCGAGCAAAACCTCGCCACCTACAGCTTCGATGCCCGGCAACGCCTGCTGGTTGCGACCAACGCGGTCCGCGACAGCGAGCGCTACGACTACGACGATCACCACGTCATCCTCCAGCGCCAGCTGACTGGCGGTGCGAGCTTCTTCTGGGAGTGGCAGCGTGAGGGCAAAGCCGCCCGCTGCGTGAGGCACTGGGCTTCGTTCTCGCAGATGAACACCCGTTACGTCTGGAACGATGACGACGCCAGCGTGACCGTGCATTACGTCGACGGTACCGAAGAAGTCTACGTCCACGACGAGCGCGCGCGGCTGGTGCGCCAGGTTGCGGCCGATGGTGGCGAGCAGCTCAAGGCCTATGACCAGCAGGGCCGTTTGATCGCCGAGCAGGATGCGTTGGGCGCGGTCACCGAATATCGCTACGACGAACTTGGACGGCTGATCGCGCTGATTCCGCCGGACGATGCACCAACGTCCTACGAGTACCGCAACGGTTTTCTCTACAAGCGTTGCCGTGGTGATGCGGAGTGGATCTATCGGCGCAATGCCGAAGGCGCCGTCACCGAAGCGGTCGCTCCCGACGGTCAGGTCACCCATTACTACTACAACCTGCGCGGGCAATTGCTGTCGCTGCGTTACCCGGACAGCAGCCGCCACCGCTGGGTGTGGAACGAGCTCGGCCAGCTCATCGAAGAAACCCTGCCGGACGGCGGCGTGCGGCGTTTTTCCTACGATGCGCTGGGACGGCGGATTACCACCCAGGACGAATTTGGTGTTGTCAGTCGTCAGGAGTGGGACGCCGCCGGCCGACTGATCCTGACGACTTCTCCTACGGGCAGCACGCGCGCCTACAGCTACGGCGCCTACGGGCAGATCACCGCTGAGCGCGACGAGCTCGGTCGTATCACCCGCTATGAATATGACGATGACCTGCACTTGGTCTCGCGGCGGATCAACCCCGATGGCACCCGCGTGCAGTATCGCTATGACCATGCGCGGTTGCTGCTGACCGAGATTGAAAACGAATCGGGAGAAAAATACCGACTGGATTACACGCCGACCGGATTGATCCGACAGGAAACCGGGTTTGATGGACGCCGGACTGCGTATGCCTACGATCTCAATGGGCATCTGCTGGAGAAGACCGAGTTTGGTGATTTCGGTCCAAGTCTGGTCACCCGGTACGAGCGCGACGCGGCTGGACGTTTGCTGGTCAAGACCCTGCCCGATGGCGCCAAGATCCGCTATGACTACGACCGCCTCGGTCGGTTGATCGGTGTCGATGACGGCCAGAACCATCCGCTGGCGTTCGAGTACGACCGTCAGGATCGGCTGATCACCGAGCATCAGGGCTGGGGCACCTTGCGCTACGCCTATGACGCCTGCGGCCAGCTCAAACGCCTGCGCCTGCCGGACAACAGCAAGCTCGACTATCACTACGCCAAGGGCGGTGCGCTGAGCGCCATCGACCTCAACGGTACGCCGCTGACCCGGCATGTGTATCAGTCGGGTCGCGAACAGCAACGCCAGCAAGGTCTGCTGCTCAGCGAATACTCCTACGACGATCAGGGCCGCTTGCTCGCCCACGCTGTAGGCCATCGCCACGCCTCGCTGTACCGCCGCGATTATGCCTACAGCGCCAACGGCAATCTTGAGCACATTGCTGACAGCCGCCACGGCCAGCGCACCTACGGCTACGACGCCCTCGACCGGTTGATCCGCGTACGTCACTCACGCGACGAACTGCCCGAATCCTTCGCCCACGACCCGGCCGGCAACCTGCTGATGCAGGACCGCCCCGGTCCCGCGCAGATCAAAGGCAACCGCCTGCTGATGCAGGGCGACCGCCATTACGACTACGACGCCTTCGGCAACCTGATCCGCGAACGCCGTGGCCACGGCCAGACTCTGGTCACCGAATACCGCTACGACTGCCAGCACCGCCTGATCGGCCTGACCCGCCCTGACGGCCAGACCGCCACTTATCACTACGACGCCTTCGGCCGGCGCATCCGCAAAACCGTCGACAGCGCCGTCACCGAATTCTTCTGGCAAGGCGAACACCTCGTCGCCGAAAGCAGCGCCACGCAATACCGCAGCTTCCTCTACGAACCCGGCACCTTCCGCCCACTGGCGATGCTCGACGGCAAAGGCCCGAAAAAGGCCTGCCCGTTCTACTACCAACTCGACCACCTAGGCACCCCACAGGAACTCACCGACTACAGCGGCGAAATCGTCTGGTCCGCCCAATACGACGCCTACGGCAAAGTCGCCGCCGTCACCCTGGCCGGCGAAGACTATCTGGATCAACCGCTGCGCTTTCAGGGGCAGTATTTCGATGTTGAAAGTGGGCTGCATTACAACCGCCATCGGTATTACGACCCTAGGTTAGGGCGGTATCTGACGCCGGATCCGGTGAAGCTGGCCGGTGGGTTGAATCAGTACCAGTACGTGCCGAATCCGACGGGGTGGGTGGATCCGTTGGGGTTGACGTCGAACTGCCCGCCAAAAGGCCGAAAAACGACCGGCTGTCCAAAACCTAATGAAATCGAGCCCCCACTGGTTTCTCGGCGAGGCGCGTTCAGAAAGGCAAAACTTGACTCGGGAATACCAAAAGGGCAACAGCCCGACATTCAAGTCGATGAGGTTAGCGGCAAGCAGAAGCAATTCACTTATGCCAACATGACAGATAGGAAGGGCAATAACATCTTGGACAGTAGTGGAATGCCAATCATAACTCGGGAATATAAATACACCAGAGAGGATGGCTTTATATTGATCCTCCAAGATCATTCCGCAGGCCATAAATACGGAGATATAAATAACCGGGGAGATCAAGGCCCTCACATAAATGTGCGACCTGCGGATGACAGGCGGAATGGCAAGGTAAAAAACACAAGCGATCATTACCCATTCAGGAGATCACCATGAAAAACTGGAACGAAATAGAGGGCAGCAAACTTTTCAATATGGTATTCAGCAGACATATACCTATCTCAGAGATTAAGCTATTCGCCCTGAACATAGACAATAACCTTTCAACACTGACCTTGGCATTTGACATCAGGGAAACACCAGACACTCCTCCAAAGAAATGGGATCTAATAGGATACAATGCTTGCCGTATCGGAATAACGTGCAGTGAAGTTCGAGGCTTGACAACATCAAACATTCCAACGCAAGAAACATTAAACCTATCCATCCAACTCATTGGGGATAGGTACTCTGTTTCCGCCACATCCATGTCGTCAGAGTTAAAATTCACTACATCATCATTAAGATTGAGAGAGCCAAGTGTGTACTTAACAGAAACACCTTTCTAGACCATTCAATAATCAAGCGCTCTTTTGCAGGTGACATTTTGTCTCTTGAGGACTTAATCAAAGGTTTCCTCAGTAAAGTCGAAGAAGGAACAACGCTGCTGCAGAAAAAAATTTGGTACACGAAACATTCTTAGGCTCTGACAAAGTTTCCAGATAGAGCGTTGCGGAGAAATTATTGATGGACTGGAGTATGGGTTACATGGTGTAGGATGTGCTATCCATTTTCCCACAGAGTTAGTAGATTTCGGTTACGGGCCAAACAACAGGATCGACGGCTTTGACGTGTGGCGTCTTTATATGTACGCCGCCGACAGGTCTGAAGAGTACAAAAATACACTGACATCAGTTTTCTTGAGAGCGAGTTCAAGACTTATCTAGGCTCAGGCAGAATCAAAAAAATATCGCCCTCCGATGACCTCTATGAACTAATCGACCCGCCGCAAAACCTCTGAAAACGAGAGCATGGCTCGCAGATGACTAACAAATATTCCGCGCGTATTGTCGAGATCGACCCAATCATTGAGGAAATGCTACTGCTCAGCGTCAACGGTGTGACTGTGAGATGTTTCGCAGGCCACTGCCCCTCAGTCATTGAAGTAGGTGAGAACTACTCAGCCGAGTTCGAAATGGTACTGCCGGACGAAATAGACATCTCAATATGTGAAAGCATCGAAACACGTGTCGAGATGCTTGACGATGGTTTCTCATGTGAGATTCATGGGCGCTTAGAAGGCGATACCTTTAAGTCATTCGTCGAATTTGCGGATCAAGATATTCACTTCGATTTTCCGCATCTCAACGGGCAGTTTGTGAAAATTACAGCACACAGAATCGACGTTTCGTTCCGAGGAACTGGGCCTCTGTAGGGGCCTGCTGAGTCAGGCCCTTAAGCGATAACTCAAATTTTCAACACCCCATTCACTGCTCATCCCCATCCTCCTCATACTCCATATCCGCCTCATCCGCATCATTCAACGGCACCGTCGCATCGTCCATCAGCGACCCGGGATCTTCATTCCCCGGATCATTGATAAATGGCAATCCACTCGGGCCTTTCTCTTCTTTGCCTTCAGTTTCAGGGGTCATGGTGCACCTCTTGAGCGTGTGGGATGTATGACGTTCGAAAAGCCCTGCCGCCAATCGTTCCTCTGCCTGACGGCCACACACGAAAAACCCGGCGCCAGGCCGGGTTTTCGTTGATAAATCAGCGATGTTTATTTTTGTGTTTGTTCTTGTGCTTGTGGCCGCCGGAATGAGATCCGCCGTCGTCGTCGCCAAGATTGTTACCTACCGCGCCGCCGGCTGCGCCGCCCAGGCCCGCGCCAATGGCAGAGCCGGTGGAGCCGCCGAGGCTGTTGCCGACAACCGAGCCGCCTGCTGCGCCAAGACCGCCACCAATCGCGGCTTCGGTGCGGTTGCGTTTATTAGCCCCGACGGCACTGCCCGCCGCGCCGCCAACACCTGCGCCGACCGCTGCGCCCGTGCTGCCGCCGAGTTGTCCGCCAACCACATTACCCAGCGCACCGCCGAGACCACCGCCTACGGCAGCGGTGCCATCTCCGGCCGCCATCGCGCCCTGCGCCACGACCAAGCCAAAAAACAGTGCAGATAATGACAATCGCATATGAACCTCGCAGTTCCCGAAACGGGACAGTCCGCCCAAGCGGGGCGTATGCAGATTGGAGATGATTTCGCACGAAACGTTCAGCCATGAAAAAGCCCGACATCGAGTCGGGCTTTTTCTGACAGGCCATCAGCCTCAGTGGCGCTTGTGACCTTTGCCCAGGTTGCTGCCGACGGCACCGCCGGCCGCGCCGCCCAGACCTGCACCGATGGTGGCGCCGTTGCGGCCGCCCAGGCTGTTGCCGATCACCGAACCACCGGCTGCACCGACACCGCCGCCGATCGCCGCTTTGGTACGGCTGCCCTTGCGTGCGGCGACTGCGCTGCCCGCTGCGCCCGCGACGCCAGCACCAATGGCGGCACCGGTGCTGCCGCCCATTTTCTGACCGACCACGTTACCCAGCGCGCCACCCAGGCCACCGCCCAGCGCCGCGGTGCCGTCACCGGCAGCCATCGCACCTTGAGCAACCAGAAGGCCAAGAACCAGAGCAGGCAGTGTTAAACGCATGACGAAAACCTCAAATAAACGGGATGACGAAAAGGAGCGGGATTTAATGCCCTCGGCGCAGGAAAGTCCAGACGCGGGCGACAGCGTCGATTGGACCGCGATCAGGGAAAAGGTTTTATGCCGGGCAAAAAAAAGCCCGCTGGGGAGACGGGCTGGAGACTTGCTTTCTAACGGATGGCTTCACACTACGTTGGCCAACGTGAAAAGTTTGTGAAAAAAAAACGACATTAATGTCAATGCCCGCCCCCTCATTCTTGCGCACATAAAAAACCCCGTTCAGTGACGGGGTGCGGGATGAAATCACTTTCTGGTCCTTGCCGTGACCTTGGGCAGGAATTTCGCTTTCGGCCCTTTGGGGGCTGTGGATTTGATTTTGCCGATGCTGACCGGATCCTCGCCAAACCCCGACTGATACTCCGACTGACCGCAGCGCACACAGTTGTTGAATGAAAACTCAGCGCCATCATCTTCGATAAATGGACCTGACATAGACTCTCCCCTACGCAACCGGGCCGACACCGGCAAAACAGTTTTGCCTGGAAAATATCGTCCCTCAGCGCTTTTGAGACTAGCCGGTCACTACTGGACTTGCTGTTCAGAAAGGCTGATCACCGACGAATGGAAAAAAGCGTCGCGAGCGATCACTCGCTAAAGATTTCCATCGAACGGCCGCTGCCCTTATTCCTACCAATGAATCTCAAGGAGAGATCATGCAGATCAATGGATTCCCGAACATGCCAATCGTAAAACTCACGGACGAGCAGATCGCTGCCGGCAAGGCCGGTGCGGAAAAACTCAAGGAAAAGATCGCCTCGGGTGAAATCACCATCAAATACCCGGACAAACCGCTTCTGCAGCCGGGCGTCGTCTACCATCCCAGCGAGCCCGCACCATCGGTGCAGCCTGACGGGACACCGCCCCTCGTTGCCATCGATACACCGCTGACCTATGACGCAAGAGGCGCTGTGTTGCTCAAGCCTCAAGGCTGATAGACGCGAAAAAAGCCCATTCGGTGTGCGAGTGGGCTTTGCCTTGAACACAATGATCAGCGCAGCTTCACCGCCGTTCCGGTGACAAACACCACGACCATGCCGCCCTTGCCTGCCGGCATGCTGATCTCAAAATCCACGCCGACCACCGCGTCAGCCTGCAATGCCCGCGCTCGATCTTTCAGTTCGTCGGTGGCCTGAATGCGTGCCTCTCTAAGAGCCCGCTCCAACGTCTGCGAGCGCCCGCCAAAGAAGTCGCGCATGCCGGCGAACATATCGCGGATCACGTTGACCCCTTGCACAGACTCGGCGCTGACAATGTCCAGATAGGCCGTGATCTGCCGCCCCTCGACGGAATGAGTGGTGGAAATGATCATGAAAGTCGTCCTTTACTGCAAAAATGATGGCGGCGATTGTAGCGCGGCACCAGGCCTGGCACCCGAGCCTCAATTGGATTTAACGACCCACAATTGATCCAGCTTCGTCGTAAAACTCGAGCTCATCATCTCCCGCCGCATGCCCCAGGCCGGATCCGCCGGCACACTCCCCGCTCGCAACGTTCCATGCCCCCAGCGTCGATTAATCTGGTCCAGCACCCCCATCACCTTCTCCGCCGTCTGCGGTTGCGACTGGGCAAACAAGTCGTCGGTAAACTCTCCGGGCTGCCGAAGATCCATCAATAACACTTCAGCCTTGCTGTACTTGAAGCCCGGCCGGAACAATCGATCGATCGCTTCGCTCGCGACCTTGCTCAGCAATCGCACATCATTGGTCGGATAAGGCAACTCGATCAGCGCGCCATTGGCGTACTTGGCCTCTTCCGGATTGAACATGCCGGTGCGGATACTCACGCGGATTTTTTTGCACAGCGAATTCTGCGCACGCAGCTTTTCCGCCGCTCGATGCACATAAGTAGCAACGGCTTCCTTGATCGGCTCGATGGTAGTCAAACGGTTGCCAAACATGCGGCTGCTGCAAATTTCCTGCTTCGGCGGTTCCGTCTCGGACAGCTCCAGACAGGATGTGCCGCCCAGTTCGCGCGCGGTCTTCTCGATCACCACGCTGAACTTGCGCCGCAGTGTCCACGGATCGGCCTTCGCCAGGTCCATCGCACTTCTGATCTGCATGCTTTCCAGATGAGCTTTCATCCGTCGACCGACGCCCCACACGTCACCAACATCTGTATTGCGCAGCACCCAGTCGCGTTTGGACGGATCGCAGATGTCGACCACGCCACCGGTATGCGCTTGCAGGCGTTTCGCGGTGTGGTTGGCGAGCTTGGCCAGCGTTTTCGTCGGGGCGATGCCGACGCCGACCGGGATGCCGGTGCGCTTATAAACAGCAGAGCGGATGGTGCGGCCAAACGCGGTCAGGTCCCCAGGGATGCCGCTGAGATCGGCGAACGCCTCATCAATGCTGTACACCTCGACCGCCGGCACCATGGATTCGATGATCGTCATCACCCGCTCGCTCATGTCGCCGTACAAGGCGTAATTACTGCTGAACACCTGAATGCCATGGCGGCGCAAATCATCGCGAATCTGGAAATACGGCGCGCCCATTTTCACAAAGGGCTTGGCGTCATAACTGCGCGCAATCACGCAGCCATCGTTATTGCTCAGCACGACAATCGGCGTCTTCGCCAGATCGGGCCGGAACACTCGCTCACAGCTAACATAGAAGCTGTTGCAATCGATCAACGCGAAAACCTGCTCACGATTTGCCATGGTCGCGCACGCTGTAAGTCACCACACCCCAGATCACCAGCTCATCCCCTTCCATCACGTAGCGAGGCGGATATTTGCTGTTGGCCGAAAGAAGGATGATGGTGTTGTCGCGCATATGCAGACGCTTGCAGATGGGTTCGGAGTTGAGACCGGCGATGACGATATCGCCGTGCTCGGCATTCAAGCTGCGGTCGACGATCACCAGATCACCGCAAAATATCCCCGCGTCCTGCATGCTCTCACCCTCGATCTTCGCCAGATAAACGTGCGGTGCACGAATATCAAAAACCTCGTCCAGAGAGATGTGCTTTTCAATGTGATCAGCCGCGGGCGAAGGAAAACCGGCGGGAATCCGAAACGAATACAGCGCAAGCTTTTCGCCCGCGCCTGACAAAGGGCAGAGGATGGTGACGCTCATGATACGAACCTGATAGTGAATTTACTGTATGCGCATACAGTAAACTCGGGACGGTTCGGGGGGTCAATGAGGCGTGTAGGAGATTTCGACGGGTGACAGGGTTTTGTACAACTTCTTGGTAATAAAAGACTGCCAACTCACGTTTCAGAGGCTTCGAACCAGTGGTCCTTTAGCAACTTTTCCAAACGCCAAAAACCACAAACCCTCGACTTTCTCTAGGAAAATCAGGGGCTTGTGTTTACTGAATATGGCGGTGAAGGAGAGATTCGAAACTACCCGTTTGCGCTTTTTTAAGGACACCCCCCCGGTTTATAAGGGCTGCAGAGGAGCAAGATTTTTAATCTCAGTCCCATGTCAGTCCCATGGGTTTTGCGCACCAGGTTGCAGAACAGGGGCCCGAAGGCCATTTCGACGTTCCATGTTGACCCATGGGAAAAAGGTAATTTTGGTAATACAGCGGTAGCCGATCTCTGGAAGCCTTGAAAATCGTGGCGTTGAGAGAAGTCCTCAAAGGTAATAATTTGGTAAGTATGAAGTTAGAAAATTACCTTTCCTACGAGTAATTCCTAATAGCCCTCAAACCCAGTAAAATGGGGCACGTCAGAAATTATTACCCTAACTCTTACCTTAAATTACCTCTTGGGGTAATGACTGAAAGCCAGGCACTACGAGGGCTGTAGCCCATTTCTATATCTCGCTTACCAAAATTACCTTTTTCCCAGCCCACGTTTGAAAATATCCATACTGCAAATCCCAAGCTTGGACGGGCTTTGGACGGATTAATGATCGCATTGCTCATTGCTGCACAGGCGGCGTGACCGCCCCGCTGAATTTAGCGCGGGTCCTGTCAATTTCTTCCATTCTTTCCAATTTGGATATTAGGTCTTCCTTTGGGGCGTAATACTTAGGCCGTTCGGGTGGTGGGATTTTGTATGTCTTACAGAGAGATTCGATCTGCCCGATTGCTCTTAACCCTAGCTTTGACAGGTTTTCATCCCGGTACTGGTAATACTCTTCGTAATCAGGCGGGGAGGATTGTTCTCCAACAGACTCCATGCCTTCTTTGATGGCGTTGAGTCGATTGGGCATCGACATGATGTCGTACATCAGCTGCGTTGGCAGTGCCCGATAGTCGCCGCCTTCAGGAAGCGTGAACTCAGGGTTTGGCACCGCGCTATGGGAGTAGCCCTGTTCATCCGTGAAAAGTGGATCGTGTACCGCGTTGTAGCAGTCGGCTACCAGCTTATCCAAGACGAGTACCAGCCGAATGCCAAGGTGCTGAGCTTCGATTTTTTGCTTTTTCGATGAAAGGCGCGACTCCTTTATCCATCCCAAGGCGAATAGGATCAACGAGCCTGTCGTCGCGATGAGACCTCCAAGAGCAACCTTCCCCACGTCACTAGCAAAAAACTCCCACATTGATCTATCCCTATCTGAGGTTCGGTTATTCAAAGTTGTGAAAAGGCCGTATTTCGCCGAATGGCCGCACGCCTAGACTTCTGGCCACTTTCGGCTCACATTTTTGTACCCGATCGCAGCAAGAATTTCGATCTTTCCTGAATTTGAAAATTGCGGAAATCCCTAGTTTTCTGGTGGCTACTCCCGTACATAAAGGCGTTGGGCTATGCGCTCCCCCTTTCAGCCCGTAGCAGGACTGGTGCAGTAATCCTGCATTTTTTTGCAAACCTTTGCATCCCGTGCAATTGCCGATTCCTTCACTTGCCCCGCGGCTGTGCTGGGCGGGAAGTCAGTTTGCACAACATTCGAATCTGCAAAAAAAAGACGCAGACAGCCCGTCGGCGGGAGGGGGATAAGTGCTTTTCCGTAAGATATTTTTGGCAGGTAGTCGAATTCGCTCGGTTGCAGCTTCATGCCACAAGCGTCATTGGGATCTATCTACGCGTCTGACTGCCGGACGTATAGCTACTAAAGCCGCCCCTCTGACTGGCGAAACTCAACACGAGAGCTATATTCCTAGGATACTTCCAAAAACATTGAGAGAATTCATGATTGGTTCGACTTGGAACAAATGGGATTTACACCTTCACTCCCCCCTAACCAATCTCAACAACAACTTTGGAAGCGCAACTTGGGCAGACTATGCAAAGGCTATCAAGTCAGCCAACTTGTCCGTAATAGGCGTGACCAATTATTTCTATTTCAAGGAAAATGAAATCGAGCTAGCAAGAGCTGCTCTAATGGACGAAGGAGCAGAGGTTACAGTATTTGGAAATCTTGAATTCCGCATCACTCAATCCAACAAGGACGGAGAATGGATCAACTTGCATGCAATATTTGCAGAGCATTTGACCACACAACAAATCAATGACCACCTATCGAGATACAACATCAAAAACACAACACCAGATAGCAAGCTAATATGGTGCTCTGAGCAATCAGTTAAATCTTCCGGCTTAGATGCAGGGCAGATAGTTATTGATCACCAAGACTTGATTGCCTATCTCTCAAGCGTCTTAAGGGTCGGCCAGGATTTCTTTATTGCAATATGCCCTAACGGGTACGGCGGCTTTCAACCTAACAGAACAGATGGCAGATCAGTAGCCATAGCTTTAGAGATAGAAAAGCTGGGACATCTCATCTTTGGTCGTCCGAGAGACAGAGATTTTTTTCTAGACACAGGCCGCACCATCGATGCATTGGCCAAGCCCGTATTTAGTTGCTCTGATGCCCATTCGCTTCAGCAGATTGGAGAAAAATACACATGGGTTAAAGCGAAACCAAATTTTCAGGGACTGCGGCAAACGATATTCGAGCCAAGAGATAGGGTACAACAAACAGATGACTTTACCGAGCGCAGTTTTATCAAACCTTACTTCAGCAAAATATCCATTTACGGAAAAGTCTTCAACGACAGCGAGCTAAGCTTTCAACGCCAAGACATACAATTAAACCCCAACATGGTTGCAATAATAGGTGGTCGAGGGACAGGCAAAAGCTTGTTCCTAGATGCTATGTTTTCAAAACTAGCAAACTGCCAAGGCACAGAACAGGTTAGGGGAGTTTCGGTAGAGGAACTTACAATTACAATTAATCAGGGCGGTATTAATGGATCTGAAATCGAGTTTAATGACTTAGCAGATGGTTCTTATGCCTACCTCCATGTTTCCCAAGGAAAGATCCATGACTTTAGTAAAAATCCGTCTACCTTAAGCGATGAAATCAAGCGAATGCTTGGCATACGATTCAATGTATACGACCCTGTCGCTACGCAAGAGCTAACTGCGATACTGGGCTCTTACCGGGCTTTTGTTGAATTTTGGAATGCTACAGACGTTAACAACACGCCAATTAATAAGCCAAAATATCAAAAAGCATTAATTGAGAAAAACACGCAGTTAATATCGACTTTAACCAACCCCCAAAACAACGCTCTAATTGAGAGGTACCAGCAAAACTCGAGTACCATCAACGAAAAAAATGCATTTATCAATCGATCCCGGGAGATCAAGTCCGAAATAGAGCGGAGCATTGCGCTGATAAACACTAGAGTTACCGAATACAATAATTTCAAAGACTCCGAAAGCAAATCTCCATTCGCCACAATTGACGAAATTGTGAAAGTACTGTCGATTAACACAACAGCCGCAGAAACAAGCGTTATCTCATTGGAAAGAGATAACGACCTAATTCGTAAAGAATTTTCAGAGCAAGGCATAAACCAAGATATCTCTTCACTCTTGAGCAAAATTTCGGAATATCAGTACATCATTGACCAAGCGAAAAACAAACTTGATGAAATAGAAATTAAAACTCAAGAATATCATACCTACGTCGCCCGTAGAGGCGAACTCGCAGGACAATACAATGCGTACATCGAAAATATGCGCATTGACGTTGACGCCGCATTCGGAAGACTTCAACAGCCCAATCCAGAATGGAATGAAGAGCAAAATAACTTAGTAAAAAATATGCTTATTGATATAAACATTATTGGCGAGACGGTATTTGATCTACCTCTATTTTACTCGGGCCTTGAACGATGCGTTAACAGAGGAAAATTCAGAGGCACCGCTGAAAAAACCTCACTCGAAAAATTGCAAATGACTTTCGGCGTTTCCAACAAAGAAGACTTTTTCCGATTGCTGTCAGGCCACAAAATGATCACCATCGAAGACAAACTACTAAGTATTGAAGAGTTTTTTTGGAAAGACGAATACTTCAATCAAGGCGGCAGATACGAGCTTATCAATTATCTTTTCGCACCAAATAGTATAAAAAACTTCCTGTATGTGAATGCCGACTTTACATATAAAGGCCGCACAGTCAATAGGCTATCAGTGGGTCAAAGGGGCACATTTTACGTATGTTTGAAGCTAGCAACAGATCCGTTCGGCAGCCCGTTCATTTTCGACCAGCCAGAAGATGATCTAGACAATGAATTTATCGTAAACCAGTTAGTCCCTCTGTTCAATACGATAAAGAAATATAGGCAAGTTATAATCGTCACCCATAATGCCAACTTAGTAGTTAATTCCGACGCTGAACAGGTCATCGTGGCCAGCAATGATGGGGAACTCATCTCGTACTCCTCGGGAGCGCTTGAGGATGGCGATGTTAAAAGTGAACATGGAATTAGATCCAAAGTATGCTCAATCTTGGAAGGTGGGCATAGGGCGTTTGAAAAACGCGAACAGAAATATGGGATATAACTTCAACGGACTCTATTACGTCAGTAGGTGATTGACTGTATGCGAATGAATTGCTCCGAAATCTCGACCAATCGTGACGTGAAAGAAACAACATCTGCTGGGCTAGGAACCGATTTGTCCGCATGCGTATGCTGCGCCAGTTGCATATTCATTTCTTTCAGAAGGCTCAGCACCTCACCTACCACTTGGAATAGATTCACTTCACTAGATCCGATCCAACTTTTGGGCGCCTCGAAGCGTTGACCTTTCTCTGAAAGGCTATGGCGCAGGCCGTTAATCGTCTCCTGCATGTCGCCCCCTACCGCAACGTTGTGCTTTTGCCCCACAACCACGTTCAGATCCCGGCCCGTCGCTTGGTGTAGGTCATCCACCGCCGCCAAGCTCGCGGATCCGCCCGACATCAGCTTAAGCGCGCCCAGCGCCTCGATCGTCTTCACACCACCCACCGATTCGGTGGAATGGTCATCGATCGTCTGCATGTGGCTCTGGAACTGCTCACGGTTGTCCAGGGCCTCAACCTCGCGCTCAATCGACTGGTCACGGATCTTGCCATCGGTCTGGCGTAGCCAGTTACCGTCGGCGTCGACGCGCTGCTGGGCTGCATCGCTGTGCTGCCACACCTGATCACCTTTCGGCACCTTCGGCATGCTCAGGCCGTGCGGCAAGATCGATTGGATGTAGGGTTTGTTCGGCAGTCCATACGCAAAGCACACCACGACCCGCGTGCCCTCCTCCGGGAATGCATAGATGCCCATTTCTTCGCCACCGGTGGGCAGCGGCAATGGAACGCCAGTGAGCGGCGGCATGGCTGGGTCGGGTTCGTCGTCGGCGCCGAGCACTTCAATATCCACGGCATAGCGCGGGCGGAAGTCGTCGCACAGTCCGGCGTCCGCCGGCGCATCGGCCACGGCGACAACTCGGGCAAATCGTGGCAAGTGATAGCCACCGGTGAGTTCGGGGAATTGGCGCGCTACAGCGCGGCGGATTGCGTCGTCCATCGGATGGCCATCTGGTCATTGGCGAGTGCCACCGTGGTGATGCGCTCGCCGTTGTTGATCGTTGCACCTGGTCGCAACCCGGGAAGGGCCGCGACCATCGCGCTCTGGTTTCCCTGGTAGCCGTTAAACAGCTCCGTAGGGATCTGCAGCGGCGCACGTGCGCCGAAAAAACTATCCGCCCAACTGCCGGCGAACACTTCGCCGTTGCCCAACTGGTGCCAGGTGAAGTCGGGAATGCTGTACACGCGGGCCAAGCTGTCCATCGCCTGGTAACCGGCGGCGAGACTGTAAAAATACGGCGCCTTCACGCTGGCATAAGGGCGGTCAGGTACACGAAACCGCAACCCGGTTTGTGTGCTGACCTCGGCCAGCACGGCACATAGGTCAACATGGCGCAAATTCAGCGGCAACGGATTGGCCAGTACAGCGGCCAACTCGCGACAGAACAGCACTTGCTCTACCGCGTTGGCAGCGGTGCAGCGCTCGACGTAGCCGATGAAGTGCCGTTGCAGCGTGCCCTCGTTATAGCCGATATCCAGCGTCACGAGCCCTTTGAGCGGCGCCGAAGATTGAACCGTGAAGTTCGCCCGGCCGGGGCTGGTGGCGTCTAACCGCACGTCCTCCTTGACCAGCGCGATCGGCGCGCCGTTGATCGAAAGTATTTTGTGCAGTTTCACGCCGGCTCACTCCCGCCCAGCCACTTGTCTACACGCCCGAGCACTTTTTCGAAGCCGCTCAGCGAGGGATCGCTACCGGTTGATTCACCATTGCCGGTACCGGCGTCACCCACTGAGCTACCGGGAGCGCCTTGCGCGGTGACCTTGTTGCCAGCGCGCCGGCCTTCAACTTTCTCCGGATTCGATTCGCGCTCGCTCAGGGTGAATTGCACCAGCCAGGCTTTCAACGTGTCCGCTTCGCGGGCGCTGACACCGTCGGAGAACTCCACCTGGCGCACACCGAAGGCCTCGGCTGTATCGTTAACAATCCGGTACAGATGGAGCTGACCACCGCCGGCGGTGGATTCAGCCAAACGCAGCAGTTCGGTGAGCTGGGTTTTGTCCGCGAAGGGGATCATCAGCGACACGGCCAGCGTCTTGGGCTTGAAGCCTTTGTGAGCCTTGTCGGTGTTGCTCGTTTGGCCGGACATATCGCCGCTTTCGATGCGCAGATTGGCCGTGACCTTGAGGTTCTTGCCTTGAACTTTTTGCCCGTCGAGTAGCAGCGTCATAGGCCGACCAGCTCCTGCACGAAGCTCAGCCCTTCTTTGCTACCCACCAACAGTAGGCCGGCGCATTGAATCCATTCGTGGCCAGGCGCATCGCCGGCCAGCAGCTCGCGGCGCAATTCGCCGGCGGTGCCTGGGCCGATCATCCGCGCGCGCATGCTCACGTCAGGGTTGCCCCCAGCCAACAAATCTTTCAGGTCAGCCAGTTGCTTGTCCCGTACCTGTTGCTGAGCGCTCTTGCGCGCCGCCAGCGTTGCCAGATCGGCCAACGGCGAGCTGTCGGCCGCGTAGCCCTCCAGCACCGCCAACTGCCCCGCCATGGACTGCTTGGCGGCTTTGATCACTGTGCAACGCTCCAGCGGCAGACCCTGCCAGCGCGGAAGCGTGCCGGCGCCGGGCATTTCCCACTTCTCGGTTTCCAGTTTCACCAGGTGTTGCGCCCGGCGTTCGGTTCGCACCAGGTCAGGGATCGGCAGCAGCGCATTGAATCGCGCCAAGCTGCTGGTCAGCTGCTCAAGGCGAGTGCCGAGGAATAGGATCGACAGCGCATATTGCGGCCCGGTCGGGCGCCCGCTGTCGCTGGCGTCCTCGAGTTTTTTGGCGAGATGTTCCAGCGCATTTGGCGCTGAAAGAAATCGCTGATACCCCGCGCCCTGCCCCACACCGTTTTGAAACGGCGTTACCACCAGGCACGCTGGCACTTGGTCCATTTGCTCGGCCAGCGCCTTTCGTCCGGCCGCGATCGCGCTTTTGGCCATATCACCTACCGGCCCCGGGTTGGTGTTGGCCAGGCCGCTCAGACCCGCCAGGCGCTCGGCGGTGCTGGCCAGTTCGCCGCCGGCCAGATCCTTGGCTGCTGACAGCCCGCCCAGCCACTGAGTGGCCTGCTCTGGCCAGCGCATGGTCACCGGTGCCCAGGTCATGCCGGCGCAGTCCAGCGGATGGCTTTCATCGCTTTCAGGTTTTTGTCTTTTTGCGCCTTTTCCACAGCCAGGCGTAACGCCTCGGCATGCTGCTGCGCGGCTCGTCGGAACCGAACCAGATCAAGGCTGACTTGCTGCAACTGGGCGATGGTGTGCGGCCGGAAGGCCAGCACCTGGTCTATGTCATAGCAGGGGTAGACGTCGTCGAGCCCCAACAGCACCTGGCCGTTGAGATTCACCTGGTCATCAATGGCGCTGCTGTAGCGGTATGGCTCGCCCAATGCGCTGGAAGTAAAACCACCAGCGATGTAGCCGGCGCAGCCCGTGGCGATCGCTTGTAGCTTCTCGTCACGCAGTGCCGCCAGAACCGCTTCGATGTCGTCGACCCACCCGCCATTTTTCCAGACCTGATTTGGCCCGGGCTTTTTCATGGTGTAGCCCGCCGGCACCGATTCAAAGCCTTCCAACGTTCGCGGCTCGCCGGTGACGATGCTGTACACCACGACGCCGCCGAGGTAATCCACCAACTGCCAGGCCTTGCCGTTCCACCATGCAGCTTTTTGCTCCGGTACTGCAGGCGGCTTCACTTCGACGCAACCACCAGGAACCAGATATACGCCCGGCTCCAGCGGAGATTCATCAGCCGTTACGGTTCCAATGAAAATGCCCAGGTGGTCGGTTTGGTATACGAATTTTTCAGTCATGCTCGACCTCAATACTTGATGCAAAAAAGGAGAGACAGGTTTCGAGGACGCGTCTCGGCACCGCCCGCTGCGGCCACGGAAATGGCATGGCTGTGAGCGCCGGCCCAGTCGATGCCGACGTTATGGCCGTGGGCGCCGGCAGCACCTATACCAACGTTGTGGGAGTGAGCACCCGCCCAATCAGTCGGAGCCGTGGTGCCGTTCTGCAGGTTTGCTGTCGTAAAGTTAGGACTGCCACCGCCCACGTTATTGTTTTGCGCGCGCGGGGCGGTGTGCTGGTGGTTGCCCTGAACATCAGTCCACGCGGCGTGACTGTGCTCGCCTTGCGCATCCGTCCACGCGGCATGTAGATGGTTGCCGACTTCACCGGCTGAAGCGCCGTGGTTATGAGATTGAAGCATCATGTCCTGGTAAGCGCCGAAGGCTCGCCCCGGATCAAGGCCGCGACCGTCGTCCCAGCCTCGTGGAAACAAGCCGCGCATGTCGGGCAGATTGAAAGTCGTTGATCCATCGCCGGCGCCGTAGTGCGCGCCGAGCAATGCGAACAGTCGCGCATAGGTTGTGCGTGAGACGGCCGCACCGTTGCACTTCAGCCATCCTTCAGGCGCCCAAGAGATGGCAAAGCCTGCCACCATGCCAGTCATGGAATCCCCGACCTGTTTCTGCAATTTGTTCAGCGCGGCCGTAGACGCCACGATCTGGCTGCTGTTGGTAGCCGGATCGTCGCTGATGGCGTTCGGAAGATTGCCCAGTCCGACGTCTGCTTTGGTGGTGGCCCGGGCGCGCAGTGACGGATAGTCGCCGGTCCGAGAAGCGAGGTATTTGATCAACGCACCGCCGACTGGCTCGGCATCGCGCAAGTCCACGATGTTGGTTGGCGATATAAAATCGGCGAGTGGTACACAGTAATGGCGCACACCAGCGGCGTCGGTATAGTCAGTTTGTTCACCGAACACCACTTTCCACACAGCCACCAGGTCGTTCAACTGGCGCTCCAGGCAAACGTCTAAACAGATCTTGCCTACTGGGATAACTTCTTGGACGGCCTCTGCCTTCGCGATCGCTACGCGGATGCCCTCGACGTAGGCCGTGCCACCGTTGATCTGGTAACCGGTCTCCGCTTTTTCGAACATCAACGAGTCACTGAAAAAGAATGCTCGTCCGTAGAGATTGCGATTGCTCAGCCGCTCGCGCTCGTCGATGCCGGCAAGGCGTACCGTGAAATCATGCTGCCAAGTGCTGGCATCGATCTTCACACCGGTGAGCTGCATCGCACCGTCAAAGGCCACCAGAAAGTTGCGGGTGACGTTGTTGCCGATCTGCTCCGGCGGAATGTTTCTGCGCTTTTGCTGCAGGGGCACCGAAGACGCGGCGAACAAGATGCCATCGGCATCTTCGAGGCCGACCCAGTTGAAATCCCAGTCACCAATATCCGATCCCAACTGGGCGCTGTACACCACTTGGTTCGGATTCACGTAGCCGGCATTTTTTTCCGGGATCGTATAGACGTGGACGATCTGTTCAGCGGGTGGCTTGCCGGCAGCGCGATCGAGCGGCTTGGTCGGGTCAAGTCCCGGCACGTTGGCAAAGATGAACTGGGTAACAATCAGCGGCTGTTGCAGGCTTTGTTTCAGGGCGATTTGGCTTTCGCCGGCCCACGTAATACTGGCGCTCACGGTGCGCTCCTACAGGCTGGCGACCAGCGTTTGCTGGTCGTCGTTGAAGTCAATCAGGGCGATTTGCAGCCCTACGGGGGTGATGGTTACGAAGTCATAGCGCCGGCACGTTCGGCCGTATTGCTGGATCAACACACGCAGCAGCTCGGGGTTCAGAGACAGCTGAGCGTTGCTGAATTTGAGCAGCACGACGTCCCAATCCCGATCGGGCTGACGCTCCTCGATCTCGACGTAACCCACACCGAGGCGCAGAAAAATGCGTTTCAAACCGGCGGTGCTGCCGGCGTCGACCGAGTTGATAAACGCGTATTTCACACGCAGCCGAAACAGGGATTCGGGTTCACCTTTGAACCGCGTCACGTCTCGCTGCCAGGCCCACAACTCAAGAATGTTCAGGTGGCAGGTGTCGGGATCGATCTGCGAATAAGGCCAGCGCAGCCACCCGGTCACGGTTTCCCACCATGCCTGGGCAGCGGCCACCAAATTCGACAGCTCGGTGCCACCGAGCCAGAACGGCAGTTTCAGTTTGTTCATTGCACGTTCACCTTGAGCGTCGCCAGGCGCGGAATGTCCAATCCGCTGGTGATGTCGACGCCTGGGGTAAAACGCAGTGATGCGATATCGGCGAACTGCTGGTGCAGTTCTTCCGCGAGTCGACTGAAGCTGAAACGCGACTGTGGATAAGTCAGCGTGGGTTGATAGTCGCGGGGCGTGCTTTCTCGAAACGCTGCACGAATGAACAGATCGACCTCAGCTTTGAGCGTGTCAACCTGCTCAGCGCTCAGGTTGGGCTGCGGCCAAAGCGTCATTTCCACGTCCACGGGGACTTCGGGCATGACCATGGCGAGCAGGTCATCGCCGTGGCCGTGATTACCTTGGTCGCGGATATGCGAATTGATCTGCTCCAGGTAAGTCGCCGCCGGCACGCCCGCATCGAACAGCACAAAGGCATTGGCACTGCCCGGCCCACGCGGGGCGCCGTGCTCGAAATAAACGCCATCCGGACGCACGCCCGGGAAGGCTGAAATCATTGCGCGATACACCGCGTCGGTGTGCCATTGGTTTACCGCCGAGAACTGGTTGCGCACGCGCAAGCGCAGCTGGTCGTTCGGCTCCGGATCCGCACCTGGTGACTCAAGCCAACCGTCCTTGTTCACGACCTGAATGATGCCCGGTACCGGCACCGGCAAGATCGCGTAGTAGCCCGGGGCAAGGTTGAACCCACTGCCGGAATCGACCGCCTCCACCGGTACGTCCAGTTGCAGCTGACCGGCAACGAATGTCACCGGCGCCGTGGTAATCAACTGGTAGACGTTGCCGTTGATCGCGGCAGACTGCACCACAATGCCTTTTTCCAGCTCCAGGACACCGTCCGGTAAAGCCCGGGTAAACAACAACTTCCCCCGTGCCTTGGTAGCACCTTTGCGCTCGACGTTGACCGCCCACGCGAGCGTGTCCAGCCAAGCGTCTACCGCTGTTTTAACGAAGAAATTGGGCAGCACCGTCAGGCACATAAAATCCAACAGCCACAGCACCGGCTTGGTCACCAGTGCGGTCATCACTCGCCAGAAGGGCGAATAGCTGCTGGTGTTGGCCACTTTGGCGCCCTGGGCTTCGACCTCCTTCTCCCACGCAGCTTTCAGAGCGGCCTCGGTGGTCGGGATGCCGGCGTCGGCGATCACTTTTTTAAAGTCGACCTGGCTCACAGACTTACCTCAATCGAACCAAATTTCAGAGTTTTCGCAGTGACCAGGTACACGCCTGGTTCCTGCTGGGTGATGCGCGCCGTACCCGGCACCAGGCGCTGGTCATCCTCCACCAACAGCTCCAGCTGCTGGATGCAGTCGCGCTGACGCAGCCGATCGCGTTCCGCGACCAACGTCACCAGCAGCCCGCTGTCGCGGATCATGTGGGCGATGTCCTGGGCGATACAGGCTCGGTCATCGATCAGCAGCGGCTGGCGGGACGGATCCAGTGCCAGGTCGTTATTGACGATCAACAGGTCTACGTACTCGCTCATCCGCCCACCGCCATAGCGACCATGTTTTCCACCTCCAGCGGATTCATCGGTTTGCTGGTGTGGATATTCACGTTTTCCACATGCGTGCCCTTGTTCTGGCTGCTGTTGGTATTCTGGATGCTGGTCAACAGGCCACCGGGTGGCACCGCTGCAGGGCGCGCCGGCGACAGGCTGGGAATGGCCGCGTTGATGGTCTGCTGGGCTTTCTGCGCGGCGTTGGCGGTGTCGGCGGCATTGGTGGCAGCATCAACACCAGGCACCTCTGGCATGCCGCCGAAACGCGCTTCGATGTTCACGCCCGGGATGCTGTTGAGCAGCTCGATCACGCCGTTAACGGCCTTGGTGAAAATGCCGACGATGCTGTCCCATGCCGCCTTGGCCATGCCTGACCAACCGCCCATAGAGTTGAACCAGTCGGCCAGTTTCTGGAGCTTGTCGGCGACGAACTGGAACGCGGCCGTATTCATCAGAGCGGACGTCCATTCGTCCCAGTAGTGGACGGCCGCAACAATGACCGCCACCAGGGCGAGAACACCGACCACGATCCATACCATCGGGTTGGCCAGCAGCGCCGTGTTGACCAGCCAGATCGCGCCCTGCCACAGCAGCATGGCTCCCCGTACCAGAGCGAGGCCTGCGCTGAGGGTGTAGATCACGGCCATGTAAGCCAAGATCGCGAGTTTCTGCAGCACGAAGCCGGCAACGCTGCGCAGGTTCAGCAATTGGACGACTTTCCACACCGACACCAGACCCAGCCAGGTCATCCGCGAAATCCCAACGACCAATGTCAGCAGCGACATGGCGCCAACGATGCCCATAATCGTCAGTGCGGTGATGCCGATCACGCGGGTGATGTTGGGAAACAGCTGCGACCAGCGGACCAGGGTTTTGCCGATATCCACCATCTTGTTCATGAACGGCGTCAGCACCGGGATCAACACCTGGCCAAACACCACACGCATGACCTCGACCAGGGAGGCCCACTGCTGCCAAGGGTCCACCATAGCCCGGGCCATCTGCTCGGCATTCTCCAACCCGCGCACCTTGCCCAACTGCTCGATGCCGTTACGCAACCGATCGGTGTCCTTGGCCAGCGCGCCGATCACCTGGGCGCCCTCACCGCCGAAAGCCTCCATCAACTTGGCGCCGGCCGATGCGCTGGTCAGATCTCCGAACTTGCCCTGCAGCTTGTCCAGGATCGCCATCATCGGCAGGACCTTGCCCTGCTGGTCGGTGAACTTCATGCCCAGTTTGTCCGACGCCGCGCCGATGTTCTCGAAAAACGCCTTGTAGCGTCCGCCAGCGTCGCCGCCTTCCATGGTGCTGCTGAGCGTGCCGATCACTGCCATCTGCTCAGCCAGGTCGACGCCGGATGTGGTGGCGATCGCGCCGGCTTCCTTGAAAGCGTCCTTCATCGCCGCGCCGCTGGTGCGAAACAGCTGCACGGCCAGCGCCGTTTGCCCGCCGAGTTTTTCAACCCAAGCGCCCTTCCCCATCGCGTCCGCTTGGGACTTCTGCAGGTTGTAGAGCGTGCCGACGTATTCGCCCATGGTTTCAGCGTCGGTCTTGGTGGCCTTTGCCAGCAGGTTGCTGGTGTTGGTGAAGATCGCCAGTTGGTTGCCGGCAAGGCCTTTGATGGCGCCTTCAATCAGATACGCCGAGGCCACAAAATCCTTTGCGTTCTCGCCGTAGCTCACCGCGAACTGCAGCGACTTGGCATTAAGCGCTGACAACGCATCCTCGGCGACGCCGAGCGATCGGACGTCGCCCAAGGCGCGATTGACCTCCAGCGCTGGTTCCATGGACTCACGGATCCCGACAACGGCCGCCGTCACGCCGCCGATGCCCATGCCGATCGTCTTGATGTGTTTTTCACTCTGATCGGCAAGCTCGGAGAAGCCCATTTTCACCTTGCCCAGAGGCGCGGTGACCTTGTCTTGCAAGCTCAGAATGAAAGCCAGGCTGGCGCTACGATCTGCCAATGTCGTTACCCGTTCAGCGCAAGGGCGATGCCGTTAGCCACGGCAAACTCCATGCGTTTCCAGTATTCGTCCTCCAGCCACTTGGCGGTTCCCATCGCTTCGGGCGTGGGTTCGGTACCAGGAAGCCAGCGGTTCGTCAGGGCCATTAACTGGCCCAGTCCGTTTTCGCTTAGGCGCTCAGCGTGCTCGAGCGCTTTTTTACGATCACCTCAACGTTGGGCGCGTACTCCTCGAGCAGCGCGCCGGCGATCTGCATCACCATCACCGGGTTGGCCAGCAACGGTTTGAGCGTGGCCTTTTCTTCTTGCTTGACGGTGGTCATCAGCAGGTTGTTGCCCGGGGCCACCTTGTTGGTTTGGGTCAGGGCATTGAAGTACTTGGTGACGTCCGCCGGCGTGAGGGTGAAGGTGAATTCCGCTTCGCCTACTTCCAGGGTGATTTCGGTGTTTTGGCTCATTGGGGGGCTCTCTTGTTGAGGTTGGGTAAAGTGGTGTCCTGGTGCGCCGGCGATCGCTGGCACACGTCTCGGACGTATTGCTGCAGTCCGAGGATCATTTGCCGGCTTAAGGCGAGCTGATCCCGGAGGGTGAAATAATCCGGTCGAGCGTCTGCTGCGAGTTCGGGGCGCTCTGCATCAGCCACGCGGGCGGCGCCGGCGGTGGCGGGCACAGATCCACCGGCGGGACAGGCGGCGCGAACGTGCAACCGGCCAGTGCCATCGTCAACAGCGCCGCGCAGGCGATCGTTCTTGGTGCGCGCATCGGTCAATTCCTGAGTGTTTCGTTGGTCGATCGCGTCCCGCTCGGCCAGCATTTCGCCGCTGATTCGGGCCGCTTCACGTAGGCCGTTCACTTCCCACTGCGCGCTGTCGCGCTCGCGCCTGGCGTCATCGCGCTGATCGGTTACCCAATCGAAGGCCAGCCACAACAGCAAGGTCAGCGAAAGGACGAGCGGCGCCAGGCGCAACGGGGAAAAACTCATCGCAGGCACAGCTTCATTTCCGCCAGCCGACGGTTGTGCAGGCCTTGAACGAAGCGCTTGCGCCCCTGCGCGTCGGTCACATACGCCCATACCGGCGTCTTTCCATCCGGCGCCCAGGCCAATGCTTTGCAGCCATCAGCGATGCGGCCGGCATTGATCAATGCCACTGCACGACTGGCGCAGGTGCTGGGCACTCCAACGTTGTGGGCGTGACTGGTCAGGGCGTCGAAGGTGTTCTGGCTTACGTCAGGGTTGGTGATGCAATCGGCGAGCTGCAGCTGGGTTTTGCTGATCACCAACTGCTCCACCTCCGCGCAACGTCCTGGCGACCAGTAGTCACCGACCACCACCGGAAACGGACTGGTGTGTCGGGTGATGCCCATGCATACCGTCGGCAGACCGCCGGCCAACTGATCGGCGTAAACGGTGTTCTGACCACGGCCTTCCCAGGTGCCCAGGAAGATCACCAGCGGAGCGCTGGCCAGCGCGAGCGCGCCAGCTTGAATTCGGCCGCGCAGGCTCATGGAAACCACACTCGAAGCAGTGCCGGCACAACCATTTGAAGCACAGAAGCGACCACCGTGAGGATGGTCAGCAAGCGGCCAACCTTCGCGCCGATGTCGTTCACCGCGACCGTCAGGGTCTGCTGGCCAGCGTTCAGCTCAGACAGCTGCCCCGCCATGTGCTCGAAACCCTGCTCCAACTTGGTGACCCGGGTCGGGACGGTTTCGTGCCGGTCTTCCAGCTCGCCCAAGCGGTGTTCAAAGACAGCGAACTTCTGTTCCAGCGCTCCGAGGCGCACGGCGTCAGTGGTCATCGACGATCACTCTGCTCAAATCCCGCTTGGCACGGGACGCACCGAGTTTTTCCGCCCAGCGCCTGGCGCGCCGGCGGGATTTCTTTGTCACAGTCCTGGCAATGGCTCAGGCTTGGCCCGACCGGCACAGGCTTCAGCAACTGAGCCTTGATGGCCTGGTCACGCTGGCGCTGCTCCAGTTCCTGGGCGCGATCGAACCAGTCCACCATCAGCGAATACCTTCGATCTCAGCGGCAGCGAGGTACGGCACGCCATTGATGTGGATAAAGTCCGGGCTGGTGACGTCGAATGGCACCTTGTGCTTGGTCTTTTCGCCGCCCTTCGGGTCGATCGCCAGGAGACTGGACACCTTCACCTTGCAACCGAAGGCTTCCACGCGCAGTTCCTCATCCCCACCGGCTTTGGCGAAGAACACCGCGTCGAACGGCTTGAGTTCGCGAAAGCTGCCGGCCGAGCGCGCCGCATCGATCAGCAGCTGAAAGTTGGTGGTATCCAGCTCCAGTTCGCCGGCGGCGGCGACGTCGCCGTCCACGTACCCGTCTGGAACACCTCGGGTCTGAGCCACTGCCGAGTTGTCGGTAATGTCCAGGGTGCAGTTCTCAACGTGCAGCGCGATGTCGCCCAGGCTCACGTCAAAGTTCTTGCCGCCAATCTTTGCCATGGGGCGTTACTCCGTTTTGTCGGTGGAAAGATCGAGGGCGATGTTCGCCGTCAGGTCTTTCGGGCAGTTGAGGGGTTTGAGCTTGATGTAGGCCGCTACCTTGGTTTTGCTGAGCCATTCCAGCACTAGGTCGCCGTCCTTCGGCGGCTCGATGTCGCCGGGAAACACTTCGCCGGCAAACTTGATGGACTTGGCCATCGCACGCAGCGGCGCCATCAATTGATTGGTGTTCACCGCCATGCTGTTGGGGGTGTTGTTCAATCGGCGATCGGCGACGCGGCGGATCAGCAGAGGGCGAATCAGGCGAGCGGCCTTGTCGGTGATGCGCAGGTATTCCACGACTTGAAAGTCGCTGCCGGGGGTGTCCAGCATGTTGCAGTCACCCCAGTACACGCCTGGGTAATCCGGGTAGGTTTGCGTAACGGATAGCCGCGCGCGGTCCAGCTCAGTGCGCACGGCGGACGGCAGTGGGGTCAGCTCGCTATCAACAGGCACCTCGCCAAGTCCCAGCACGGCACCGGTGGCTACGCGCATCGGGCTATCAGCAATGCTCACCGCCGCATTGGCCAAGCGGCCAGCCAGCACGCCCAAATCGTTGCCGTGCAACTGAGGCACTACAGCTACGCGCGGCGCGGCGAGGTTTGCCACCAAGGCCTTCTGCTCAGCGAGGTACTGCGCCCAGGTCTGGTCGACGGCGATGCCAACGCTGCTCGCCAGAAAGAACACTCGGCGGCCGTAGGTGTTGTTCAGAGTGACGGCTGCGTCATGCATCGCCGACAGCTCGTCAGCCTTCACTACAGGCTTGGTGATGATCACCGCTTCGACGGACACGCCCTGTTGCTGCGTCTTCTCCAGCGCAGTGGCCCAGTCACCTTCGGCGCCGATCGGGGCCGCGATGCAGGCCCAGCGTTGACCACCGTTCTGCCGCGCGGCAGCGATTTGGGTTTTGAGGTCGCTCGCCGGAACGCCCAGCGCGGCGTCCAGGTCGCTGTCGGTATTCAGCGGGATGAACTGGCCGACGTTCTTGGCGGCGGGGCCGATGAAAAGAAAGTAACGCTCAACCTCAGTCACGGCGCCCTGGCCTAGATTGAGATTGTCGACGGTGACTTGACCGAGTGCCATGCAGTGCCTCGTTAGCGGGGTGAAGTTAGGATTTGTTGCAACACCTGGTTAATCAGGAGATTGGTTTCGCGTTCGGTTTCGGCGCCGATGAACTGGCGTTTCGGCAGCGTGATTTCCCAGCTCTGCGCGCCGGTGCTTTCGCTGCGCTGGTCGTCGAGGATCCGGATTAGCAAACCGGCTTTGGCGTAGTTCACATGCTCCTGAATCCACGCCACCGACGGCCGGGTGAGTGTCTTTTTGCCCGCTTGGCGCACGCGGAAGCCCAACCGGCGCAGGCGCTTGGCCTGCTTGTCGGTGGCTGCCAAACCCGGTGGGATCTTGTTCCAGCGGCGCATCTGTTGAGCGGTACGGCGTTCGCTGACGCCGTTGTGTTGCTGCGCGGCAACCCATCGGGTCAGGGCGTTTTTCCACCCCAGTTCCGCTTCATCAGGGCTTACCCGGGTGACCACCATCAACTTGGCCAGACCGGCTTCCATCTTCCTTTTGCCCTTGCCGTCGCCTTTGCGTGGGGCGAACGGCGTGCCGTCCAGGTTCTTCTGCTCACGCACGCGCTTGCGGCTCATCGTGCGCACGCGTTTGGTGACCTGGTTCAGCAAGCGGCGGCGCAATTGCGGCGGAAGGCTCAGCAATGCCAACTGCTCGCGAACGCCCAAACGACCGCGAATGTCGAGTTCGAACGTGCTACGGCCGGCCATCGGTGGCCACCTCGCCGCGCTCGGCGACCCACAGGTCAAACGGGACAAACGCCCACGTTTTGCCAAAGGCCTGGATCTCGCCGGCAACGTCCTCGGCCAGATACTGCGGCTCGACAAACTCCAGCGTGATTTCCACGTCGAACAGGTCGTTGTCGACCGGCTCGACAAGAAATTCCGGCGCCGGCAGCTCGTGACGGTCGCGGTTGGCGTCTTGGTTTTCCAGCCAACTGCCCACCAGTGCCATCAGCCGCGCCGGATGGTCGGCGAAGCGCTCCAAGACGATCACGGCGCGATAGTGCATGTCGCCCAGATGCATCCCGTCGACGTCGGGCTTCCAGATCAGTGCAAGCTTCACCTGCTCGGTGAAACTGTCGAGCTGTTCGGGTTCGACCAGACGGCGTTCCTGCAGGTAGGCGGTCAGCCCCTGGAGCTTGGTCATAGCAGCGCCGCCGTGATGCGGCCACGGCCCTGCAAGGCGCGCACTGCCGCTTGGCTGAATGCCAGGAACGTGCTTTCGCGTTCCGGCGCTTCCTTGCCCGTGTTCTCAGCGCTTTCGCGGCGGGTCACCGTGGCGAACTGTTGTAACGCGCTCGCCTTGGCCCGGCAGTACACGGCGCGACGGTAGATTTTCAGCTTCAATGCGTTATCAGGCAGAAGGTTCTGATCAGTTTGGATGAATGGCCATACCTTGATCTGCTTCGGCGGGAGGTTGAGCGGATCGGGAACCTCGACACTGTTTACGCCAAGGGCTCGCCAGCGTTGTTTCAGCTCTGCCAGATCGGCATTGACCTCGACCATTGCCATGGTCAGGTCAGCGGCCAGCATGTCCACCAGGTACTCCGCCGGCAGGCGGTATCCTTTCTGGAATTCGGCAACAGACAGATCCGGCCAAAAGCCGTCGTTCTCGATCATCTGTTCCACAAACGTGGTGGGTTTACCGGAAAAGCTCATTGCTGACCGCTCAAATAGGGCGGGGAGACTGTTTTCCGTGGGGCTGGCCATGAATGGCAGACACACGTCCACAGTTCCCCGCTGGGGGGGTAGTCGGTTATTGGGCGCCGGTGACGGCGGGTGTTTGTTTGGCGATCGCTTTGCGGCACTTCGCAATGCGCGTCTCGTTGCCGGCTTTCGCGTACAGCTCGGTCGAGCGCTCCAGATGCTGGAGCGCGGTTTCCCACTGCTCGGCCTCCATGGCGCGCATGCCGATCAACTTGTGGTACTTGCTCGGGATTTGCTCGGTCAGCTCCCACTCACCGTCGACGCGGGGCAGCAGGTCAGAAAGGTATGGCTCCGGGCTGCGCTGGGCGTTGTATTCCGCGTAAGCCCAATCGATTACCGCGTCGGCAACGAAGGTCTGCACGTCGCGCCGCTTGAACCGCTCGGGCATCTCCTGCCCCTGCCCGATCGCAAAGTCAGCCAGTGCCAGGCCATCTTCGAACTGTTCGGTGTCGAACAGCCAGACCATCACCTGGACCAGGACGCGGTTCGGCATCACCAGGCCCGAGTCCATGTAGCGCTGAATGAAGTCCTGGTACTTGGGCAGCAGTTCCTCACGCTTAAGCGCCTGACGCCCGGCAAGACCCTTGATATCGCTCAGGCGCTGTAGATCCTGATCCAGCGAGGCTTCCATCAGCAGCAGGTGCTTTTTCGCGTTGGCCGGGCTGCTCAGGGCTTCCGCCGGCGAATACGCCAGCGGTGCCGCTGCAGCAGCAATCACTGCAGCGGTTCCCTGAGCCAAGGTGCGGCGCTTGTGTGCGAGAGCCAGGCTCACTTCACCAGCTCCACGTTCTCGGTCAGCGCGATTTTCTCCAGCTGCTCGATCACATAGCCTTCGTTGCGGCTGTTGTAATCCTCGACGCGGGAGCGTTTCGGGTTGTCCACGGTTTGCTTGCGCCAGCTGGAGTCCTGGAAGTAGATCGACAGGTTGTCCCAGCTGGTGACCAGCACACCGTTGACCGGAAAGAACGGGACGCTGAAGCTCGGCAGACCGCCATAGGTGGCAATCACCTGGGCATCTTCGATGCGCTCTTTCTCGGTCGGCACGTCGCCTTGCTTGGCGTACAGCTTCGCTTTGTCCGCCGCCAAAAGGTCGGTGCCGATGATGGCGATCAGGTCGCCCCCGTCGCGCAGACGTTCGTCCACCATCTGCTTGGTGTCATGTACCAGGGCGTCCAGGTTGGCGTAATCGCCATCCGGCCCCAGTGTCACCTTGCCCGCTTCCTTGCCTTCCTTGAGAACCTGTTGCGGCGCTTGCTCGCGCAGCTGCTGCAGCCAGCCTTTGTTGACGTCCTGCAGCATTGGATAGGCTTCAATGTCGGTCTGCGCAGCCGCTTTCAAACCGTGGAAACCGACCATGATGCGATCCAGGGCGATCTGTTTCTGGACGGCCGCCGAGTAACGCTGGTGGAAGTCCGGAAACTTGGCCCAGGCGTCGATTTTCGCGTACGGCAGGCCCACGTCAGATTCAGTCGACGACAGCTCGTAGGTGCTGTTATCCAGCTCCGACGCATCTTTCGCTTCGCGATCGGTGGTCTTGGTATTGGTGCGGCCGGTCACCGGGCCGGACACGCCGATGAACACTTTCTCGCCTTTGATCTCGGTCACTGGAATGACGTTGATGCGTTGCAGGAAATCGGCCTTTGCGGTGATGGCGTCGTTCAGCTCCTGGGCGATCGACGGTTCAACGGAAAACATCTTGCTGGACAGCGGAACACCGTAAGTTTCGGCGATCGCCAGCTGCATTTCGGCGTACATCTTGGCGCCGTAAGCGCTCAGGGAACGGGCCATGATCAGAGCACCCGTACTTTGGATTTATCAACGGGGGCAGCAGTGCGCGGCAAGTGGCGGCCATTGCTGGTGTTCTTCAGTTCGGTGAACTGCTTCTGCAGATCGGCCAACGCCGCTAGCACAGCTTTGTTTCCGCCGCCGTTGCGCTTGAATTCGCGCTCTTCTTCGGCCGTGGTGACGATCTCGTCCACCGCCTCAGTGACATCATCGATCGGGGCTTGATCGGGTTCTGGTGCGTCTTCTGCAGCAGGCTCGATCACGGCTTGAATGCCGGCGGCGACAACCAGCAGCTGGGCCAGCAGGGCTTTGAGGGCCGTGGCGGTAGCTTCATCCATTGGGGGTTTGCTCTCGTTTGGGGTTTGCGGAGTGGTTTCGGCGGGGCTGTCTTCGATACCGAAACGCTTGAACAGGCGGGTGAACATGGCGGCCAGACGGCCGATCTCGCCCTGCGTCTCGGTTTCGCGCAGTGGGCCGAGTTCCAGCGACGCGGCGTAATACGCGGCCCGGCTGGTTCGGTTGGAGAAATACAGCTCCTGAGTGCCGAGGCTGGCGGGCGAATCAGTCACCGCAAGCCCTGTCAGATAGGCCTTGCCGCTGCCGGCAAAATTCGGAGTGATTTCGATGCTGGAGAACAGCTTCTGGCCCTGATCGTTGAGGTACAGCAGGCGATCGTTCGGTTTTAGCTGGGCTTCCAGGGCAATTTGTCCGGGCTCTAGATCCTCGCCCTCTTCAACCAGGCGCACAGCGAATACAGTGCCGTGTGAACCAGGCCAGCGCTCGTGGTCGCACCAGATCACAGCGGTGTATTTGGCCGGCGTGTAGGTCTCGGCGATGTCGCGCAGTTCCTGGGGAAGAATCTCGCGGCCATCGACGGTCGGGCCGCTGGTGGCAACACGTTTCCAGTAGGAGACAAGGGAACGGGGCATGAGTGGTGAGTGCGCTCAATCGTTGAATGAGCCGCCACGATAGGGAGCCGTTTGCCGTCAAACAAACGGTTGAAATTCAGTGTTCTCCTATTTCCGCCAGATAGGCGAATCGCAGCTTTTCACCCCGCGTTTCCGGGGTTTTCGCCGCATAGACTGCGGCCCATGAACTACCCGACTGAAGTTAAAGAAGCCGCAAAACGCCTCTACCTGCGCCGCTGTTCGGTGAAGGAAATACAGGCGCATTTGAAGCTGCCCAATATCCGCATCGTCTACTACTGGATCCGCCAAGGCGGCTGGGACGACATGCTCACTGATGAAGAACCGTTGAGCGCGGTCAATCGGCGCATTACCCTGATCCTGGAAAAAGTCGATCCGCTGACGAAAGCCGAACTGGACGAGCTGGAGCGACTGACCGGCCTGCTTGAACGCCTGAAAAAGCTGTCCGCGAAACCTTCGCCGGCGCTGCCGTCTGATCGTCCGGACGAGCCTCGCGAACGGCAGCCTGGTCAACGCCGTGAGCGGGGCGAAGGCGGCGCCAAGAAGCGTGAAAAGAAGGCCAAGAACGACATCAGCGGCCTGACCGAAGTGGATTTCCTCGATAAATTCATCTCGAAGATGTACGGCTATCAGAAAGAGCTTTTCGAGGCGAAGCAGAACCCACTGACACGCCGTGTCCGGAACATCCTCAAAAGCCGGCAGGTTGGCCTGACCTACTACTTCGCCGGCGAAGCGTTCATGGACGCCGTGCTGAGCGGTGACAACCAGGTCTTTTTGTCTGCCAGCCGATCGCAGTCCGAGATCTTTCGCAGCTACATCATCCAGTTTGCCAAGCAGTGGTTTGATATCGAACTGACCGGCAACCCGATTACGCTCAGTAACGGCGCCGAACTGCGCTTTCTAAGCACCAACAGCAGCACCGCCCAGGGCTATCACGGCCACGTCTATGTAGACGAGTATTTCTGGATTCGCGATTTCGAAAAACTCAGCACCGTCGCCAGCGCCATGGGGACCCACAAGAAATGGCGCAAAACCTATTTCTCGACGCCCAGCGCGGTGTCGCACCAGGCGTATCCGTTCTGGTCGGGCGAGGAATTTCGCAACAGCAAACGCGGCAAGAAAGCCGGCGGTGTGTGGCCCAGCGAAGCGGCCTACACCCAGGGCGCGCTGTGTCCAGACGGCCAGTGGCGCAAGACGATCACCTTGGACGATGCGATCGCCGGCGGCTGCGATCTGTTCGACCTGGAGCAGCTGCAGCTGGAGTACGACGAAGACAAATTTCAGCAGCTGTTCTACTGCAAATTCATCGACAGCACCCAAAGCGCATTCAGCCTCAAGGATCTGGAGCGCTGCTATTCGGATCTGTCGTTGTGGGAGGACTACAACCCGGACCTTGATCGACCGTTTGGCAACAGCCCGGTCTGGCTGGGCTACGACCCGAGCCGCACACGCGACGACGCCACCTGCGTGGTCATCGCACCGCCGCTTGAACCCGGCGCGAAGTTCCGCATTCTGGAGAAGCACAGCTGGCGTGGCCACTCGTTCACCTACCAGGCAGCACAGGTCAAGAAACTGACCGAACGCTTCAACGTCCAGCATATCGGCATCGACGTCACCGGCGTGGGATATGGCGTGTTCGACCTGGTGCGCGACTTCTACGCCAAGGCAACGCCCATTCACTACAGCCTTGAGGCGAAAAACGCCTTGGTGCTCAAAGCCCAAGACACGATCCAAGGCAGTCGAATCGAGTGGGACGCCGGGTGGACGGACATCGCGCAGGCGTTCTTGACCATCAAGCGCGGCGCCACCAACAGCGGCCAGATCACCTACAGCGCTTCGCGCACCGACGCCACCGGCCACGCCGACATTGCCTGGGCGGTGATGCACGCCCTGGCCAACGAACCTTTGAACACCAACAAGCGGCGTCGCAGCCGCTACGTCACGAGTAATCAGACCAGCCATGGCCAACCGCAAACGCAGCAAGCAACACGTAGCCCAACGACAGCAACAGCCAATGCGCTCGTTTACGTTCGGGGAGCCGGAACAGGTGCTGTCCGGCAACATCGGCGAATACGTGGGCGTGTTCCCCAGCGACGACGGCAAAATCTACAAGCCTCCCGTTTCCCGGGTTGGCTTGGCCAAGCTGTTGCGGGCCAATGCCCACCACGGCGCCATTCCGAAATTCAAGCGCAACCTGCTGCTGCGTGAGTTCATCCCCTCGGCCGGCTGCAGCACCGAAACGATGGGCCGCGCCGGACTGGATTACATGGTGTTTGGCGAAGCGTACTTTTACAACGACACCAACGCATTCGGCCAGGTGCTGGAGCTGCAGCACCTTCCGGCTATCAACATGCGGGTAAAGGTCGACGGCGGTTTCGTGATGCTGCTGCCCGACAACAAGGAAATGGAGTTCGAACAGCACGAGATTTCACACGTCCTGGACTACGACGTGGAGCAGAACATTTACGGAATTCCAGATTACTTGGGCGGTCTGCAGGCGCTGCTGCTCAACGAGGCGGCGACCCTGTTCCGTCGCCGGTACTACAGCAACGGCGCGCACGCCGGTTACATCTTCTACACCAACGACCCCGACCTGACGGAAGAGGACGAAGACGAACTGCGCGCACAGATCAGTGCCAGCAAGGGCGTGGGCAACTTCCGCTCGATGTTCGTGAACATCCCTAACGGCAAGGAAAACGCGATTCAGATCATCCCCGTCGGGGACTTTCAGGCGAAAGACGAGCTGGAGAAGGTGAAAAACATCACCCGAAACGACGTCATCGCCGCTTGGCGTATGAACCCAGCACTGGCAGGCATCATTCCGGAAAACACAGGTGGTTTCGGGGACATCGAAAAGATTGATCGCGTGTACACGAGCAACGAGATCCGGCCGATCTGTCAGCTGTTCAACCAACTGAATGACACGCTTCGCGAAGACAGGCGCTTTAGCTGGAAAGCCATACCAGAAGCAGCGGATATCACTACATGAAGTGCCCGCAGAAAGAAAAGCCACTACAAACTGTGGCAAAATGGTGGCGACCAGCTGCCCCTGGGGAGGGACATAATGAGAGTTGTATGCAATTGCGGACACAAGGGCCGGATTGCCTCGCGAGAAGAGGTAACCAGAGCCTTTGTAAAACTGTACTGCCAATGCCTGGACGCAAAGTGTGGGCACACATGGGTGGCAAATCTGACGTTTTCACACACGCTCAGCCCGTCATCTCAGACGTTCGAACGGATGCTGATCGATCGCTTACGCGAGATGCCCAGAGCGAAGCAGCGGGAGCTTTTCGAACAGTTGGGATCGCAGGCGGTGGCGTAGCTACAAATCGCCGACGTACGAGCGCCGGCGATCGGGATCATTCAAAGAATGACGGTCAGCCCTCTGCGCTCTCCTTTGGGTTGATTGCCAGTATCTCGGCCACGCGGCGAACTTGCTGCTGTTCTACGCGGCTCAGCCGGCGATACAGATCGATCAGTCGACGCTCGATGTCCGTGAGTACGGCAATTTCCGACCCGGCTTGTTCGAGGTTGATTTGATCGTTCTTCTTGCGATCCAACATTCTAACTTCTCCATAAAGTGCATTGCTGAACGGACTTTATGGGGGGTGGGCAAGTGCATTGGAATAAGAGTTACCCCAATGACTGTGTGGGTTTGTTGCGATTTAAGACCGATGCCGAGCTGCGTCGTCTGCCATGGCTTCAAGAAATCGACGAATCGCTTTTTGGTCATCGTCAGAAATCGTTCTGAATTGCTTGATTAACAGTTCTTCTGAAGGGCTAAAGAGCTGACCCAGCGGAGTGGAACGCCTTCCAGTGAGTACATACGCCGCATCTACGCCCTTCTCTTCAAGAGCGGTTACATATCGAAGATCTAAGGAACTCGCTCCCAATTCGTAGTTTTTTTGCGTACCCCTACTAACCCCGAGTAGGACGCCGAAATCTGTTTGATTCAACCCCAAGCGCTCGCGCTCTTCCCTGAGGCGTTCACCGACACGATCCGCTATGAGCATTTTTTTAGTCACCACCATTGACTTGATCATTTTTTTGACCAAGAATCACCACAGACAAACGCAAACAAACACAAACGAACAGAGGGAACACTATGCCCGCCACCGTTACGCACGAGCAAGCCCGGGCGGCTCTCGATCGAAAGGGACTAAGCATCGCGGAATTCAGTCGGAAGCATGGACTGAACAAAAATTTAGTCAGCGACCTATTGAACGGTCGGATCAAAGGTCGCCGAGGGGAGGCACATCGAGCTGCCGTTCTCCTGCGGATAAAAGACGGCGTGATTGAACAGTAATAGCGGCGCTCCACAGGGAAAAGTAGAAGTTGAAAAGTCCAATCCTAGACACCCGTAAAGAAGTCATGAGCGAGATCATCCGCAGCTATAACGGCGGACGTGAGGCAGCAGCAGCACGCCTAGGTCTGAAGCTTAAAAAATTCGACAACCATGCCTACGAAAATGCAGGTTGCAGTCCCCTGACTGATACCCAAGTTTTCATGCTCGAGCAGGACTGTGGAACGAACCACTTTCCCAACTACATTGCCTCGATGTATGGCGGATTGTTCGTGCCGATGGCTGATCCTGAAACGCTGGACAACGTCGAACTTTACGCACGCTCCGTTCAAGTTTCTGCCAAGCGAGGTTGCGTTGATCAAGCAATCGCCGCCGCTCTTGAAGACGGATCGATCAGTGATGAAGAAGCCGAATTCATCATGGACGCGCATAACCTCCACGTAGCAGCCAGACACGCAGAAGTGCTGGCCGCAATCGCTCTCTACCGTGCAGGAAAAGCTCAATGAACAATCTGTCTGCAGTACCCGAATATCAAGATGTTCTGCAGAACGCTGCGCTGTCGTTCCTTGAGCGTCACCACTGCGAACACCTGAGCGACGACCAGCAACTGTTCAGCCGGGCCGTTCAATTCCTGGTTGCAGACTACGACGTGAAAACGCAGGTCGCTGAAAAGATCGTCCATCTGGCGGGCACCACGATGGTCGCGGTACGCGATCGGCAACGCTTGAACATCCAGAGCAGCACGTCGACGCATACCGTAATCGTTGATCCGGCCACCGGCAGACAGTGGGCCATACCGGTCAGCGTCATCTATGAGCGAATCATCAACGCGCCAGACATCGGCCGCTTTCGCTTAGCAAACTCGTAACACCAACCCTCAAACCAACGCCTGTCCCGCATCCCGTGGGTTTGGGTGATCTGCGCCCAAAATCGAGGTTTCAAGATGGGAAACGCCGTAATTCTGACCACCCAGCTGCCACCCGCAGAAGCCGAAGCGCTGCTGGCTGCGATGCGCGAGCAGTACCGCTTGAGCCTCAACGACTACTGGTACGCGGATGAATACCGGTACGTCCCGCAAGAAAAACGGCACAGCTCGATTCTCGAAAGAACTCCGGTGATGGCGGCACAGAAACGCCTGATGGCCGCCCTCTCCCTCAGCCTCAAAGCAGTGAAGTAACCATGAAAGAAGATCTCCGCCACGACGTGCTGCAACGCCTCCAGTTCGACTTCGGACTCAAGCACCGAGTGGGCACCGATTACATGCGCGGGGGCACCTGCCCCAAGTGCAAGAAAAAGGAGTTGTATTCACGGTTCGATACGCCATGGATCGTGATTTGTGGACGTCCTGAAAAGTGCGGCCACGCCTTGCACGTGAAAGAGCTGTACGACGATCTGTTTGAAGACTGGAGTAAGCGTGCGCCGGCGACGGACCAGCACCCTAATGCCACTGCCCGGGCTTATCTGGAGTTCGCTCGAGGCTTTCGGTTCGAACTGATCCAAGGTTGGTTCACACAAGAGAGCTTCTATTCGCCTGAACACAACGCCGGCAGCGCCACGGTGCGTTTTGCTCTGGAAAAAGGCGGCTGGTGGGAACGCCTGATCGATCAGCCGCACCGTTTCGGCAAGATGAAGGCGCGTTTCAAATCCAAGGACAGCTATCGCGGCGTTTGGTGGTGCCCGCCCTGCGTCGACCTGCTTGAGGTCAAGGAGCTGTGGATTGTCGAAGGCATCTTCGATGCTATCGCCCTGGTGCATAACGACATCGCGGCGGTGTCGGCTATGTCGTCCAACGCGTTCCCTGCGGACTCGCTCAAAGCCCTCATCAAGACCCGCGAGGGCGGCAAGCTGCCCAAGTTGGTATGGGCGCTGGACAACGAACCGAGCGCCAACGCCTACACCCGACGTTGGGTCCGCGATGCCCGCGCGTTGGGTTTCGTCTGCGATTCAGCACTGATTCCGCAACGCGACGGACGCAAGGCTGATTGGAACGACATGCACCAGCGCTGGAGCTTTATTCAGGACGACGCCAAGCGCGCCGAGCAGATTGCTACGGATCTCAAACAGGCTCGCCACCAGGGTGCGCTGCTGCTGGCTGAGAGCGCAGCGGAAAAAGCCTTGCTGATGTACGACTGGAACAAACGCGGCGAATTTCACCTGGGCTTTGGCAACCGTTTGTACTGGTTCAAGTTGGACATGGAGAAGTTCAACCGCGCCATGTCCGACATCGAGGACAGCGAGAACCATGACGATCAATTGCTTAACCAGGCGCAACAGCGCGAAAAGGCACTGCAGCAGTCCGGCAGCGTCGTGGAGATTGCCAACTGCTACCCGCAAGCCTTGTATTTCCAGCGCAACGAAGTCACCGACGAGTCCTGGTATTACCTGCGCGTGGATTTCCCGCATGACTCCGAGAGTGTGAAAAACACCTTCACCAGCGGTCAGCTGTCTGCGGCCAGTGAATTCAAGAAACGCCTGCTCGGCATGGCGGCCGGCGCCATGTTCACCGGCAGCGGCCAGCAACTCGACAAGCTGATGAAGGATCAGCTGTTTGGCATCAAAACCGTATCGACCATCGACTACGTCGGCTACAGCAAGGAATACGCCTGCTACGTCTACGGCGACCTCGCCATCAAGGACGGCACCACTTACAAGGTCAACAGCGAAGACTATTTCGAGTTCGGCAAGCTGCGCCTGAAAACGCTGCAGAAAGGCGTACCAATCAAGCTGCAGCGCGATGGCAAAGACTTCAACGAAAAGTGGGTACAGTTGCTGTGGACCTGTTTCGGCGCCCAGGGCTTCGTCGCACTGGTGTTCTTTTTCGGCTCGCTGTTTTGCGAACAGATCCGCGCGCGGTACCAGTCTTTCCCTTTTCTGGAAGCCACCGGTGAAGCGGGCGCGGGTAAAACCACCCTGCTCAACCTGCTGTGGAAACTGCTCGGCCGCGAAGGTTATGAGGGTTTCGACCCGATGAAATCGACCAAGGCCGGGCGTTCTCGCCTGATGGGTCAGGTGTCCGGCATGCCAGTGGTGTTCCTTGAGGCCGACCGCCACAGCGACGATCGGGCGCACGCCAAAACCTTCGAATGGGACGAGCTGAAAGACTTCTACGGCGGCGGCACGCTGGCCACCAAAGGCGTCAAGACAGCGGGCAACGAAACGTATGAACCGCCCTTTCGCGGAACGATCGCGATCAGCCAGAACGCGGCGGTGGTCGCTCACGAAGCGATCATGACGCGCATCGTCAAGTTGCACTTCGTGCGTCCGATCGTCACGCCGGAGAGCCGTGCGGCCGCTGATCAGTTGAACGCATTGGACGGCAACACCCTCAGCCACTTTCTGTTGCGCGCTGTGGGCAAGGAGTCTGCTGTGCTTGAGCTGTTTGCTCAGCGCATGCCCGAACACGAAGCCAAGCTGCGCCGTCTGCACACACACTGTTTTGCCTGCGGTACGGCTTACACCAGTGACCAAGGCAACTGCAGCAGTTGCGGCTACGACCTGCGCGGTTACATCCGCGTGGAGCGCATCAGCAAGAACCACGCGCAATTGTTGTCGCTGCTGGATGGCCTGCGCCTGGTGCTGAAACTCAGTGATCCGCAGGTCGCTGCCACGCAGCGGCAGATCGTGCGGATGGCCATTGAGCGCCAAGCCTCGATCAGCTCCGACCATCCGGCCGTCGCCGAATTTTGGGAAGTCTACGACTACCTCGAATCCTTGAGCGAAGACCCAGTGGTCGACCACAGCAGTGATCCGACGGTGATTGCTATCAACCTCAACGAATTCTGCGAGCGAGCCGCCGAGCACAAACAGAAGCTGGCTGACGTGGCTACGTTGCGCGACCTGCTCAAGGAGTCGCGCTCGCGCAAATTTCTCGACAGCAACAAGGCCGTGCACAGCGCCGTGCGTGCCGCCTTCAATCACCGCAACCCTGTTTCCCAACCCCGGCCGACCACGGTCAAGTGCTGGACATTCAAGGCGTAAAGGAGAGCAAGACCGATGCAGATCCAAGTGTTTATGGGCCATGCCGGCGACGGCCACACCAACAAGCTCCAGTCGGTGCAAGACCGTTTGGATTTGGCGGGGCGACGCGCGCCGATCATTCAGGCCGGTGCTTACGCAGAGGACGGTTTGTTGCAGATGCTGGAAGTTCGAGCCGCCGCTGGCCAGCGCGAAATCCTCGTGGACGACTGCAGCCGGCAACAGATTTTGCGGGTGTTGGAATGGCAGTCATGTGTTGAACACGAGCCGCGTTTCGACGGCCTGGTGATCCACCTGGCACGTAAGGACTGAGGAAAAAAAACAGTGTCGAGGAGTTGCAGCTCCTCGACACCCGACTACAACTGAGGACCCTAACCATGCAAGCACAGAACCACAGCAGCAGCGGCGCGAAGGCTACCACACCGGCGCGGCACCTGGTGGCCACCGCGATTATCGGCGCCGCCGTTATCGGCTACCTGGTGCACAAAACCCCCGAGGCCCGCACGCGCCTGGAAAGCCTAAGCCAAATGGCCAGTCGCTTGGGCGATCTGAGCGCGACGGATGCCGGCGTGATTAGTCAACTACTCGCCCGCCCCGTCACACAGGGAGACTCGCGCCATGTCCAGTGACCCAGCCGTAACACCGGTGCGCCGATTTCCCTGGAACATCGATTACACCAGCGTGTGCGATCAGTGCGGCAAGTGGCGCGCCCAGGGCAATCACGATAAATGCAGCCGCCGGCGTCAGCGGCTGAATGCTCATCTGCGCCATCCCAAGCCCAAGGCATAGGCCGCGTCCACCAGAAGACGCACCCGCAGATACTTGGCCCGGAAACGGGCCTTTTTGTTTCCGATCGTCAGACTGTCGACATACGAGTACAGCGTTAGGGGTTTACATGAGTGGGGTCGAAGCTCGCGGAAAGTCCGTGAGAATCTATTTTCAATACAACGGGGAAAAGTGCCGGGAAGCGATCCCGGGCGGCAACACACCGGCGAACGTGGCGCAGGCCCGGCGCCTGGTCGACATCATCGAATACGAAATACAGACCGGCACCTTTGACTATGCGCGGCACTTTCCGCATTCCTCCAGGCTGGTGGAAAACACCTTTGGCCATTACCTGGACCTGTGGCTGAAGATCAAGGCCAACAGCGTCGCCGCCTCCAGCTACCGCGGTTACGCCAACAAGGCCGAAGTACATGTGCGTCCGCGCTGGGGCAAGGTGCAGATCAACCACATCGATCACTTGGACCTGCAGGAATGGATTCAGGACACGCTGTCGAAGACGCTTAAGAACAAGACCATCCGCGACATCATCAGCAACGTGCGCCAGGTGTTTCGCTTGTACCGCACGCGGATGAAAGTCGCGCATGACCCAACCGAGGGGTTGATGGTGCGTTTGCCCGATCCCGAAGCGCCGGATCCGTTCACCCGCGCGGAAATCAGCCAGATCCTCACCACCCCGACACATCGCACTCAGGAACTGCTGATGGTGCAGTTCATGTTATGGGCAGGCCCTCGGGTATCGGAAACGATCGCCCTGGCCTGGGAGGACGTCGACCTGGCGCAAGGCACCGTGACCTTTCGCCGGTCGAAGGTGCGCGGCGCTTATCGGGTGACAAAAACCCGCCGATCGACGCGGCGGGTGCGCCTGCTGGCCCCGGCATGGGATGCCCTGCGCAAGATCGATGCGCTAAACCGCAACCGAAAAGCGGAAACCGTGGAGGTGGTCGAGCGAGACAACAAGACGGTGCGAAAACACAAACTGCACTTTGTGTTCCTCAACACCCAAACCGGCTTGCCGCATGCCAACGACTTCGTGGTACGCGATCGCTTTTTCAAGGCGCACTTGCTCGCCGCCGGCGTGCGTTATCGGGGACCGGGGCAATGCCGGCACACCTATGCCAGTCAGCTGCTGACCACCGGCGTGGCATCAATCGACTGGATCGCCGAGCAGATGGGACATACCAACGGCAACATGATCCGTCAGCACTACGGAACGTGGATCAATGAAGACGGCCCGGATGTGGTGGGGATGCTGCAAATGGCGTTGAAGCTGACGCCGGTCACAGCTCCACACTAAAACCCCGCAGGCCGACGTTTTCGGCAAAGCGCCCCACAGCGGTCGAACTGGCCCAGGTGCGCAGTCGCTCACGCCGTGAGCGCACCGGCACCCAGCGTGCGCCGCTGCCGCCTAAAAGAATCGACAGGCCCCAATCGGGGCCACCTTCAATCTTGGCGACCATGCAGTCGCGCACCGCATGTTGCTCCACCAGGGCGCGCAATACGTTTTCGTGAATGCCTTCGCCGATCATCTATTCAGTTCCCGCTGACGCGCCTGTAAAGCGCGGTCGAATATGAGGTACAGCCCTTCGATGGCCCCGAGGTTGAGTGCTTTCACCGTTTCAATGCCCAGGGTGAAACCTTCAGCTCGGTCGGCGGCGTGCAGCGTGTCGGCCAGGGTGTTTGCCTGGACGATGCCAGCGAGCAACTTCAGCGCTTGCACATGCACAGAACGCGGCAGGTTAAGTGCCGCAAATTCGTCGTCGTCAATCATTGCCATTGCCATCCATTCAGAGTCCCCGGTTGCTCAAGAGCCAAATCGTACTGCTCGACGTCGATCAGCAGCCAGCCGCCGGTGGGTTGGTTAGACCCGTCGATCAAGAACCCCTGCACCATTGTTCCATGCGGCAGCATCACCCGCAGCGCGTTGGCCTCCTTGGGTCCTTGCAGGTAATGCTGCAGTTCAACGCGGACGCGACCGGAGCCCACATGAATGAGGCGCACCGGGCATTCGAGATTGGTTAGCTCGCCCGGCTCCCGCCCCTGATAGCGGGCCAACACGGTGACGGTGGCCAGACCTTCATAAAAGCACATGGGCATCCTTCAAATAATGAGTGGCTGCAGCAAGCCAAGCGGTAGGAGGATGGTAGACCAGTCCTGGGACGTCTGGTTTCCACGGCGCATGAAAAAGGCCCCCACACCTGGGCCAGATGTGGGGGCCGATTGAACATAAACGGCGTTCCATCCACTAGTGGCTAATAGCCGCGATAGGTCATAATTAGTGTTTCGTGCATTTGCGCACTTAAACACGACCGACGGTTACTCCAGTCGCCCCTCTGAATTGAACCAGCCTTTTTCTGGCGCAATCCATTGGTCACGGAGGGGAATTCATGAAATGTATGTGCTGGATTTGTTGGGAAAATGCAGAGCTTCAATATGAAGTGGGGGATTGGCAGGTCATCGACTGTTCTGCCTGTGGCCGCTATTTTATTAGCAGGCAACTCATGCAAAAGAATGTAGGCAAGACGCTCGACGTCAAGGCTACCCGACAGCTCATCGTAGACGCAGTGTGCGCTGGGGTCATCCCGGCGATCAGCGATGGAACGGCTTATTTCACGTCGTCACGTAAGCACATAGTGTGACTCTACGGCCCGAGAAAGCTGGCCAGCCGAATCCATGTCTAGATTGCGACGGTGATCGCTGTCTAAGTTACTGGAGCTCGCGGACTGAACTTTGCGTTTAGACCGCGTGCCGCCAGACCTCCCCTTAAACCTTCCGTAGTCGCATGATCGCGTCTGTGATCGCTGCTGCGTTAGTGTCCAGCGTTGCCAAGGCCACGATTGCGTTATCGGCAACATCATCTGCACCAGCTCCCGATATCCAATGTGTAATCTCTTCTATCGCTGCACCCAGCGCATGCTGGTTGTGCAACAACAGTGTCAGCGCATCGGCAGTGGTGATATTGAAATCTGCATTACTTGGCATGTTGATCGTCCCTGGATCAAAGATTCGGAAGACTGATTTGCGCAGCTAATACAGGGTAGCTCAGGCACTCAATTCTGGAGGCTCATTTCCGCACCGAAATGGCGCATCTGTCCCAGATCTGTCCCATATGCCCATTTTTCGGACACCAAAAACCACAAACCCCTGACTTTCTTTAGGAAAATCAGGGGCTTGCGTTCACTGAATATGGCGGTGAAGGAGAGATTCGAACTCTCGATACAGTTTCCTGTATACACACTTTCCAGGCGTGCTCCTTAAGCCACTCGGACACTTCACCGTATCTCTGCAGACATGTTCTGTCTGTCGAGGCGCGCTAATGTAGTCGAAAGCTTTTCCGATGGCAAACTTTTTTTCAGAATTTTCATGCGCTTAAGAGAGGCCGTTGCGTTCAGCCAGAGCGGGCGATGGCAAACCCGCCAATCTCGGGTAAGCCGCACGCTTCCTTTATAGCAGGCAACACGCGCGCGACGCTGGCCGAAGCGCAAAACGGTGACTGGCAGGTCAGTCACGGCGCTTTACCTGGCCTGCGGCGGTGGGTAACGTCTGCCCATCTTTCTAATAAGGAATAGCGTCATGAGCGAGTTGATTGCCTACCACCTCGAAGACGGTATCGCGACCCTGACCCTGAACAATGGCAAGGTCAACGCGATTTCTCCGGATGTGATTGCGGCGTTTAACGCGGCGCTGGATCAGGCGGTGGCGGATCGCGCGGTGGTGATCATTACCGGGCAGCCGGGGATTCTCTCCGGTGGTTATGACCTGAAGGTGATGACCGCAGGCCCCAAAGAAGCCGTTGCGCTGGTGACGGCCGGTTCGACCCTGGCCCGCCGCCTGCTCTCTCACCCGTTCCCGGTGATCGTTGCTTGCCCGGGACACGCTGTGGCCAAGGGTGCTTTCCTGCTGTTGTCCGCCGATTACCGCATCGGTGTCGACGGCCCGTTCAGCATCGGCCTGAACGAAGTGCAGATCGGCATGACCATGCACCACGCCGGTATCGAGCTGGCGCGTGATCGCTTGCGGCGTTCGGCTTTCCATCGCTCCGTGATCAATGGCGAGATGTTCGATCCGCAAAGCGCGGTGGACGCGGGCTTCCTCGACAAAGTCGTTGCTGCCGAAGAATTGCAGGGCGCCGCGCTGGCTGCCGCGCGGCAGTTGAAGAAGATCAACATGCTCGCGCACAAGAACACCAAGCTGAAAGTGCGCAAGCAACTGCTGGAAACTCTTGACGACGCCATCCTGCAGGATCAGCAACATCTGGGCTGACCCGTCCAGGATCTGCCGGTAAGTGAATAGCCCGACCCTCGTGTCGGGCTTTTTCTTACGTCACACGTCGAAGATTCGCGGAAAGCTCTAGGACGCGCCTGACAGGCAAGACTGAAACATGCGCTTAAACATCGGCCATCTCCGGACTCTATAGCGGCAATTGCCGAAAACAGTGCACATCCGTACACTGCGCCACCTTTTGTCCCGGTGGGCCTGCAAAAATGCTGTTTGCGTTTCGTATGTTGTTGATGGGCCTGCACTTTATTCTAGCCGGCGTGCTCGGCGTGATCCTTGGACTGTGCCGCCCGTTCAACCCGGACAACAGCCGACTCTGCGCCCGCCTCTACGCTTTGCCGGCGATGTGTATCTTGCGTTTGCGGGTCAGGTCCGAGGTCAACGGCTTGATGAACAAGCCCGACAGTTGCGTGATCATCGCCAACCATCAGTCCAACTACGATCTGTTCGTGTTCGGCAATGTCGTCCCCCGCCGTACCGTGTGTATCGGCAAGAAAAGCCTGAAGTGGGTGCCGTTGTTCGGCCAGTTGTTCTGGCTGGCCGGCAATGTGTTGATCGACCGTGGCAATGCGCACAAGGCGCGGCAGTCGATGCTGACGACCACCCATACCTTGCAGAATGAAGACACCTCGATCTGGGTGTTTCCGGAAGGCACCCGCAACCTCGGTGAAGATTTGTTGCCGTTCAAGAAAGGCGCGTTCCAGATGGCAATTGCCGCCGGCGTGCCGATCGTTCCGGTGTGCGTGAGCAGCTATATAAAACACATGCGCCTGAATCGCTGGCGCAGCGGCAACGTTCTCATACGTTCCTTGCCGGCGATTCCTACAGTCGGATTGACCATGGACGACATGCCCATGCTGATCGAGCGATGCCGCGAGCAGATGCGCGAGTGCATCGAATCGATGGATCGGCAACTGCAAGCCGCGTGAAACAAGACCCGCCCTGTGCGGGTTTTCTTTTGCCGGCTGAACTGTAGAAGTTTCACTGACTCTCAAGCAGCGACACGGCTAAGCTGAAGCCTAGTTTCCCTGCCATCTGCCAAGAAGAAGTGAATCACCACCATGGGTCGAGTTGTTGCTGCTGCGGTGTACAGCGAGGGTAAGAAAGTCTCCAATATTTCGCTGGACGAAGGTGCTGCCTGGGCGGCCAAACCCGGCCACTTCGTCTGGATCGGCCTGGAAGAACCGGACGCACAGGAATTATCCAACCTGCAACGTCAGTTCAACTTGCATGAACTGGCCATCGAAGACGCGCTGGAAAAACACAGCCGACCAAAACTGGAAACCTTTGGTGACGCTCTGTTTATCGTCACCTACTCACCGGTTCGCGAAAACGGCGTTTTGCAGTTCATCGAAACGCATATCTTCGCCGGCAGGGGTTACATCATTACCGCACGCAACGGCCATTCCGCGTCGTACGCCTATGTGCGTCAACGCTGTGAAGCGCGTCCGCTGTTGCTCGAGCACGGAGAGGATTTCGTCCTGTATGCGCTGCTCGATTTCGTCATCGAGAACTATCAGCCGGTGGGCGAAGCGATCCACGCCGAGATCGATGAGCTGGAGCGCAACGTCTTGTGTAGCGCCCTCAACGAGCGTGACATTCAGAAGCTGCACGGTCTGCGCCGTGACGTGGTGCGCTTGCGTCGATATGCGGCGCCGATGGTGGAAATCGGCGAAGAGCTGCAAAAGCTCAGTTTCCCGTTCATCGACAAGAACATGCGCCCGTACTTTCGCGATGTGCAGATTCATGTAACGCGGCAGATGGAAGACCTCAGTACGCTGGCGGACATTGCCAGCCAGACCATCGAGATCGGCGTGTTGCTCGAGGCATCCCGGCAGAGCGTGGTGCAGCGCAAATTTGCAGCGTGGGCGGCGATTCTGGCGTTCCCGACAGCGGTGGCGGGGATTTACGGGATGAACTTCCAGAACATGCCGGAATTGACCTGGCATTACGGTTATTTTGCAGTGCTGGGGTTTATCGCGGTGGGCTGTGTGAGTTTGTGGGCGAGTTTCAAGCGGTCGGGGTGGCTGTAGCCGGGACCGCGTTGCCCCGGCGATTCGCGATCAGCCTCGCTCCCACAGGGATTGTGGGAGCAGGCCCTTTCAGCGTTGAGCCGCTTCTGGTTTGTGCGCCACGAAGCGCATCATCCACTCTGCAACGGTAGCGCCATGATGCTCCTGCTCAAGACTTGCCACACCCTTGCTGTAGATCTGCGAGCCCAGCGCTTCCTGGCGCAGATCGAGCAGCGCGCGCGAATAATCGTGAATGAATTCCGGGTGGCCCTGGAAGCACAGCACTTGATCGTTGATGTGATAAGCCGCGAACGGGCAGAAATCGCTGGAGGCGATGACCGTGGCGTTTTCCGGTAGTTCGGTGACCTGGTCCTGGTGGCTGATCAGCAGTGTCAGCTCTTCGCGCACCGGGCTCATCCACGGCGCCTTGGCTGCCAGCTGATAGCTGTGAGTGCCGACCCCCCAGCCTTGGGAGGCCCGCTCACTCTTGCCACCAAGCAGTAGCGCCAGCAATTGATGGCCGAAGCACACGCCGAGCAATTTGTCGCCGCGTTCGTAGCGATTCAGAAGATAGGTCTTGAGGGTCTGGATCCACGGGTCAGTGCCGAACGAATCGGCCTTGCTGCCAGTGACCAGGTACGCGTCGAAAGTCTCATCGTCACTTGGGTAATCCCCTTTCACCACGTTATAGACAGTGAACTCAGCGGCAATCGGTTGCTGCGAGAACAGGCGCTGGAACATCTGCCCATAGCCCTGATATTGGTCAATCAGTTCGGGCCGCAGGATGTCGGTTTCGAGAATGCAGATGCGCAGCGACATAAAAAATACCTGACACGTGATGGGAATAATGAACACCCCAGAGCCTGCCTTGAAACACGTGGCCAAGGCAAGCCCCGAAATGCTCGCTGGCCTTAGAACATTTCACCTTTCGCCGCTTTGTCCAGCAGCAGCGCTGGCGGAGTAAAGCGCTCGCCGTACTGCTCGGCCAGATACTGCGCGCGGGCGATGAAGTCCTTCAGGCCATACTGGTTGATGAACTGCAGCGCCCCGCCGGTCCACGCGGCGAAACCGATGCCGAAGATCGAGCCGACGTTGGCATCCGCCGTCGAGGTCAGCACGCCCTCCTCCACACAGCGCACGGTTTCGATGGCCTGCACAAACAACAGCCGATCACGCACATCCTTCGCAGAGATCTGTCCGTCTGCCTTCTCGAAGCGCGTTTTCAGCTCCGGCCATAAATGCTTCTGGGCACCGGCTGGATACTCATAAAAACCGCCTCCGGCAGCTTTACCCGGTCGCTTGAATTCATTGAGCATCAAGTCAATCACGGCAAAGGCCGGGTGCTCAATCAGCGGTTTCCCTTCAGCCTGTAGGTCCTTGGCCGTCTGTTGAAGGATATGGCTCATCAGGCTGAGGGAAACTTCGTCGGAGATTGCCAGAGGCCCGACCGGCATCCCGGCCTTGCGCGCTTCGGTCTCGATCATCGGCGCACTGACGCCCTCGCCGAGCATGGCAATGCCTTCGTTGGTGAACGTGCCGAACACCCGCGAGGTAAAGAAGCCGCGACTGTCGTTGACCACGATCGGAGTTTTCTTGATTTGCAGAACGAAATCGAAACCGCGAGCGAGAGTTTCGGCGCTGGTCTGCGCACCTTTGATGATTTCCACCAGCGGCATTTTTTCTACCGGACTGAAGAAATGCAGGCCGATGAATTTGCTTTGATCGGGCACCGCCGTCGCCAGACCGGTGATCGGCAGCGTCGACGTATTGGAAGCAATGACCGCTTCACCGCCCACGACCTGTTGCGCGGCGGCGGACACCCTGGCTTTGAGTTGGCGATCCTCGAACACCGCTTCGATGATCAGATCGCAACCGGCCAGGTCGGCATCGCTTTCGCTCGCAACGATTCGCGCCAGCACCGCTTCGCGCTGTTCGGGAGTCATTTGGCCACGGGCAACTTTCTTGTCCAGCAGCGCTGCGGAATGCGCTTTGCCCTTCTCGGCAGCGGCAAGGTTGATGTCCTTGAGGACGACGTCGATACCGGCCGAGGCGCTGACGAACGCGATGCCTGCGCCCATCATTCCGGCGCCGAGCACACCGACTTTGCGGGTTTTATAGGGCGCAAAACCTTGCGGTCTTGAACCGCCGGCGTTGATCTCGTTCAACTGGAACCAGAACGTACCGATCAGGTTTTTCGAGATTTGCCCGGTCGTCAGCTCGGTGAAGTAGCGGGTTTCGATCAGGTGCGCGGTGTCGAAATCGACCTGAGCGCCCTCCACCGCCGCGCATAGAATCTTCTCCGGCGCCGGCAGGGTGCCTTGAGTTTTCGCGCGCAGGATCGACGGCGCAATCGCCAGCATCTGCGCCACTTTCGGGTTCGATGGCGTGCCGCCGGGAATCTGGTACCCCTTGACGTCCCAGCGCTGCACTGCCGCCGGATTAGCCAAAATCCAAGCACGCGCCTTGGCCAGCAGCTCATCGCGATCCGCTGCCAATTCATCAATCAGCCCGGCCTGCAACGCCTGTTGCGGGCGCACTTTTTTGCCTTCAAGCAAGTACGGCAGGGCTTTTTCGATGCCGAGCATGCGCACCATGCGCACCACCCCGCCGCCGCCCGGCAAAAGACCCAAGGTCACTTCCGGCAGACCGAGTTGCACCGAGGCGTCATCAACAGCAATGCGGTGGTGACAGGCCAGACAGATCTCCCAGCCGCCGCCCAGCGCTGCACCGTTGATCGCCGCGACCACCGGTTTACCGAGGGTTTCCAGGCTGCGCAATTGCGCCTTGAGGGTCAGCACCATGTCGTAGAAGGCATTGGCTTCAGGCTTGCCGACCTTGATCAATTCATTGAGGTCGCCGCCGGCGAAAAAGGTCTTCTTCGCGGAGGTGATGATCACTCCGGCAATGCTGTCTTTCTCTCCCAGCAAGCGGGCAACGCAAGCGGCCATGGCCTCGCGGTACACGGCGTTCATGGTGTTGGCGCTCTGGCCCGGCATGTCCATGGTCAGCACGACGATACCGTCCTGGCCTTTTTCGTAACGAATGGCTTCGCTCATAACAGGGTTCCTTGAAGTCGGGGCTCAGAGGCGTTCGATGATGGTGGCAATGCCCATGCCGCCGCCGACACACAGCGTCGCCAGGCCGTAGCGCAGATGCCGCGCTTCCAGTTCATCAAGCAGGGTGCCGAGGATCGCGCAACCCGTGGCGCCCAGCGGGTGGCCCATGGCGATCGAGCCGCCGTTGACGTTGACCTTGCCGGGATCGACGGCCATGTCCTTGATGAATTTCAACACCACCGAAGCAAACGCTTCGTTGACCTCGAACAGATCGATGTCCTCCACGCGCAGTCCGGCCTTGGCCAGCGCTTTGCGAGTCGCCGGCGCCGGGCCGGTGAGCATGATGGTCGGATCTGTGCTGGTGACGGCCGTGGCGACGATACGCGCGCGTGGCTGCAGCCCCAGCGCGCGGCCCTTGGCTTCGGAGCCGATGAGCATCAGCGCCGCACCGTCGACAATGCCGGAACTGTTGCCCGGCGTGTGCACATGGTTGATCCGCTCGACATGGCTGTAGACCCGCAGCGCCGTGGCGTCAAAGCCCATCTGCCCGATCATTTCGAAACTTGGCTTGAGCTCGCCCAGGCCTTCGAGGGTCGATTCGGCGCGGATGAACTCATCGTGATCAAGCAGGATGATGCCGTTCTGATCCTGCACTGGCACCAGCGACTTGTTGAAGGAGCCGTCGGCCCGCGCTCGTGCGGCTTTTTGCTGCGAGTGCAGCGCGTAGGCATCGACGTCCTGCCGGCTGAAGCCTTCGAGGGTAGCGATGAGATCGGCGCCGACCCCTTGCGGGGTGAAATGGCTGTGCAGGTTGGTCTGCGGGTCCAGTGCCCAAGCGCCGCCATCGCTGCCCATCGGCACCCGCGACATCGACTCGACGCCGCCAACCACCACCAGCTCCTCGAAGCCCGAGCGCACTTTCATCGCGCCAAGATTCACCGCTTCCAGACCCGAAGCGCAAAAGCGGTTGATCTGCACACCGGCGACGCTGACATCCCAGTCGGCCACTTGCACCGCCGTCTTGGCGATGTCCGAGCCTTGATCGCCGATCGGCGTGACGCAGCCGAGGACGACATCATCGACCTGACTGGTGTCCAGCGCGGTGCGCGCCTGCAAGGCGCTCAGCAAACCGGCCACCAGGTTGACCGGCTTCACGCTGTGCAGCGCGCCATCGGCCTTGCCTTTGCCACGCGGGGTGCGCAACGCATCAAAAATCAAAGCTTCAGTCATGACGTCCTCGAACCTGATTTATTGTCACTTCACTTTCGCCCTGCGCCGACTGGCAAGCAATGACCACATTGCTCAAAGCGCTTGACGCACACGCTCAGACGGACGGTCATCCGTCATCAGGTGAACCGGTTCAGGTCACCGAGTTGTCTAGCCAGCGGGCGGCAAAGAAGCTGGCAATACGCCTCATGCCGTTTTAAGAGCTTTTGCAATGAACTCCATATGAAATGGATCTAAGCGAAGGCAGACGCGGGCTCTAAGGTGAAGATGTACGCCATCGTCGTCGGGTTTTGCCGAGACGGGCGTCCTTCAACAGGAAGTGCACCGCGTGCCGTCAGGGATATGCAGTCAGGCATGCATCAGGAAATAACAATAAAGGCGGTCAAGCCATGTTCAAACAACCGAAAGTACGTCAAGCAGGACTCATTCTTTTCGCCACGACGCTGTTGTTGATCTTGCCGAATCTGACCAAGGTCATCGGCTGATTCAAACGTCGCGTGCTGTATATCGCCACTGAAAATGTGACTGGCCCGCTACCCGGGCCAGCGTGGTTGTGCCAACCTTTGCGCACTCCCACGACATGGACGGCGATCATTTGAAAACGCTCATTGCGCTCGGTGCCTTGCTGCTGAGCTTGCCCTTGTCTGCCGCACAACTGGATCTGCAGTTGGGCGCAAACAGCCGCACCTGGCAGACCCAAGAGCTGCTCGAACATCCTCAGGTGCAAACCCTCACGATCAACAATGATGTTTCCTACAAGAAGGACATGACCTATCAGGCCGTGCCGCTGGCCGCATTGCTGACGGGAGTCAAGCTGAAGGATCACTTGCAAGCGGTGGCGCTGGACGGCTTTGCCGCAGAGTTGGCCGCCGCGCCCTTGCTGAACAAGGACGGCGCACGAGCATGGCTGGCAATCGAGGACCCGGCGCGGCCGTGGCCACCGCTGTCTGCCGGCAAGCACAGCGCCGGGCCGTTCTATCTGGTCTGGACCGATCCGCAGGCAGGTAATATCAGCCCCGAACAGTGGCCGTTCGAAGTCGCCAGCATCAAACTGATGGCGCCGGTGGCCCAACGATTCCCTGCCCTGCTGCCCGATCCTGCCTTGAAGGCCGATGATCCGGTGAACAAGGGTTTTGCCCTGTTTCAGAAAAACTGCCTGGCCTGTCACCGGTTGAATGGTGCCGGAGACGCGCAGTTCGGTCCGGATTTGAATATTCCGTATAGCCCGACCGAGTATTTTGGGGCGGATTTCTTGAAGCGCTACATCCGCGATCCGCAGAGTTTGCGTCAGTGGCCGCAGGCGAAGATGCCCGGGTTTTCCGCGCAGGTGTTGCCGGATGGAGACCTGGAAATGCTGGTGGGCTATCTCAAGCACATGGCCGGCCGCAAAGCCAAGCCTTGATGCAGTCTCCCTTGTGGGAGCGAGCCTGCTCGCGAAGGCGGAGTGTCAGTCGCTGGTTGGCTGGCTGATGAACCGCTTTCGCGAGCAGGCTCGCTCCCACAGGGCTTTGCGTGCGTCGAGCTATTGTTGCTGCACGGAAATAACCGGCGTCGGCGAGACGAACACCTTCGCATGCATCTGCTCGCAGCCGCCGCCCCGGCGCATGCCACGGACCGGGCAGGCGTCGAGATAATCCAGACCCACCGCCAGCTTCAGGTGTCGCTCCGGGCGCGCCAGTTGGTTGGTCACGTCGAAGCTGTACCACGCGTCATCCAGCCACGCTTCTGCCCAGGCATGACTGGCCAGATGCTCGCAATCTTCGCTGTACAGATAACCCGACACGTAACGCGACGGCACGCCGAGGCTGCGCGCGCAGGCGAGAAACGCATGGGTATGATCCTGACAAACCCCGGCGCGACCGGCGAAAGCTTCGGCGGCGCTGGTGTCGACTTCAGTCGAGCCCGGCGTGTAGGTCATGTGCTGATTCAGACCGTGCATCAAGTCGATCAGCGCGGTGCGATCTCGCCGTTGCTTGCAGTTCTTCGCGGCAAATTCGCGCAAGGCTTCATCGGCTTCGGTCAGGCGCGTGAAGCGCAGGAACGGAAGCGCCGACTGGCTCTCATGTTCGGCCTCGCGCAATTCATCGATATCGACCTGACCACGGGCGCCGATGATGATCGCTTCGTGCGGCTCGTCCATGGTCAGCACATGCAGGATGTTGCCGAACGGATCGAGCTGCGCACGCACCGGACGCGGCAGGTCGAGTTGCCAACTGAGGACATGCTGGCGCTCGCTATCGTGGGGCGTCAGGCGCAGGTACTGGATGCTCGCGCGCACCTGATCTTCGTAGTGATAGGTGGTCTCGTGGCTTATGGAAAGTCTCATGCAGCCTCCAGGTAGGAACTGTGAATGGCGTTGCCCAACTGGCGCACCAGCGGGATGAATTCGGTCAGCCAGGCGTGCAGGCCTTCTTCGAGGATTTCGTTGATGCCGGTGTAGCGCAGGCGTGCGTCCATTTCCGCCGCCAGGCGTTGTGCCGGTCGGCCGTTGGCGCCTGGCAGTTGCGCGAGGATCTGGTCGATCTCTTCGGTACAGGCACGCAGCGAACGCGGCACATCGGCGCGTAACAGCAGCAGTTCGGCGACATGCCGGGCGCCGGGCGCGTCGCGGTAGATTTCGGTGTAGGCCTCGAATGAGGACAAGGCGCGCAGCAGCGCACTCCATTGGTAATAGGCGTGCGCCGTGCCGTCGCTGACTGCTTCGGCCTGATCGCCGGCCATTTCGTAACGGGCATCGAGCAGGCGCAGCGTGTTGTCCGCGCGCTCGATAAACGTACCCAGACGAATAAAGCGAAACGCGTCGTTGCGCATGATCGTGCCGTATGAGGCGCCACGAAACAGGTGCGAACGTTCCTTGATCCATTCGCAAAACCGGCTCATGCCATAACGACTCAGTCCCTGTTCGGCGATGCCGCGAATTTCCAGCCAGGTCGCGTTGATGTTTTCCCACATGTCCGCAGTGATTCGCCCGCGTACCGCATGAGCACTGGCCCGCGCTGCACCAAGGCAGCTGTAGATACTGGCCGGGTTAGCCGCATCCAGTGCGAAGAAATGCAGCAGGCGCTCTGCGTGGAGGTCGCCGTGGCGTTCAAGGTAATCGTCCAGGGTGCCGGTGATCAGCAACGGCATGGCGAGTTCGTGCAGACCGTCGCCGCGCCCGTCCTGCGGCATCAGCGACAGCGAATAACTGATGTCGAGCATGCGCGCGAGATTCTCCGCACGCTCCAGGTAACGCGACATCCAGTACAGATCCGAGGCAGTTCTACTTAACATGGCAAGCTTCCTTCAATCCTCGACTACCCAGGTGTCCTTGGTGCCGCCGCCCTGGGAGGAGTTCACCACCAGGGAGCCTTCACGCAACGCGACACGAGTCAAACCGCCGGGCACGACCCGGGTTTCGCGACCGGACAGCACAAACGGACGCAAATCGATATGGCGCGGCGCGATGCCGTTTTCGACAAAGGTCGGACAGGTCGACAGCGAGAGCGTCGGCTGCGCGATGTAAGCATGGGGTTTGGCTTTGATGCGCTCACGAAAGGCATCGATTTCCGCTGTCGTCGCGGCTGGCCCAACGAGCATCCCGTAACCGCCGGAGCCTTGGGTCTCCTTGACCACCAGTTCCGGAAGATTGGCCAGCACGTGGGACAGCTCGGACGGGTTGCGGCACTGCCAGGTCGGCACGTTTTTCAGAATCGGCTCTTCGTCGAGGTAGAAACGGATCATGTCGGTGACAAACGGATACACCGATTTATCGTCCGCCACTCCGGTGCCGATGGCGTTGGCCAGCACCACGTTGCCGGAACGGTAGGACGACAGCAGCCCAGGCACGCCGAGCATCGAGTCCGGGTTGAATGCCAGCGGATCGAGGAAGGCATCGTCGAGGCGGCGATAGATCACGTCGACCGCTTTCGGGCCATCGGTGGTGCGCATGAAGACTTTGTCGTCACGCACGAACAGATCCGCACCTTCGACCAGTTCCACGCCCATTTCCCGGGCAAGAAACGCGTGTTCGAAGAACGCGCTGTTGAAGCGTCCCGGCGTCAACACCACCACGCTCGGGTTGTCGATCGGGCTTGAGCTTTTCAGGGTGTCGAGCAGCAGATTGGGATAGTGATCGATCGGGGCGATGCGCTGGGCGGAGAACAGTTCGGGGAACAGGCGCATCATCATCTTGCGGTCCTCGAGCATGTAGCTGACGCCGCTGGGTGTGCGCAGGTTGTCTTCGAGAACGTAATAAGTGCCATCGCCATCGCGCACCAGATCGACGCCGGAGATATGCGAGTAGATGTCGCGGTGCAGATCCAGGCCTTGCATCGCCAACTGGTATTGCTCGTTGGCCAGCACCTGTTCGGCGGGAATAATCCCGGCCTTGATGATGCGCTGCTCGTGGTAGAGGTCGGCGAGAAACATGTTCAACGCCTTGACCCGCTGAATGCAGCCGCGCTCGACAATCCGCCATTCACTGGCGGGAATGCTGCGAGGAATGGTATCGAACGGAATCAGGCGCTCGGTGCCCTGCTCGTCGCCATAGAGCGTGAAGGTGATCCCGGCACGGTGGAACAGCAGATCGGCCTCGCGGCGGCGCTGCGCGAGCAGCTCGTCGGGCGTCTCGGCCAGCCAGCGGGCAAATTCCCGGTAATGCGGGCGGACCAGGCCGCCGGCATCGTACATCTCGTCAAAATAGGTGCGGATCATGCCGTACTCCTTGTCACTCCGGACATACAGGCCTTCGCAAGGCCCGTGCCATCGGCATAAACGCTTTGATTTCAATCGGTTGTAGATCCACGCCGAAGGCTGCGCACCATTCCTGTGCGGCAAATGCCCCGACCCGATTGCCCCCGCTTCATTGCGACGCACTGCATCGCCTATCACCAGCATAGTCAGAGTTGATTTCACTGCCCGGCCACGACTGCGGATAATCCGCGCATTCGCTGCAAAACTTCCATGGCACGGCGCCGCGAAGTAGACAGCTCAACCGATCTGAACTGCCTTGGCAGCCCCGTCCCGACAGGACTTTATTGCATACCCGTCTTCCCTTTTAGCCACCCTCTCCGGTGGCTTTTTTTTGCCCTGGATTCTTGTTTCAGAGTTTTGCCACTGCGATGTGCAGAAGCCAGAAACCACAACGGCCGACCCGAAGGCCAGCCGTTGCTCGACAAACGATGCGCAAAATCAATTCAAGCGGTAACGATTGCGCACCTCCTGCTTCACGCCCCAACCCTCGATAATGCCGCCCAGCGGCTCGACCACGGCAGAGAAGCCCTGCTCGAAATCGCCAATGTCGTCATAGGTTGCGTACATCACCTTGCTCAATTCCAGCGACCAGGCGCCGTCGTCGCGCGCACTGACCTGGGCATTGATGGATTCACCGCGAAATTTGCCTGCTGCCCTGCGCGCCCGCTCCTCGTCCGGGAAAATCGCGTAGAACTCGATGGGATGGAACCGGGAAAAATCGAAACCGCCTTCTTTCATGCGGCGCAGAACGTTGCTGCTGATGTCTTCTTGATAGGCTGTGCTCATGAATCGTCCCCCTCAATTGATGGATAGACTTTCCGTATTCCCGCCCCGGGCCTTTTGGCCTAAGTACTACGGCAACGTGGTTGCGCGCGGGAAACAAGCATGTAGCTGACAAGACCAGACCTTAGCGATCCATTCGCTGATCTCGCTTGCAGAGTAGCCCCAAGAGAGCGCCGCTGCCAAGGCCTGGTTTACGAGATGACAGGAAGTGTTCAGACAGGGGTGATGCTGCGGATTTCGATGCCGTTCTGGGTCTTGAGGTTTTTCACCCCGGCATCGGCGGTGCGCCCTTCCAGATCGTTGAGATCCAGCTTGGCGGCGACCGGAAGAAGCCGTTCTTTGACGAGCCGTGCGGCTTCATCATCGGACGGGCATTCCTCACGTTCGAAGACTTCATCGACAATTTCACCGTGATCATCCACGAAAGTGACTTTCCACTTTTGCATCAGTGCCTCCTCGATCAACCCGTAAATGGGCTTACCTCTATCTCGACTTTTTTCCGCGATAGTTGGTTCAAAAGGATTACAACCGACAACGGTGAAAATAACCATCCGATCGATAGGGCGGACTCTGTGGCGAGGGGATTTATCCCCGTCCGGCTGCGCAGCAGTCGTAAGACCGTCCATTGCGGTTTGACGGAGACACCGCGCAGGCCGGTTCAGGGATGCTGCGCATCCCAACGGGGATAAATCCCCTCGCCACAAGAGCTCCCTTGCAGAGCGACGTCAGCGTGATCAGTCGTTGCTCGGCTTGTTGACCGCTTGCAGCACGTATTGCGGCAAGGCGAACGCGCCGATGTGGATTTCCGGGTTGTAGTAACGGGTGACGATGCCGCTGCCGATGAAGCGCTGTTGCAGGGTTTCACGGCTGAGCTTGCGGTACGCCGGGTTGGTCGAGCCCCAGGCGAAGGTCATCGAACCGCCGATGTAGGTCGGCACGGCGGCCTGGTAGAAGTGCCAGTCCGGGAACAGGCTGCGCAGGCGACCGGCGGTGGTTTTGACTTCGTCGATCTGCATGAAAGGCGTGCCGTTCTGAGTGACGAGGATGCCGCCTTCGTTCAGGCAGCGGTGGCACGCCTGGTAGAAATTCTCCGAGAACAGCACTTCGCCCGGGCCGATCGGGTCGGTGGAGTCGGAGATGATCACGTCGAATTTTTCAGTAGTGGTGGCGACGAAACGCATGCCGTCATCGATCACCAGATTCAGACGCGGGTCGTCGTAGGCACCGGCGGAATGGTTCGGCAGGAATTCCTTGCACATGTCGACGACGGTGCCGTCGATCTCGACCATGGTGATGTGCTCGACGCCGGCGTGCTTGGTCACTTCGCGCAGCATACCGCCGTCACCGCCGCCGATGATCAGCACGCGCTTGGCAGTGCCATGGGCGAGGATCGGCACGTGGGTGAGCATCTCGTGGTAGATGAATTCGTCGGCTTCGGTGGTCTGGATCACGCCGTCCAGCGCCATGACCCGGCCCATGCGCGGGTTCTGGAAGATCACCAGGTGCTGGTGTTCGGTGCGCACTTCGTGCAGCAGTTTTTCCATGCGAAAACGCTGGCCGTAGCCTTCGTAGAGGGTTTCCAGGTACTCGCTGGTCTTGGTGACGGTCATGGTCAAGTGCTCCGATAAATGCGCGGGCGCCATCGTGGGGACGATTGCCCGGGAAAGGCGCGCATTCTACGTTGCCGAAGATGACAGGTCGAACCTCCGGTTGTTTTTTACCAACGCAAATTACTGTGGGAGCGAGCCTGCTTGCGAAAGCGCAGCATCAGTTGCCGGTGATGGCGACTGACCCAACGTCTTCGCGAGCAGGCTCGCTCCCACAGGGATGACCGTGTGATCGAAAATCAGCTCAGATCCGGACGTTGCCCCGCGGTCCGGCAATCGCCCAGATGATCAGGCCCAGCACCGGCAGGAGGATGATCAGCAACACCCAGACGATTTTCATCCCGGTGGAGGCGCCGCTTTTCAGCACGTTGATGATGGCCCAGATGTCGAGGGCAAGGATGATCAGGCCAATCAGACCGTTGAACGTGGAACCCATGGTGTCGCTCCAGAATAGTGGCATGCACTTTTAGGATAGACGGTCGCGCGCAGGGTTCCCTTTTATTGCGTTCAGACGTGAACGGCGACCTTCAAGGCTTCCAGCGCTGGCGCGGCGGCGATACCAACCTCGGCGCACAACTCCAGCACGCGGGGCACATCGTTGCCGTAGACCAGGACCATTTGCAATTCATCGTCGAGCAACTGGCTGAAGTTCATCAACGTGTAACCGCCGTTCTCCTTGTTCAGGCTGCTCATCTGCACCTGAATACGGTTGAGTGCGGTCAGTGCTTCGGTCTTGGCCAGTTGCTTGGGCTTGAGATTGAAATCCACGCCCGGACCAAACGAGGCAACGATTTGTGCGAACAGATCGACGTAGGTATCGGCCTGAAACAGCACGGTTTCCGGCAGGCTACCGACCACTACCCACTCACCCAGCGGGATCGGGAAAGTGTCGTCGTAGTTGATGTCCGGATTGGCGGCCAGAAAAGCATCGGCATCGGCGTAGGCCTGAGCGGCTTCGTCAGCCACTTTCAGAATCTCATCCTCGCCCATGCAGCCGGAGCTGATTTTGCTGATGAGTTCGACGAGTGCGGCTTTCATGAGGGCGGATCCTGTGGCGGAGGTGAATTTTCAGGGCGCGAAGGATAGCGCATTCTGCCCTTCGCCACAGTCCGTGGACTTTACGCCAGCAACTTTTCCAGCTGCGCGGTGGTGTCGACCGCGCCCATGGTCCGCGCCGCATCCAGCGCGGTCACGCCGTTGGCGTCCTTGGCTTTCGGGTCAGCACCCTGGCCGATCAGATAGTCGACGATTTCAACGCGGTTGAACATTGCCGCCATCATCAACGCGGTACGGCCGTCGAAGGAAGAACCTTCGATTTCGGCGCCCGCCTCGACCAGCGCCTTGACCACCGCCAGATCGCCCTTGAACGCGGCGCCGGCAATCGGGCTCTGGCCGTTGCCATTGCGCATTTCCGGATCGGCTTTGTGTTTAAGCAGGACCTTCACCGCATCGACATGGCCGTAGTAGCTGGCGAGCATCAACAAGGTGTCGCCCTTGCTGTTTTTCAGGTTCACCGGCAGCCCGGCGCTGACCAGGCGATCAAGCATCTCGGCATCACCGTCGCGCGCCTTGTTGAAAACCTGCTCGGTGAATTCGGCAGCTTCTTCAGGGGTCATCTGGCGGCTTTGGTCGGACATGGGGCACTCCATTTCGGTCTATCGGAAAGCCGACAGTTTCCCGAGCGCGACGGTGGCTGTCACTCGGTTTTTTCCGAGCGTCCCGATAGCCACACTCAATATCGATGTTTGCCCTGTTGAATTTCAGCGAGGATTTGCTCACTGACATGCACATAGGTTTCGCTGCCCGGCAGCCAGGCGAAGATCGGGTCATCGCCGGTGAGCCCGGGGTCAAAGCCTTCCGTTTTCAGGCGAGTCTTCTGGTATTTGAAGGTCCCGGTGGTTTCCATTTTCACTTTCACCCGCAAGAACAACGGCACGGCATAAGCCGGCATACGTTGCCGGACGAAACTCAGCAGTTCAGCGAAATCCAGCGTGGCCAAGGATTCGGCGGGAGTAATTGCAGCCATCCCCGCACGCCCGTTGGTGTTGGGGATCTCCACACCGTAGGCCACGGCTTCAGCGATCAGCGGATGTTGCAGCAACAAATTCTCGACTTCGGTGGTCGACACGTTTTCACCCTTCCAGCGATAGGTATCGCCGAGGCGATCAACAAATTGCGCATGGCCGAAACCGATATTGCGCAGCAGGTCGCCGGTGTTGAAAAAGCGATCGCCCTTGTTGAACACATCGTGGAGGACGACGCGGGCGGTTTTCTGCGGGTCGGTGTAACCGTCCAGCGGTGCCTTGTCGTCGATCCGCGCCAGCAGCAGGCCCTGCTCGCCCTTGCCGACCTTGCGCATGAAACCATCATCGCCGCGCAATGGCTCGCCACTGTCATGGTCGTAAGCGACCAGTTCCCACGCCATCAGCGAAAACCCGACGGTGTTGTCGAAATTGAGGATGTTGGTGAAACCGATGTTGCCGTCACTCGCCGCGTACAGCTCACAAATGTACTCGACGGCAAAACGCGTCTTGAACTCGGCCCAGGCGCCGGGGCGCAAACCATTGCCGATCATCTTGCGCACGTCGTGCCGGCTGTCATCGGCGCTGACCGGTTGCTCGACCAGGTAGCGACACAGCTCACCGACATAGCCGATGGTGGTTGCGCGATAGCGGCGCACGTCACCCCAGAACTGGCTGGCGCTGAACTTGCGGCGGATGGCGAAACCCGAGGCGCCGTTGATCGCCGATCCCCAGCACACGCACAGACCCGTGGCGTGATACAGCGGCAAGGTGCAGTAAACGATGTCATCCGGGCGCATATCGAGGGCGATCATGCCGAAGCTCGCCGAACTGCGCATCCAGCGTCCATGCTTGAAAACACCGGCCTTGGGCAGGCCGGTGGTGCCGGAGGTGTAGATGTAGAAACACGGATCGTCGAAGAATACTTGCGCGCTGCTCGGCGGGTTATCGCTGCTGGCGTCAGCACTGGCGCTGATCAGATTGACGTAGCCCTCAGGCGCGATGCCCGGATGGCTGTAGGTGTCCTGATCGGCGACGAACCAGGTGCGCGGCGCTGCGATCGCAACCTGATCACGCACGCCGGCATAGGCAGCGGTCAGTTCTTCGCCAACCACAATAGCCACCGGCGCAACCAGATTGATGCTGTGAACAAGCGTGTCGCGCATCAGCGAGGTATTGAGCAGCGCACTCACCGCGCCAAGCTTGGCCAGCGCCAGAATCGTCACCAGCAATTCCGCACGGTTCTCGATGAACACCGCGACCACATCGCCCTTGCCGATGCCTTGCTCGCTCAGGTAATGCGCAATGCGATTGGCCCACTGATTGACGTGCGTGTAGGTCAACGCCACGTCGCCCTGCAACAACGCCACACCATCGGGATTGCGCAGCGTCGCCTGCTCGAACGTCCAGCCCAGGCCGCACGTTTGGGTCGGATCCGTGACGTTGGCCACCTTCATGCCTTTGACCACCCGGGGGATGGCCTTGGCGATCATCGGCAGTTTGCGGAGCATCATGCCCCAGGTAATCGTGTCGCTTGGTGCGTGACGCATGAAAGCTCCCCGTTCGATCTTGACGTGCAGACCGCTGTTCTTGTTATCGGGTAATGACTGCGACCGACGCGTTTACGCCGTGGGTCGAGAAGGAAAGTACGTCAGTGCTCGCGGGGCTGTACACGCGGTTTTTGCAATGATTTGTATCCCGTCGCGCCTTCGGGGAAGAGCGGATTCTGGTACGGACGTTTGGTTCCGTTGTACGGAGAAAAATCACGCAAAATGCAGGATGCACGATGGCCATTCATGCAGATTGCACGACGCCTGCAAAATGCAATGCCTTCAACTTATTGATTTTAAAGGGATTTTATTCGCATCAATACTGGCACAAACGCTGCAACTACCTCCGCATGCTTGCCATTCAAGTACATACGGAGCTGATGACATGAGCCTGATTCAAGAAAAATTTACATCGCTGTTCTCCAACTACGAAGTCAGCACTGCCCCACGTCCTGACGGTGGCATCCTGCTCACTCTGCGTAGCAGCGACGGCAAAGTCTTCAAACGCGCCCTCTCGTATCAGCAACTGCATGCCGGTGACCAACTGTCGTGGGCGATCAGCGCGATCCGCCGCGACCTGGCCGAACAAGCCAGCGAGCTGCCGCAAATTGCAATGCTGCAGAGCCAGCAGCGTTTTGCCCTGCCGACCTATCACTCGCTGTAATTTGCTTTAAACAAAAACAGGCCGTGGAGCATGCGCTTCACGGCCTGTTTGTTTATGTCTGCCACATATTTACTGTGGGGTCAGAACGCTTCCGGTTCGATTCCAGTAAAGCTGTCAACCGTCACGTGCCCTGCCAACTCCCCGCCTTCACGCGCCAGGCCACAAGTCTTCATGCCGGCCGACTGGGCAGCGTCGAGCTCTTCGACGATATCCGACAGGAACAGGATTTCATCGGCTTCAACACCCACCGCCTGCTGAATGTTGCGGTAGGACTGCGCCTCACGCTTCGGCCCCGATGTGGTGTCGAAATAGCCGCTGAACAGCGGTGTCAGATCCCCCGCTTCCGAGCAACCGAAAATCAGTTTCTGCGCCTGAATCGAGCCGGACGAGTAAACAAACAGTTGATAACCGGCCGCATGCCAACGTTGCAGCGCTTCAACGGCATCAGGATAGACATGCCCCTTCAACTGCCCGGCCTGATAGCCCTGCGCCCAGACCATGCCTTGCAACGCCTTCAACGGCGTGGCCTTGCGGTCCTCGGCGATCCAGCTCAAGAGGATTTCAACAACCCGTTCAACATCGGCCTGCGGCTCATTGCTGTCTCGGCGCACAGCGTCGAGCTGTTCGGCGACATCAGCACGCGAAGCGTTCTGCCGCACAAAGTCGGGCAAATGTTTGGCGGCGTAGGGAAACAGCACGTCGAAGACGAAACTCACCGCGCTGGTGGTGCCTTCGATGTCGGTGAGGATGGCTTTGATCGACACGGTTTCAGTCCTCCAGACGCGGGAAGCGGCCGGCGATGTCTTCGCCGGTGAAATTGGCAACCCAGCCTTCCGGGTTGTTGAACAGACGGATCGCCACGAAGTGCGGATGTTCGCCCATGTCGAACCAGTGCTTGGTGCCGGCCGGAACCGAGATCAGGTCGTTCTTCTCACAGAGAACGGCATAGACGTAATCGTCGATGTGCAGGGTAAACAAGCCACGACCGGCAACGAAAAATCGCACTTCGTCTTCGCCATGGCGGTGCTCTTCGAGGAACTTGGCGCGCAGCTCGGCTTTTTGCGGGTGATCGCTGTTGAGGCTGATCACATCGACGGTGATGTAGCCGCGCTCGGTCATCAGTTTGTCGATCTGCTCTTTATAAGCGCTGATGACCTCTTCCTGACTGGCGCCGGGCTGAATCTTCGCGGCGGCCTGCCAGCGGTCGAAACGCACGCCCTGCTCGGCCAGCGTCGAGGCGATGTCTTCGAAATGGGTCAGCACCTTGTTGGGAATCTCAGGGCTGGAAACGTGATAAACGGACAGGCTGCTCATGGGCAATTCCTCGGTAGCGGCGGCGCCGTCCGGCTCTTGCAGACCGGTCGGGCGCCGCGTGGCATCAGGCAAACGGGCTGTTTCTGGTGAACTCAGCCTTGGCGGTTCATGACGCTGCGGGTTTTCAACTCGCATTCAAACAGGAATTCAAAGGCCTCGATCTGCCGCAGCGCGTCGCTCATCTGCGCGCCCCAGGTGTAGAGACCATGGCCGCGAATCAGATAACCGACGCAATCAGGATGGGCGTCGAGCCAAGGCTGCACCTTGGCGGCGAGGCGCGCAATGTCCTGATCGTTGTCAAAAATCGGCACACGCACCCGCGATTCATGAGTCGAGATGCCGCTGAAGGCTTTTTGCAATTCGTAGTCTTCGAACTCGATGAAGTCTTCCGGAGTCAGACGCGACAGCACCGTGGCATTCACCGAATGAGTGTGCAGCACCGCACCGATCTCCGCGCGCCAACTGTAGAGCTGGGTGTGCAGCAAGGTTTCGGCGGAGGGTTTCTTGCCTGGTTCCAGGCTATTGCCGGACAGATCGGTAGCGAGCACGTCATCCACACCCAACTGGCCCTTGTGCTTGCCCGATACGGTCAACAGCGCTTCGCTCGGCGACAGGCGCGTCGAATAGTTGCTGCTGGTGGCTGGCGACCAGCCACGGCCATATAGAAAACGTCCGGCGTCAACGATCTGCTGGGCGAGCTGTTCACGGCTAAGGCTCATGGCCTGTCCTCTTGCATACATGTGGCAATGATAACGGCAGCGGCAAGCGCTGCGAGACTGGCAATACTAAAGGTCAATGTCGCGCCGAGGGCGTTCCAGCTGTAGCCGGAATACAGCGCGCCGAGCGCCCCGCCGGTGCCGGCCAGTGCCGCATACAGCGCCTGGCCCTGGCCTTGCTGGCGGGCGCCGAAACTACGTTGCACGAAAGCGATGGCAGCCGCATGAAAGCTGCCGAAAGTCGCTGCGTGCAGCACTTGGGCGAACAACAGCACCCAGAGAAACTCCGCAAACGAACCGAGCAGCACCCAACGCAACGCCGCCAGAAGGAAGCTCGCCAGCAGCACCCGGCGCAGGGAAAAGCGCGCCAGAATGCGGCTCATGACCATGAACATCAGCACTTCCGCCACCACCCCCACGGCCCAGAGCAGGCCGATGACGCCACGGCTGTAACCGAGGCGTTCAAGGTGCAGAGTCAGAAAGGTGTAATACGGCCCGTGGCTCACCTGCATCAGCGCGACGCAGGCATAAAACGCCAACACGCCGGGATGGCGCAATTGCTTGAGAAAGCCCTCGCCCGCCGGCCGATTGCCTTGCGCCGGCTGTGCATTTGGCACCCACAGGCTGCTGAGAACGATACCGGCCATGATCAGCACCAGCGCCGCCGGGTAGATGTCCAGGCTCAGCCATTCGAACAGCCGCCCCAGCACTACTACGGTGATGATGAAACCGATCGAGCCCCACAGGCGAATCTGGCTGTAGCGCGATGTTTGCCCCTGCAGATGCGCGAGGGTAATGACTTCGAACTGCGGCAGCACCGCGTGCCAGAAGAACGCATGCAGGGCCATGACCATTGCCAGCCAGGCGTAGGTCTGGCTGACGAAAATCAGCGAAAAGGTCAGCAACGTGCACACCGCGCCAAAGCGCACGATGGCCAGACGCCTGCCGGTGTAATCGCCGAGCCAGCCCCAGATGTTCGGCGCCACGCAGCGCATCAGCATCGGAATCGCCACCAGCTCGCCGATGCGTGCGGCGCTGAAGCCGAGGTGATCGAAGTACAGCGCCAGAAACGGCGCTGTCGAACCGAGCAAGGCGAAATAGAACAGATAAAAACTGGACAGCCGCCAGTAAGGAAGCGCCGCCACGCCGGTTATGCCGCGACGGCTTTGAGCGCAGCCATCAGAGCTGGCCCAGCACCGGCGTGCTCACGCGCACATCGGCGTTCTGCCCACGGTGGCGCAGCAGATGATCCATCAGCACGATGGCCATCATCGCTTCGGCGATCGGCGTCGCGCGGATACCGACGCAAGGGTCGTGACGACCCTTGGTGATCACGTCGACCGGGTTGCCATTCACGTCGATCGAACGCCCCGGGGTGGTGATGCTCGAGGTCGGTTTCAATGCCAGATGCGCAACGATTGGCTGGCCGGACGAGATGCCGCCGAGGATGCCGCCGGCGTTGTTGCTGAGGAAACCCTCCGGCGTCAGTTCATCGCGGTGTTCGGTGCCGCGCTGGGCGACACAGGCGAAACCGGCGCCGATTTCCACGCCTTTGACCGCGTTGATGCTCATCAGCGCGTGGGCCAGTTCGGCGTCGAGGCGATCGAAAATCGGCTCGCCAAGGCCCGGCATCACGCCTTCGGCGACCACGGTGATCTTCGCCCCGACCGAGTCCTGATCGCGGCGCAACTGGTCCATGTACGCTTCCAGCTCCGGGACCTTGTCCGGGTCAGGGCTAAAAAAGGCGTTTTCTTCGACCGAATCCCAGGTCTTGAACGGTATTTCGATCGGGCCGAGCTGGCTCATGTAACCGCGGATGACGATGCCCTGACTCGCAAGGTACTTCTTGGCGATCGAACCGGCCGCTACGCGCATGGCGGTTTCCCGCGCCGAACTGCGGCCACCGCCGCGATAATCGCGCTCGCCGTATTTGTGGTGATAGGTGTAATCGGCGTGTGCCGGGCGGAACAGGTCCTTGATCGCCGAGTAGTCCTTGGACTTCTGGTCGGTGTTGCGAATCAGCAGGCCGATCGAGCAACCGGTGGTGCGGCCCTCGAACACGCCGGAGAGGATTTCGACTTCATCGGCTTCCTGGCGCTGGGTGGTGTGGCGGCTGGTGCCAGGCTTGCGGCGATCGAGGTCGCGCTGCAGATCTTCCAAGGAAATCTCCAGGCCCGGCGGGCAGCCGTCGACAATGGCGACCAACGCCGGACCATGGCTTTCGCCAGCGGTGGTGACAGTGAACAACTTGCCGTAGGTATTGCCGGACATGCAGGACGCTCCGTGAAATCAAACCCGAATTCTTGATGCGCGCCAGTATACGCAGGCTAACCGAGTAGTTCATCCTCGAACCTTAGTGGTGCTGGCGAGTCCAACCGGCACCTTGACCAATGATGGCGTGATGATGCTGCGAGTTCTGATCTTGAGTCTTACCCTCTTTACCGGCTTTGCCCAAGCGACAGTCCTACAGCGCCCGGTCACTCTGGACACCGGCAGCGGCGAACTTTTCGGTTCGCTGTTGCTGCCCAAGTCCGACAGCCCGGTGCCGATTGTTCTGATGATTTCTGGCTCGGGTCCTACAGATCGCGACGGAAACAACCCCGACGGCGGGCGCAATGACAGCCTCAAGCGCTTGGCCTGGGTGCTGGCCAAACACAACATCGCCAGCGTGCGCTACGACAAGCGTGGCGTTGCGGCGAGCCTGGCGGCCGCTCCCGATGAACGTGATCTGTCAGTAGAAAGCTATGCGGCGGACGCGGTGGCGTGGGGGCAGAAGCTCAAGGCCGATCCGCGTTTCGGCAAACTGATTCTGCTCGGCCACAGCGAAGGCGCGCTGATTGCCAGTCTCGCCGCGCCGAAGCTGGACGCAGCGGCGGTGATCTCGCTGTCCGGCAGCGCGCGCCCGGTCGATCAGGTCATCCGCGAACAGTTGGCGCGCAGCCTGCCGCCGCCACTGATGCTGCGCAGCAACGAACTGCTCGACAGTCTCAAGGCCGGCCACACCGATGACAACGTGCCGCAACCGTTGCAGGTGATCTTTCGCCCGAGCGTGCAGCCTTACCTGATTTCGCTGTTCCGTCAGGACCCGGCGCAAGCCTTTGCCCAGCTGAAAATGCCGGCACTGATCGTTCAAGGCAGCAACGACATTCAGGTCGGCACCGAGGACGCGAAGCTGCTCAAGGCGGCGAAACCGGACGCGCAACTGACGGTGATCGAAGGCATGAATCATGTGCTGCGCATCGTCCACAACGACATGAAGCGGCAATTGGCCTCCTACAAGGACCCGAATTTGCCCCTGGCCGCCGAACTGGGCGCCGCCGTCATCGAATTTATTGACGGAATTCGTGCAAGTTAACTGCGTTTTACCCTCCAGCCTCACAGAAAACGGCCGATAAGCCTTTGTCGCCAGCGCAACGTCTGGCGGCAAGCAGGGCTTGGACAGGATCTCGCCGTTATGACTGAAACCCAGACTTCACCCGACACCAGCGCTGAAAAAGACGCATCGCCAGCGGTCGAACTGCCGTGGGCGGACGTTCAGGCCGAGCACCACAAGATGCTCCGCCTGGCGCCGCTGCAGACCGACCGCAACACCGGCGGCCGGCCGTTGCGCTTTGTCGAATTCGGTTACGCCGAGCGCAACAGCAAAGAGCGCAGCCTGATGCGCATGGCGATCAAGCTGCCCAACCAGCGCGTGCGCAAAGAGCAGAATCATCTCGATGTGTGGGTCGACCACGCGAGCAAACGAGTGAGTTTCGGTCCCGACAGTGGCTTGCAGATCGAACCGCTGAATCGCGGTATCGGCCGCTTCATGGCTGCGCAAGGCATCAATTGGGCGAAAAAGCGCTGGCCCGGCTACACCGTTGAAGGCATGGACCTGAACAACAAGGACGCGCTCAACGAAGACACTCGCTTGCGTCGCGACCATTTCCTGCGCGTGCACGGTTTCGATGTGGCTTACGCCGATGCCCAGCATTTGAAAGGCAGCATCAAGGCGGTGCAGGTCGGTGATCTGCTCGGTGACTGGAACAGCGAAAAGCTGCAGATCGTCGAAATTCTTGAAGCCGCGCAGATGCTGCAGCAGGCCGAACAGAATCTCGCCGAGCAGGAAGTGAAGCTGAAGAAGCAGGAAGAAAAAGTCAGCAAGTTCAAGCGCGAAGATGCCGGGTTGCGTTTCACCATTACGTGTCTGGTGGCGTTTGCGGTGTTTCAGGCGGGGTTGTTGATCTGGATTGCTACACACCGCTGAGGGCTTGAGCGCGTACTGATCGTTCCCATGCGGAGCGTGGGAACGATCTGTCACAACCTTAGACGCGGGACGCGAACAGGGCCTGATGCGCGCGGCACTGCTCGGCGGTCAGCATGAACACGCCATGCCCGCCGCGCTGGAACTCCAGCCAGGCGAAATCGACTTCCGGGTACAACGCCTCGACGTGCACCTGGCTGTTGCCTACCTCGACAATCAACAAACCTTTCTCGGTCAGGTGATCCGCCGCTTCGGCGAGCATGCGCCGGACCAGATTCAGACCATCATCACCGCAGGCCAGGCCCAGTTCCGGCTCGTGCTGATATTCGTCCGGCATGTCGGCGAAATCTTCGGCGTCGACGTAGGGCGGGTTCGACACGATCAGGTCGAAACGCTGACCCGGCAAGCCATCGAAACCATCACCCTGCACGGTGTAGACGCGCTCATCGACGCCATGGCGCTCGATGTTCTGGTTGGCCACTTCCAGCGCTTCGAACGACAGGTCCGCGAGCACCACTTCGGCATTCTGGAATTCGAAAGCGCAGGCAATGCCGATGCAGCCGGAACCCGTGCACAGGTCGAGAATCCGCGCCGGTTCGTTGCCGATCCACGGTGCAAAGCGGTTTTCGATCAGTTCACCAATCGGCGAACGCGGGATCAGCACGCGCGGGTCGACGATGAACGACATGCCGCAGAACCACGCCTCGCCGAGCAGATAGGCGGTGGGAACGCGATCTTCGATGCGGCGCTTGAGCAAGCGCTGCAGATTGACCAGTTCGTCATCTTCCAGCGCGCAATCAAGATAGCTGTCGGCGATTTCCCAAGGCAGGTGCAAAGCGCCCAGTACCAACTGGCGCGCCTCGTCCCAGGCGTTGTCGGTGCCATGACCGAAAAACAGATCCTCCCCATGGAAGCGGCTGACGGCCCAACGGATATGGTCGCGCAGGGTACGAAGTCGGGAAGTGATCACGGCGTAGAACTCCAGAAAAAACGACTGGCGATTCTAGCAGCCAAAACGCGCGACGACGACGCAGGAAAAACCACGCGGTTCCGGTAGGAGTTTTCTTTTTTTTGCATCAGGCATTGAACGGAACGTGTAACTTGACAAGGCTGCAGGCCAAGAACGACGGCGCCTACGATGGTAGCGATTCACAGAACCGCTCAGCCAGAGGACAATGTCGCAAAAGCCCCACCCCGAGGAGCCCCAGAATGTCCGTTCCAAAAACGATGTTTCAACTCAGCGGTCGCGGTTACGCAGCGGCCACCCTGAGCCATGCCACCGTGGTCATCATCGATGCCCAGAAGGAATACCTCAGTGGCCCGCTGGCCCTGAGCGGCATGGACGCGGCCGTCGCGAACATCAAACAAGTGGTTGCCGCAGCCCGTGCCGCCGGTCGGCCGATCGTGCACGTGCGTCATCTCGGCACCGTTGGTGGCCTGTTCGACCCGCAGGGCGAACGCGGCGAATTCATCCCCGGTCTCGAACCGCAAGGCGATGAAACCATTATCGGCAAACTGCTGCCGAGCGCGTTCCATGGCACCGAACTGCTCGAGCGCCTGCAGAACCTCGGCTCTTTGGATCTGATCGTTTGCGGTTTCATGAGTCACTCCAGCGTCAGCACCACCGTGCGCGCGGCGAAGAACCTCGGTTTCCGCTGCACCCTGGTCGAAGACGCCTGCGCGACCCGCGATCTGCCGTTCAAGGGCGGCGTGCTCAGCGCCGAACGCGTGCAGGAAGCGGAAATGGCGATCATGGCCGACAACTTCGCCACGCTGGCCAAGACTCAGGACCTGATCTGATCCTGCCCTTGTGAGCGGTGCGTTGGCGCCGCTCATCCGCTATATCCGCTGATTTGCCGCAAATGCCATAGCCTCAGGAACAACCCGGTCAACTCCCGGTCGAAGGGCCGATACCATTGAGGAAGGTCGGAATGAAGTTATCCGATGGATTTGACGCACGCCGTTTGCGGCCCAAAGGCCAAAGCAACTGGCGTTTTCGATTTGGCGCGGCGATCTCGGCCATTCTGGCGACGTTCGGCGTGCTGCTGGCGATGGCCGGCGCCGCCAGCCTGCTCGGCCGCCCGCCGGCGCTGGGTGACCTGAACGCATCACCGCTGGGCTCGGCAATCATGCTTGCCGTCGGCTTGCTGTTTCTGTACTTCGGCGTTGCTCTGTGGCGCCGCTGCCGCCGTCGCGCACGGCAATCGCGGGAACTGAACATGTCCCCGCATCTGATGAAAAAACACGACTGACCCAACGGCCTGGCTTTTTGCCGGGCCGTTTTCTGTCGACTTGGGTAAACTGGCCGCCCTTCGCGGAGGCTGACATGCAAGACGACGATTTTTCTCTGTTCAAAAGTGCCATCCAGGGCGTCAAGCCGATCAAGCACGACCGCGCCGACACCGGCAAACCCAAGGCTGACCGCGCGCAGATCGCCAAGCTGCGTCAGTCCGCCACCGTGCGCAGCGACACCACCATCATTGACGGCTTGTCCGACCAGTTCGTGATCGACGTCGGCCCGGAAGACGAGCTGATGTGGTCCCGCGACGGCGTGCAGGAAAGCCAGATGCGCAAGCTCAAGGTCGGGCAGATCCCGTTCGAAGGCAGTCTCGACCTGCACGGCATGAGCGTGGAAAAGGCCCGGGAGACGCTTTGGGCCTTTCTCGCCGAAGCAACCAAATTCGAAATCCGCTGCGTACGCGTGACTCATGGCAAGGCTGTGCGCCTGGATGGCAAGCGGCCGATGATCAAAAGCCACGTCAACACCTGGCTGCGCCAGCATGCGCAAGTGCTCGGTTTCTGCTCCTGCCAGGCCCGCCACGGCGGCGCCGGCGCGGTTTATGTGATGCTGAAACGGACGATGATGGAAGGCCGCGACGAATAAAGCCGTCACACCGAACTTGCAGGGTTGTGTCCGCCACCGTACCCTTGCCCTTTGCGAAAATCCCCACAGGTAGTTTCATGTCCCTGGAACAGAATTACACCGCGATTCTCGGCCAATTGGGCGAGGACGTGTCCCGCGAGGGCCTGCTCGACACGCCAAAGCGTGCCGCCAAAGCCATGCAGTACCTCTGCCGTGGTTATGCACAGACGCTCGAAGAGGTCACCAATGGTGCCCTGTTCAGCTCCGACAACAGCGAAATGGTGCTGGTCAAGGACATCGAGCTGTATTCGTTGTGCGAACACCACCTGCTGCCGTTCATCGGCAAGGCGCATGTCGCCTATATCCCGAGCGGCAAAGTGCTGGGCCTGTCGAAGGTTGCGCGGATCGTCGATATGTACGCGCGCCGCCTGCAGATTCAGGAAAACCTCAGCCGCCAGATCGCCGATGCCGTGATGCAAGTGACCGGCGCGCTGGGCGTGGCCGTGGTGATCGAAGCCAAGCACATGTGCATGATGATGCGCGGCGTCGAAAAGCAGAATTCGTCGATGATCACTTCGGTGATGCTCGGTGAATTCCGTGAAAACGCGGCGACCCGTAGCGAATTCCTCAGCCTCATCAAGTAATTCGCAACAGAAAAGGACCGGCATTGATCGCCGGTTTTTTTTCGCCTGTGAAAAATCGGGTAAGCTGCGCGCCTTTCTTCATTTGCACCGTGAGGCTTTCAACGTGTTCGTCAAAGCGCTTCGTGTCGGCCTCGGCCAACTGGTTATCTTCATCGACTTCATCACCCGTCCAGGCAAGAAAAAGCGCCCCGCTGCTGCTCAGGCGCAAGTCGACGCTGCCGCGAAAGATCTGACGCTGTATCAGTTTCACGCCTGCCCGTTCTGCGTGAAAACCCGCCGCGCCCTGCATCGTCTGAATGTGCCGGTGGCGCTGAAAGACGCGAAGAACAACGAGCAGGATCGCCAGACTCTGCTGGAACAGGGTGGCCGAATCAAAGTGCCTTGCCTGCGTATCGAAGAGAATGGGCAAACCACCTGGATGTATGAATCCAAGGTGATTATCGATTATCTGGATAAGCGGTTTGCGGCGGTCTGATTTTAATGGGTTGGAGCGCTAGCCGCCTTGGCGAGCAGGCTCGCTCCCACCGTTGAAACGCATCCCGTCCTGTGGGAGCGAGCCTGCTCGCGAAGAGGCCCGCACTGACAACGCCGGCCCTTGAGCCGGCGTTTTTGCTAGGCCGCCCTCTCCATCTGCGCCCGCCGCACCACCGCCGCCAACCGCTTCAACCCCTCATCCAGCCGCGCCGGATCAATGTGGCTGAAGTTCAAGCGCAAATGCCCATGATGCTTGTCCGGCTCAGGAAAGAACGGCTCACCGGGCATGAATGCCACATCATTGGCCAACGCCTCATTGAGCAATGACCGGGTGTCCAGCGGTTGCTTCAACGTCAACCAAAAAAACAGCCCGCCCTGGGGCATGTTCCACTCAGCCAGATCGGTAAAATGCAGTTCCAGCGCCAACTGAAACGCGTCGCGCCGCTGCCGATAGAAATCCCGCAACTCGCTCAAATGCTGTTGATACTTCTGCGAGCCGATCCATTGCAGCGCCTGCCACTGGCCGATGCGATTGGTGTGCAGGTCCGCCGATTGCTTGAGTTTGAGCAGGTGCGGGAACAGATCCGGACTGGCGATCAAGTAACCGACACGCAAACCCGGGAGCAAGGTTTTCGAGACGGTGCCGGTGTAGATCCAGCTGGCTGTTTTCAGACGCGCCGCAATCGGCTTCGCGTTGCCACCATCGAAAGTCAGTTCGCGGTATGGCTCATCTTCAATCAGCGTGACGCCAAATTCATCGAGCAATGCCGCGACCGCTGCACGCTTGGCCTCGCTGTAGCGCACGGCAGAAGGATTCTGAAACGTCGGGATCAGGTAGATAAACGCCGGGCGGTGTTGTTCCAGACGTTTGCGCAGTTGCGCCAGGTTAGGTCCGTCGGCTTCCTGCGCCACAGTCAGGCAATCGGCGCCGAACAGCTGGAAGATTTGCAGCGCGGCCAGATAAGTCGGCGCCTCCAACAGAATTTCCGTCCCCTTGTCGATGTACAGCTTGGCCGCCAGATCCAGGGTTTGCTGCGAGCCGCTGACCACCAGCACCTGACTCGCCTCGCATTCAAGGCCCAGCGCCCTCGCCTCTGCCGCCAGCGCCTCGCGCAAGGCCGGCTCGCCTTCGCTCATGCCGTACTGCCCCAGCGACAGCGGCATCTCGTCCCACTCCACCTTCGGCAACATCGTCTCAGCGGGCAAACCGCCGGCAAACGACATCACCTCTGGACGCTGGGCGGCGGCGAGGATTTCTCGGATCAAAGAACTTTTCAGGCGCGAGACACGTTCGGAAAAAGCCATGGTGGTCACCGTAGCGAGGCAGGTAAAAAATGAGTCAAACTGGTTGACTGAAACTACGACAGCTTGAGCGAGTACGTCAACATGCTTGACCTTAAAAACCCCACTAGTCAGCAACAGGCCATGGAAGCGTTCTTCTTCGGCTATCAGGCGTTCACGGCCAAGGCGGATGAAATGCTCGAGCGCCGCGGACTCTCGCGGGTGCATCAGCGCATCGTGTTTTTCATCGCGCGCTATCCGAACCTGAGTGTAAAAGAGTTGCTGGCCCTGCTGGGCGTGAGCAAACAAGCGTTGAACATGCCCCTGCGCCAGTTGCAAGAAATGCATCTGGTCGACAGCGTCGCTTCACAGACGGACAAGCGTAAGCGCCTGCTTGAGCTGACCGCGGAAGGCGCGAAGTTCGAGCAGGCGTTGCGCCGTGAGCAGGTGAAATTGCTTGAGCGGGTGTTTGCCGAGGCTGGGGAAGCGGCGGTGAATGGGTGGTTGGCGGTGAATCTGGCGCTTGGGGGCAGTCAGACGCATCTCGTGTGACAGGACCGTCCTCTTCGCGAGCAGGCTCGCTCCCACATGGGAACGCTTTACAAAGATGGGAGCGAGCCTGCTCGCGAAGCCATCCTGGATGGCCATATATCCCTATCAGCAAAAAAATCGGCGACAAAAACCAAAACAATATTTGCTTTATTTGTACACAAAAGCATAATCCACTGCGTGCGAGTTCCTGACTACACGGTCAACAAATTCGCGTATGCCTCAAAGGGCCGCTGCCACCCCTCATGGGTCCGGCCCTGGAAATAACAATAAAACTCTTGAGGAGTACTCGCTGTGGAAAGCCGCAAATCCGAAGCACCGCCGCTCGAGCTCACGCCGCCATTACGCAATGGCCTGCTGGAGCGTCTGTTCAAACTCAGCTTGCATGGCACCACGGTGAAGACCGAGCTGATTGCCGGTCTGACAACCTTCATCACCATGGCTTACATCATCTTCGTCAACCCGAACATCATGGCCGATGCCGGCATCGATCACGGTGCAGCCTTCGTCGCCACCTGTATCGCTGCCGCATTGGGCTGCCTGTTGATGGGGCTCTACGCCAACTGGCCGGTCGGCCTGGCGCCGGGCATGGGCCTCAATGCTTTCTTCACTTACACCGTAGTCGGCACCATGGGCTACAACTGGGAAACCGCCCTCGGCGCGGTGTTCGTCTCCGGCGTGCTGTTCATGTTCCTGACCTTTTCGCGGATTCGCGAGTGGCTGCTCAACAGCATTCCGGTCAGCCTGCGGTTTGCCATGGGCGCCGGTGTCGGTCTGTTTCTGGGCCTGATCGGGCTGAAGACTGCCGGCATCGTCGTCGACAGCCCGGCAACGCTGATCAAACTTGGCTCGCTGCGCGAACCCGGCCCGTTGCTCGCCGCGATCTGCTTCCTCATGATCGCGATCCTCAGTTACCACCGCGTATTCGGCGCGATCCTGATCAGCATCATCACCGTCACCCTCGCCGGTTGGGGCCTGGGTCTCGTCCACTACGAGGGCATCATGTCCGCGCCGCCGAGCCTGGCGCCGACCTGGATGGCAATGAACGTCGCCGGCGTGTTCAACGTCAGCATGATCAGCGTAGTGCTGGCGTTCCTCTTCGTGCACATGTTCGACACCGCCGGCACGCTGATGGGCGTGGCCCAGCGCGCCAACCTTGTCGCCGCTGACGGTCGCATCGAGAACCTTTCACGAGCCATGAAGGCCGACAGCGCCTCCAGCGTATTCGGCGCCGTGGTTGGCGTGCCCCCAGTGACAAGTTACGTGGAAAGTGCCGCCGGCGTAGCCGCTGGTGGTCGGACTGGTCTTACCGCCGTCACCGTGGGTGTGTTATTTATAGCGGCCATGTTTTTCGCACCGCTGGCTGGCATGATTCCCGCTTATGCCACGGCAGGTGCCCTGATTTACGTGGCGATGCTGATGATGGGCGGCATGGCCCACATCGAATGGGACGAGGCGACCGACGCCATTCCCGCGATTGTCACGGCGATCATGATGCCGCTGACCTTCTCCGTCGCCGACGGCATCGCGCTGGGCTTTATTACCTACGTCGCGTTGAAGGCCGGCACCGGCAAGTACAAGGAAATTTCCGTCAGCCTGTGGGTGCTCTGCGCGATCTTCATCGCCAAGTTCATCTTCCTGTAAGCGCTGCGCGGTTCAGGCTTCAAACCAGCCTCACCCTCACCGGTGGGGCTTTTGCACATCCCGATAACAACAAAGGAGCAAAACGATGAGTCTGGAAACCTGGCTGCTGTTCAGTGGCGCTGCACTGGTGGTGATCCTGATCCCGGGGCCACTGTCATTGCTGATGATCAGCAACAGTCTGAATTACGGTTTACGCAGGTCGTACCCCGCGTTCCTGGGTGGCGTGATCGCCTCGATCTGCCTGCTCAGCGCTTCGGCACTGGGGCTTGGCGCTCTGTTGCTGGCCTCGGAACAGTTGTTCAGCGCGCTGAAAATCATCGGTGCGCTGTACCTTTTTTATCTCGCCTGGCAGAGCTGGCAGCAGTCGCGTCAGCCATCGACTGGCGCCGAAGTACCCGAAGCCGCACCGGTGCCGCGTTTTCGCACATTGTTCGGACGCGCTTTTGTACTGGGTGCGAGCAACCCTAAGGACATCCTGTTTTTCGCCGCGTTTCTGCCACAGTTCCTCCGCGCAGACCAACCGTTTCTGCCGCAGTTACTGATCATGATTGCGACCTGGGTAGTGCTCGATCTGTGCTGCAAACTGGCTTACGGTCTGGGTGCCAATGGTGCCGCACGGTATTTGCGCAGCGGCAAAGGCCAGAGTTGGTTCAATCGGGTGAGTGCCGGACTGTTTGGTGGTGCTGGCGCGGCGTCGTTGCTTGGCAGCCACTGACTGAAAAGCGTAACTATTGATTATCCTGCCGGAATGGATCTCGGGCAGGATCATGTTGTTCATGAATCAATTAAGTGCGAGCAACATCCAATCCCTGATATGCAATAGAAAGCAACAACCCTTCGATATACAGGTCTCGAAAGGCCAACGTAATATCCTCGGCCTTAACAACCATTGCCGGAACAAGGAAGTTCTAATGGCCACACTTATACGCGAAGCAGCAGCACAAACCGACCCTGCAATACATGCCGACACGCAACCTGTTTCCGATACCGTCATAATTATGGATTTGGGCTATGCGTCCAACGAATACAAGCCTTCAACCATCGACCATGGCCAAACCAATGGAAAATCGAGTCAATTGCAAATGGTGGACGAAGTGTTCGGCCCTTTGGAAATTGGCGATATTTCGATTACCCGTACCGCACTCGACGGACTAGGCGCGACCATTGACGGCCAGCCATTGAATGGCAAGAACAGCTTCTTTCGCCGACCCAAACTTTCTTTTATCAATAGCCTGCAGTTCGACGCCAATAAAATTGAACACTTTCTGAAAACTTCAACGGGCAGCGATAGCTACTTGTTACCCACGCTCCTGTTTGAAATGGCCAGCCAGCGCCCGCTTGGCGCCCCTCAGCTCTTGGGGGAAAACAATGCCAATGAAAAGGTAGCCGGCAATTACCGCGACAAACTGGTAAAACTTCTGAGCGCAGCACAGTCGCTCGATCTACAACATGTGCACGTCCCCAGACATCATCCCCGCTGGGCGGCATTGACCAAAAGCTACGCGACGCTGGGCTCCAGCCTGGGCATCCAGGGCTTCGGCATTTTCATCGGGATTCGTGGCGTAATCGATGCGATCAAAGCCGATAACCGTGCTGAAGTAGCAATAAACAGCGCGGGCATTGCATCGGAACTGGCCTCCATCGCGGCCGATGTCACGGTCAGTAAAATAGCCACGCAGATGCTCACAGCCGGACAGAATGCTTACCGGGACTTCGCCAGAACACGCTTCGCACTCAGACTGGGTCGATCGGGCGGTCTGGTCGGCGGCATGCTGACGCTGCCCTTCGACATCTTTACCGCCGTCAGGTCCATGAACGCCGCTGAGAATGCCACCGGCAAAGAGGCTATGGATCATTACGTCAGCGCTGGCCTGAGCATTACCAGTGCAGCCATGACCGTCATTCTCGGCACTGCCGCGATGGCCGGTTTCTCCTTTGCCGGGCCCGTCGGGCTTGCCGCCGGCGCGATTCTCGCCATTGGCTCGCAGGTCTACGGTGCGGTACGGATTGTTGACGACATAGATGACTACATCGAATTAACCGTTGATGAGCGGTGGCGTAGCGGATGGTTTTCGTTCTGCATGATGGACGTCGACGAAAGCGTTCAAAACCGCTATATCAAGGCCAAAACACTACTTCAACACTCATTGCAGTTAAAAAAGACCGCGAGAACGCTACTCGATGGCCCCTTGAAAGAGAGCACCGAAGCCATCGTCAATGGCAAGTTTGATGTACGCCTGAAACCGACGCGGGTCTGGAAACGAAACTGGTGGACCAAACAGGATGCGTGGGAGTCGGTCAATGTCCCTGAAGTGGTAGGCACCGATGACATCATTGATGCAAGCGCAGGGGTTACAAAAGATACACCCGGCGCGGAACTGGGAGTTGCGGCAGAGGGCAAAAACATTCTGTGGTTTCTCAGCGAGGGTAACGACTCGATCAAAGGTGTAGAAAAAAAGCCCAACACGTTCTATTACAAGTCAGGAAAAAAACAACTGTCGGGCGGTGAAGGCAATGACCAGTTCCTGTTTGAGAACGCAGCCGCTTTCCTCGAAAAGGACAACCATGTTGCAGAATATTCAACGCTGAGCGGCGGCGCAGGAAATGACACACTGGTACTTGGCGGCAATTACTCCTCTCGTGATACGAACAGAACTGGCTATGACATAGATTTGCTGGCCGGAACATTGCAGATCATCACCAGCGATGTCGATGCCGAGAATAACAAGATATCCATCCTGCACAGTTTGCTGGACAGTATCGAAAATATTGAAACAGTCCATCGCGCAGCAAGCGTAGTAACCGGCACTGCGCAAAACAACGTCATCAAATCACGGGGCAGCGACATCATTGAAGCTGGCGCCGGAGACGATCAGATATTCCTCTCCCACGAAAAAGCAAAAGCGTCGGGAGGCGCCGGTGCGGATCAATATTACATTGCGCATGTGGCTGGTCGTTTTTCCATCATCGATGATGGTGAACAGACCAGTTATATCGTCATGAATTGGCGCAAGGACCTGATTGAGTCCTGGGCTATCGAGGGCAATGACCTGGTCATCCGCTCAGGCTTCGAAATTCAAGACAATCCCAAAAACGTATTGACCATTCATGACGTTTACAAGAAATACGAAGGCAAGAGAAAGCTGAGCAACAAAAATCTGATTTTCATAACCAGTGATGATTGCCATTTCAGGCTTGACCTGCCTGAAACAATCCCGGATGGCCACACCGCTGATATACCGGAAATTTTCGTCAAACGTGGCAAACCGGTAACACCGATCATTATTTATGCGCCGGAATGCTGGATCCGACATCGCAAGGAAGCGAGCTATTACGTACCGAGAACCGGCAAGGCCAACACTTTCTACGCGGTTTTACGTCCGGATGTCATAACCCGGATATATCTGGACTTCACCAGTGATGAGCTGACAAAAGCCGAGGCGCATTTTTTCTCCGAGAAACCCAAGTCATACCGACTGACTGTCGGTTGCCATCTCGTCTATCACTTCGGCGCGAAGACCATCAAGCTGAATTATTACTCGGCTGCGCGTAACGAGGACGATCACGACAATATCACCAAGATCCTGCGAACCATGGCCGTTCGACCGTTCGGCCGTTATGTGTTGATTTTCAGGGACGGTGTCGTTGCAAACGCTGGTCTTACAACGGAAACCGACATCCCGCCAGCCTTTACTGACTTCTCGGTCTCGAGGCATTGGGTAACCCAGATGAAAGTGCCACTCACGGGTCGTTCTCGACAGTGCTTTTATGCGCTGCCTGAGAAAGCGGGTTACTCGCTTGGCACTTTGAGGAGTTGCGCAATGCCGATACCACTGGCCGTGCAAACCAGCATGGACGCCTATGAAGGAGTGGGTGCGAGTTATCTCATCCACGTACTGCCTGACATGACTATCAGACTCTCGACTCCTGGCGCGCTCGCCAATGCCAAAGAGCGGCTTCCCTACTCATCCACTTGGGAACTTGATGCAACGCAGCTCGGCGAAGTCGATATAAAACTGGAAGAAAACCGGCTCTCCATCGGCACTACCACTTTTTATCTGCCTGTCTATGAAAGCGAGGACTTGATAGACCATATCCGCGTTATTACCACCGGTGGAGTTGTACATACGGTCGATCTGGTCTTTGACCGTGTCTATCTGGATGGTCTCGATGCACGTTTTTTCGAAGAGCCCGACGCCTCAAAAGCACTCCCGCAAGCTCTTGCCGCATTGGCCAATGACGAAGTCAAAGCCTGGAACATTATCTGCCTTAACGACCAGACCGCGCGCGTGGGCTACAACTTTGCCGCGCATGGCTGGGTATTGCGTGCCGACAAATCCCGCATCGAAAAGTCTGCTTTAAGGGTGGTGAATCGCTGCAACCACCAAACCAACATTTTCGGCCCCGTTTCTGTGATGAAAGTGCCTCCCGCGTAGTTCGCCGGTCGTTCGTCAATAAACCCATTTTTTCGAGCGTTGCTGTCTACGCGGCATTTGCACGCGTCTGCGCGCTCTTTTACCGAGCATTCCCCATGGCCAAGTCACCCAAAAAAGTCCCTGCAGTAAAACCACCCAATGCCCCCGATGCTGGACATTCCGGCTCACCGCCTCTCGTCAGCCGTATGGGCCTGGACATGCCTGACGCCCTGCTTCTGGGCATCGATTCACCGGCCGTCAGTCAAGCGGCAAGCACATCTGCCGCAGCCAGCACACCGCCCACGGTTACTGTTCACGCCCTGCCGGATGCAACGGAAAACTTCAGCGCCACTCGTAACGCAATCGCCTGGCCGCAAGAGCGTTTCCACGAACTGGTGCCAGTGGCGCAGAACGAAGGTTTGTTCACCGGACCGGATCAGCGCACGTACGCTCAGATCGCTAATGAAGGCCAGTTCGTCGTCGAGCAGGACGGGCAAGGCAATTATCATGTGCCTCTGACCTTCGCACCCGGTGTGCCCGGCCTGCCCCTGACGCGCCTCGAGGGTCAGACGACTTGGCAGATCCGGCGGCCCGAGAGGCTATCCAACCGGCCTGCATCCGCCACCCCCAACCTGCCCTCATACATCTCGCCTGCCGACGCCATGACGCTGAGCAAGCCTGAGCTGGCAACGGAGGGCCTTCGATACAACAGACTCAGGCAGACCTTCGTAACGACGGTGGACGGCACGGTCATGGTGCGCAAAAACAAGGATGGCGAATACCAACAAGCGTTTGCCTCGACGAGCAATGCACCCGACGTTTTCTTCGAGCAAATCCCCGGCACTGTTTTCTGGCGACAAAAACCGCCAGGGGCGAAGCCATCGCAAACGCCAGCCCAATCCAGCCAGCCAGGCGAACAGACCGATCAGGCAACACCTGGCCCGAGCAAGCGTCCCCGACTTGCCGAAGCCGTAGAAACGCTAACCGCGGCGACAGCCAATCCGTCCTCTGACAACGACCAGACGCCGTATTTCTGGCTTCCCTGGGGGCATCTGAACAAACCTGCGCACACCGAATCGGTACAGCTTGGCTGGCTGCATTATCCAATCGTTCCGGTTGGCTCGAATACGGCGCCCACCGTGTATTTCGTATGTCATCCCGAGTTTTTCCCGAGCGGTTTCGACGCTTTCGAGAACATGCTGAAAAACGCCCCCGAGCAACAGCCGGTGGCGACGTTTCGAATCGGCAGCGATCCAGGTGAAGTCCATCCGGGCAAACGCTTTTTCGAAGAGCCGATAGCAACGTCCGTCGCTCGCGCGTTCCCTGATTTTTCGCAAGCGACAACGACAGCCGTTGCCCGCAGGTTATTCGAACTCGCCGATCATTCCCCGACGATTACCGGCACCGGCCTGATCAACGTTCAGGCCGTCTTGCATCAATGGAAGCAACTGCCGTTTTCCACAGCACCTGACTTTGCCGACCCGCTGAATATGCTCGCCATAGCGCCAGACATCGACCTGGGGGGCAAGCGGCTTATCCCGATGCCTTCCCAGACCGACAGCGAATTGCAACGCCTGACCTTTGATCCACAGCACTTCTCCTCCGCCTGGAATCATTACAAGACCTATCCATCAGATCTGAATCTGCGGCGATTGCTCGGCGCGTTGCTGGTCGGCTGTGGTTACGAGCTGTTTCCACTGACCTATGAACACAGAATGCCGACGCTGGTATTCAAACGCGCCGGTCACGATCAAATCTTCTTTTTGAAACTGGGAGCAATCAGTCAAGCCGGCCTGACTCACGTTCCTGGCAACGAACTGACAGAACCGAGCTTGCCCGCCAGAATCGGTCAGGACGCCTTCACCGCACTGACCGATGCAGCGACGCGGAACAAGGTGGTATGGCTGATAGGAGGCGTATTGAAGGTCGCGTCCACGCCAGACTCGGTGTTCATTATTCGCGAGCGTTGACCCGAGACTCGACTGCGCCGGCAGTTGCGCCGTAAAAACGCATAAAAAAAGCCCGCAGTGTGAGCGGGCGAAAGACCAAAGAAGCTATATGCGCAGTCGCTTCCCGGTGGGGGCAGCTGCTTGGGGGTCAGCTGCCCCGATACGTGGAATAGCTGTAAGGCGAAATCAGCAGGGGCACGTGATAGTGCTCCTGCTCGGCGGAAATGCCGAAACGCAGTACGACGACATCGAGAAACGCCGGCTCGGGCAGTTGTACGCCACGGGCGCGGTAGTAATCGCCGGCATGGAACTGCACCTGATAAACGCCAGTGCGATAATCGTCGCCTTGCAGCAACGGCGCATCGACCCGGCCATCACTGTTGGTTGTCGCACTGGCGACCAATTCCAGCTGCGATCCTTCAACGCGGTACAGCTCGACCTTGATCGAGCTGCCCGGGCAACCGTGTGCAGCGTCCAAAACGTGTGTTGTCAAACGTCCCATTGATTCTGCGCGCCTGGCCGCAACAAGCGGTCAGACTTCGCGCCTCCCGAAGTCAGTTGAAAAGGAGACCGCACCGTTTCAGAGCACGAAACGCTGCGGCGAGCGACTGATTAAGACACTTTTCAAAAAAATTGTACACAATAAAAACGACATTTTTCGCTTCACCCCCGCCATCCGGGCCTTTGTCGTCAATTCGCAGGCAAAGCGCCTGATCATTGAACCTTCTATTCATTAGCTGACTGGTCAGGCAGGTTTCTTGCAGGCTGGAACCGTTAGCAGCAAAAGATGACAGCCGGTGAAAAATGCGAAAATTCAGGCTTACAAAATGTAAATAAAGTTGTATACAATCAGCCCATCGCTGTGACGCCAGCCTGCCAGGCCGCCACACCAATCTGTCAACGTACAAGAAGGAAGACTGCAGTGAGCGCTGACTACCCACGCGACCTGATCGGTTACGGCAGTAACCCTCCTCACCCACACTGGCCGGGCAATGCCCGGATCGCCCTGTCCTTCGTGCTCAATTACGAAGAAGGCGGCGAGCGCAACATTCTGCACGGCGACAAGGAATCCGAAGCCTTCCTCTCCGAAATGGTCGCTGCCCAGCCGCTGCAAGGCGCGCGCAACATGAGCATGGAATCGCTTTACGAGTATGGCAGCCGCGCCGGCGTCTGGCGGATTCTGAAGCTGTTCAAGGAATTAGATATTCCGCTGACCATCTTCGCCGTGGCCATGGCCGCCCAGCGTCACCCGGACGTGATCCGTGCGATGGTCGAGGCCGGCCATGAAATCTGCAGCCATGGCTACCGCTGGATCGACTATCAGTACATGGATGAAGCGCAGGAACGCGAGCACATGCTCGAAGCGATCCGCATCCTCACCGAACTGACCGGCGAACGTCCGCTCGGCTGGTACACCGGCCGCACCGGGCCGAACACCCGTCGCCTGGTCATGGAAGAAGGCGGTTTCCTCTACGACTGCGACACCTACGACGACGACCTGCCCTACTGGGAGCCGAACAACCCGACCGGCAAGCCGCATCTGGTGATCCCCTACACCCTCGACACCAACGACATGCGCTTCACGCAAGTGCAGGGTTTCAACAAGGGTGACGATTTCTTCGAATACCTCAAAGACGCCTTCGACGTGCTTTACGCCGAAGGTGCCGAAGCGCCGAAAATGCTTTCGATCGGTCTGCACTGCCGCCTGATCGGCCGTCCTGGTCGCCTCGCTTCGCTCAAGCGCTTTATCGAATACGCCAAAAGTCATGAACAGGTGTGGTTCAGCCGTCGCGTCGACATCGCGCGTCACTGGCAAGAAACCCACCCGTACCAAGGGACTGCAAAATGAGCCGCTTTCAAACCCTGCAACCGTCGACCCTGAGCCGCGACGCTTTCGTCAAAGCCTTCGCCGACATCTACGAACATTCGCCATGGGTGGCCGAAAAGGCCTACGACCTCGGTGCGGACGCTTCGATCGACGAGATCGAAACCCTGCACCAGCGCATGAGCGATATCCTGTTGAGCGCCGATCATGCCAGCCAGCTGGCCCTGATCAACGCTCACCCGGACCTGGCCGGCAAAGCTGCCGTCCAGGGCCAACTGACCGAAGCCAGCACCAATGAACAGGCTGGCGCCGGTATTCACCAATGCACGGCCGAAGAGTTCCAGCGCTTCACCGAGCTGAACGACGCCTACAAAGCCAAGTTCAAGTTTCCCTTCATCATGGCGGTAAAAGGCAGCAACCGGCATCAGATCCTCGCGGCGTTCGAAACGCGCATCAACAATTCGGTGGAAGCCGAGTTCAAATGCGCGCTGGCGGAGATCAACAAGATTGCCCTGTTCCGTTTACTGACTCTTTAGCAAGCCTGGCCCGAGCGTGAATGAACGCGCAAACGCCCAGGGCCCTGCGAGCATCCCCAGCCAACTTATCAAAGGCAGACAAGAAGAATGAAAGCTTACGCCGTACCTTTCGAAAAATACGTCAACCTGGCCGACGCCCGTCTGGGCACCAAGATCATTTCGGTCACCGATGACTGGTTCGCAGACGCCAATCGTCTGTTCCAACCGACCCCGGCCGTATGGAAGGAGGGCGTGTTCGATGACAACGGCAAGTGGATGGACGGCTGGGAGTCGCGCCGCAAGCGCTTCGAAGGTTTCGACAGCGCGGTGATCCGTCTGGGCGTGCCGGGTTCGATCAAAGGCGTGGACATCGACACTTCATTCTTCACCGGCAACTACCCGCCATCGGCCTCGCTGGAAGCGTGCTTCCTGGCCTCGGGCGAGCCGGATGAAAACACCCAGTGGACCGAAGTGCTGTCGGCCGTCGAGTTGCAGGGCAACAGCCACCACTACCACGAAATCAGCAACGACAAAGCGTTCAGCCACCTGCGCTTCAACATCTACCCGGACGGTGGTGTTGCCCGTCTGCGCGTATACGGCATTCCGTTCCGCGACTGGTCCGCTGTGGGCGACAACGAGCAAGTGGACTTGGCAGCAGCCCTCAATGGTGGCCGCGCCCTCGCCTGCTCCGACGAACACTTCGGCCGCATGAGCAACATCCTCAACCCGGGCCGTGGCATCAATATGGGCGACGGCTGGGAAACCGCGCGTCGTCGCACACCGGGCAATGACTGGGTGATCGTCGCGCTGGGTCATCCGGGCGAGATCGAAAAAATCGTCGTCGACACCCTGCACTTCAAAGGCAACTACCCGGACACCTGCTCGATCCAGGGCGCGTTCGTCAAGGGCGGCACCGACAGCCAGATCGAAACCCAGTCGCTGTTCTGGCGCGAACTGCTGCCAAGCCAGAAGCTGGAAATGCACGCCGAACACACCTTCGTAGAGCAGATCAAGGCACTCGGCCCGATTACCCACATCCGCCTGAACGTGTTCCCGGATGGTGGCGTGAGCCGCCTGCGTGTACTCGGCAAGGTGGCTAAATAACACTGCACTGATCGTTCCCACGCTCTGCGTGGGGATGCATCACTGGACGCTCTGCGTCCGCTTTGGATGTGACGCGGAGCGTCACGGGCTGCATTCCCGCGCGGAGCGTGGGAACGATCACTCAACGAAAAGAAGAACAGCATGCGCACATTGACGATTGAACCGCTGACCAAAGAAGCCTTCGCCCCTTTCGGTGACGTGATCGAAACCGACGGCAGCGATCACTTCATGATCAACAACGGTTCGACCATGCGCTTCCACAAACTGGCGACGGTCGAAACCGCTCAGCCTGAGGACAACGCGATCATCAGTATTTTCCGCGCCGACGCGCAGGACATGCCGCTGACCGTTTGCATGCTGGAACGCCATCCGCTGGGCAGCCAGGCTTTCATTCCGCTGCTCGGCAACCCCTTTCTGATCGTGGTCGCGCCAGTTGGCGATGCACCTGTATCAGGCTTGGTCCGCGCCTTCGTCACCAACGGCAGGCAGGGCATCAATTACCATCGCGGCGTCTGGCACCACCCGGTGCTGACGATCGAAAAGCGGGATGACTTCCTGGTGGTTGATCGCAGTGGCACAGGCAATAACTGCGATGAGCATTTTTTCAAAGAGGATGAGCGGTTGATCCTCGCCCCCCACCAATAAGAGAAGGTCTGATCACTCGACAACAAGAGTGACAGGCGAGAGGTAAAGACTGTGGAAGCACATCTGTTGGAATGGCTGAACCTGAGCGTGCGCTGGGTTCACATGATCACTGGCGTGGCCTGGATCGGCGCGTCGTTCTACTTCGTCTGGCTGGAGAACAACCTCAACCGCGTCAACCCGAAAACCGGCCTGGCCGGTGATCTGTGGGCGATCCACGGCGGCGGCATCTACCACCTGGAAAAATACAAACTGGCCCCACCGTCCATGCCGGACAACCTGCACTGGTTCAAGTGGGAAGCCTACTTCACCTGGATGTCGGGGATCGCGCTGCTGTGCGTGGTGTTCTACTCCAACCCGGTGCTCTACCTCGTGGCACCCGGCAGCGGCCTCAGCGGTCCTGAAGGCGTGGCCATCGGTATCGGCTCGCTGATCGTCGGCTGGTTCGTCTACGACTTCCTCTGCGATTCGGCCCTGGGCAAGAAACCCGCCCTGCTCGGCTTCATCCTGTTCGTGCTGATCATTGCCGCCGCCTATGGCTTCAGCAAAGTGTTCAGCGGTCGTGGTGCGTACCTGCACGTCGGCGCGATCATCGGCACCATCATGGTCGGCAACGTGTTCCGCATCATCATGCCGGCGCAACGGGCACTGGTCGCGGCGATCGCCGAGAACCGCACGCCGGATCCGGCCCTGCCGGCCAAGGGTCTGCTGCGTTCGCGTCACAACAACTACTTCACCCTGCCAGTGCTGTTCATCATGATCAGCAACCACTTCCCGAGCACTTACGGCAGCCAGTACAACTGGTTGATCCTGGCCGGGATCGCGGTGTTGGCGGTATTGGTGCGTCACTACTTCAACACCCGTCACGACAGCCACAAGTTTGCCTGGACCCTGCCGGTGGCAGCGGTGGGCATGATCTGCCTGGCCTACGTCACCGGCCCGACGCCGATGTCGACTGCACCTGAAGTGGCCAAGGCACCGGCGAAAATCGAGTACCAACCGCTGCCGGAGACGGCACTGGGCGGTGGCGCGAAACCGGCCGAAGCGGCGCAACCTGCGGCACCCGCAGCCCCTGCGGCGGCATCCGCGCAAGCCTCGAATGCCGGCCCCGGTTTCGACAAAGTGCACAACGTGATTCAAGAGCGTTGCACGGTGTGCCATTCGTCCAAGCCGACCAGCCCGTTGTTCAGCGCAGCCCCGGCCGGTGTGATGTTCGACACCCCCGAGCAGATCCGCCAGAACGCCGCGCGCATTCAGGCGCAAGCCATCACTACGCAGATCATGCCACTGGGCAACATCACCCAGATGACCCAGCAGGAACGTGACCTGATCGGTGCCTGGATTGCCCAGGGAGCGCAAACCAATTAATCGTTGAAAGCATCGCGAGCAGGCTCACGCCTACAGAGATCCTGTGGGAGCGAGCCTGCTCGCGAATAGCCGCCGAAACGCGGTTCCCCTGATGCAAAGAAACAGCTGCAAGCAACCCGGCAGCTGTTAATCACAAGAATAAAAAAGATCCGAGGTGTTGCATGTCCGAGCTGTCCAAAGCGCGCATCCCCGACGCACCCGCCATTCAGCGTTTGCCCCTTTTGCAACTGATCCTGGTCGGTCTGCAACATGTTCTGCTGATGTACGGCGGTGCCATCGCGGTGCCGCTGATCATCGGACAGGCCGCAGGCCTGAGTCGTGAAGAAATCGCCTTCCTGATCAACGCCGACCTGCTGGTCGCCGGCATCGCCACTATCGTGCAGTCGCTCGGCATCGGCCCGATGGGCATTCGCATGCCGGTGATGATGGGCGCCAGTTTCGCTGCGGTCGGCAGCATGGTGGCCATGGCCGGCATGCCCGGCATCGGTCTGCAAGGGATCTTTGGTGCGACGATCGCCGCCGGTTTCTTCGGCATGCTGATCGCGCCGTTCATGTCCAAGGTCGTGCGTTTCTTCCCGCCGCTGGTGACCGGCACGGTCATCACCTCGATCGGTTTATCGTTGTTCCCCGTGGCCGTGAACTGGGCCGGTGGCGGTGTCGACGCCGCGCAATTCGGTTCGCCGATTTATCTGGCCATCGCTGCGCTGGTGCTGGCCACCATCCTGTTGGTTCATCGCTTCATGCGCGGATTCTGGGTGAACATTTCCGTGCTGATCGGCATGTGCCTGGGCTACGTACTGTGCGGCGCGATCGGCATGGTCGACCTCAGCGGCATGGCCAGCGCACCGTGGGTTCAGTTCGTCACCCCGTTGCATTTCGGCATGCCGAAATTCGAGCTGGCACCGATTCTGTCGATGTGTCTGGTGGTGGTGATCATCTTCGTCGAGTCCACCGGGATGTTCCTAGCGTTGGGCAAAATCACCGGCCAGGAAGTCTGCCCGCGCATGCTCCGTCGCGGTTTGTTGTGCGATGCCGGCGCGTCGTTCTTCGCCGGTTTCTTCAACACCTTCACCCACTCCTCGTTCGCGCAGAACATCGGTCTGGTGCAGATGACCGGTGTGCGCTGCCGCTCGGTGACCATCGTTGCCGGTGGTCTGCTGATCGTCCTCAGCCTGTTGCCGAAAGCGGCGTTTCTGGTGGCATCGATTCCACCGGCGGTGTTGGGCGGCGCGGCGATTGCGATGTTCGGCATGGTCGCCGCCACTGGCATCAAGATCCTCCAGGAGGCCGACATCGGTGACCGCCGCAATCAGCTGCTGGTCGCGGTAAGCATCGGCATGGGTCTGATCCCGGTGGTGCGTCCGGAATTCTTCGCCCACCTGCCGCTGTGGATGAGCCCGATCACCCACAGCGGCATCGCCATGGCCACCCTCAGCGCGCTGACGCTGAACCTGCTGTTCAACATCCTCGGCGGCAAGGAGCGTGCGGCGATCAATGATTGCCATGCGCACTGATTGAAACCACCACACCACCTGTGGGAGCGAGCCTGCTCGCGAAAGCGCTGTGTCATTCACATTGATGGCGACTGACACAACCGCTTCGCGAGCAGGCTCGCTCCCACAGGGGCTACACAACTGCTTGTGCCTCAAACAATAAAAACAACAGGGAGCAACAGATGATCCGCACGCAAAGCAACGTTCTGTTGAGTGGCGGCCTGCTGGCCGCGAGTCAGGCCATGGCCGGCGATCTGCTGCTGTGGCAGAGCAACAGCCTCAGCTATCTGTACGGCAAGAACTTCGCGATCAACCCGTCCTATCAGCAGACGGTCACCTTCGAGCACGCCGACAAGTGGAAGTACGGCGACAACTTTCTGTTCGTCGACAAGATCTTCTACAACGGCAAGGAGGACCCGAACAAAGGTCCGCACACCTTCTACGGCGAGTTCACCCCGCGCCTGTCGTTCGGCAAGATCCTTGATCGCAAGATCGAGTACGGCCCGATCAAGGATGTGCTGCTGGCGATGACCTACGAGTACGGCGAGGGCGAAAGCGAGGCCTACCTGATCGGTCCCGGCTTCGATCTGAAAGTGCCCGGCTTCAACTACGTCACCCTGAACATTTTCCGTCGTCAGACCGAAGGCCCGCGGCCCGGCGATGGTGTCTGGCAGATCACCCCCGCGTGGTCCTACAGCTTCCCGCTGGGCAATTCCGATGTGCTGATCGACGGCTACCTCGACTGGGTCGTCGACAACGACGAAAACTCACGCGGCACCTACCACGCCAACCTGCACATCAATCCGCAGATCAAATACGACCTCGGCAAAGCCATGGGCTGGAGCCAGAAACAGGTATACGTCGGCACCGAGTACAGCTACTGGAAGAACAAATACGGCATCGAAAACAGCCACGCGTTCGATACCAACCAGAACACTGCCAGCCTGCTGCTGAAGGTGCACTTCTGAGATGGCCCGCAACCGTGCGCCATGCCTGTCGTCGGTGCTCTGTTGCGGGGCACTTGAGCGCTGGCCGAGGAGTCAGTATTCTCCGCGGCCTTCCGAATTCGCTCTAAAAAAAAGCCCGAATTCAATTTCTGACCGAAAAGCCAACTTATCCCGGCTGCGGTCAGTCCTGAGGCATCCCGAAAACACGCTCGTCGACTGTTTTTCAGCAGCCGAACGGGCGTTTTTTGGTTTTTCGAAAGCCTTGGCGCAGCTTTTGCTACCAGCATTCAAAGCTGACCGATCGGATGAAATTTGCGGTACGAAAAAAGGCGCCACATCAGAGCGCCGAACTTAAAAAAATAACGTGGAACACCTACTTTGGGAGCAACCGAATGAAACGTATGTGCACCAGCCTGATGCTGGCCGGATCGATGTTCGCCGGCGGCCAGGCGATGGCCGAAGGCCTGCTGCAGTGGCAGAACAACAGCCTGACCTACCTGTATGGCAAGGACTTCCAGGTCAACCCGCGCATTCAGCAGACCGTGACCTTCGAGCACGCCGATGCCTGGAAGTATGGGGACAACTTCCTGTTCATCGACAAGATCTTCTACAACGGCAAGGATGATGGCGGCGTCGGCTCCAACACCTACTACGGCGAGCTCAGCCCGCGTCTGTCGTTCGGCAAGATCTTCGATCAGAAACTGGCCTTCGGTCCGGTGACTGACGTGTTGCTGGCCATGACCTACGAGTTCGGTGAAGGCGATACCGAGTCGTACCTGATCGGTCCGGGCTTCGACCTGGCGATTCCGGGCTTCGACTACTTCCAGCTGAACTTCTATCAGCGTCACACCCAGGGCGCACGCGCCGGTGACAATGTCTGGCAGATCACCCCGGTGTGGTCCTACACCATCCCGGTGGGCAAATCGAACATCCTCATCGACGGCTTCATGGACTGGGTGGTCGACAACGACTCCAATTCCAAGGGCGATTACCATGCCAACCTGCACTTCAACCCGCAGGTCAAATATGACCTGGGCAAGGCGCTGAATTTCGGCGAGAAGCAGTTGTATGTCGGTGTCGAGTACGACTACTGGTCGGACAAGTACGGCATCAAGGACAGCCAGTACTTCAAGACCGATCAGAGCACCACGAGCTTCCTGGTCAAGTTCCACTTCTGACCCTAAAAGCTTCGCGAGCAGGCTCGCTCCCACATTCAGACCGAGTTCCAATGTGGGAGCGAGCCTGCTCGCGAAGGCCTCACCGCAGATTTCAGGCAGGAGCCACCGCTTCAGATATCCGCAAAAACCGGCAAAGCTCCTCGCGCTTGGCCAACGCATCCCGCCGCCCCAGCTCGATCAACTCGCTGCAATACCCCGCCTCGAACAGCAGGTAACTGAGCACCCCTGCCCCGCTCGTCTTCGTCGCCCCCGGCCCGCGCAGAAACAGGCGCAACGCCGCCGGTAATTCTTGGCGATGCCGCGCGGCGATTTCGTCGATCGGCTGACTCGGCGCAATCACCAGCACTTCCACCGGCGCCACACCCAGCGCACGAGTGGGTGTGCCGGCCGGGAGCAAATGACTGAACTGATTCAGACGCTGCAGCAACTCGATATCGCTCTCCAGACTGTCGATAAACGTGCTGTTGAGCATGTGCCCGCCGATCTGCGCCAGCGTCGGTTGCTGGCCGCTGTAGGCGCGCTCCAGCGGCTGCTGCGGATCAACGCCGCGCGGGTTGCCGCTGACGCCCACCACCAGCACGCGACTGGCACCCAGATGCAGTGCCGGGCTGATCGGCGCCGACTGGCGCACGGCGCCGTCACCGAAATATTCCTCGCCGATTTTCACCGGCGCGAACAACAGCGGAATCGCTGAACTGGCCAACAGATGATCAACCGACAATTGCGTCGGCACGCCAATGCGGCGGTGCCGCAGCCAGGCGTCGATGGTGCCGCCGCCCTGATAGAACGTCACCGCTTGCCCCGATTCGTAGCCGAACGCAGTCACCGCCACCGCATGCAATTGCTTGCGCGCGATGGATTCGGCGATGCCGGGCAGGTGCAGTTTTTCCTCGAGCAGTTCGCGCAGCGGCGAACTGTTGAGCAGCGCCACCGGCATCTGCCGACCGAGGCCGAGCAGGCTGTGGCTGACGAAGCGGCTGGCTTGATGGATCACGCCCGGCCAGTCGCTGCGCAGCACGCGGTGGCTGCGAAAGCCCTGCCAGAACTGAGTCAGGCGTTCGATGGCAGCGCGAAAATCCGTGGCGCCACTGGCCAGGCTGACCGCATTGATCGCCCCGGCCGAGGTGCCGACGATCACCGGAAACGGATTGTCCGCACCGACCGGCAGCAACTCGGCAATCGCCGCCAGCACCCCGACCTGATAAGCCGCCCGAGCCCCGCCGCCGGAAAGAATCAAACCTGTGACCGGTTCAACAGGACTCATCGCAACACTCCACGGTGCTTGTCAGATCGGCTAATCAACGACGCTTGGGATAAAGCTTCGGCTCGCCCGGCGGGCGACTCTTGAAGCGCCGATGCGCCCACAGGTATTGCTCGGGGCAGGCACGCAAAGCGCTCTCGACCCACTGATTGATGCGGATGCAATCGGCCTCCTCGCTCTCGCCGGGGAAATCTTCCAGCGGCGGATGAATCACCAGGCGATAACCACTGCCGTCGGCCAGACGTTCCTGCGTGAACGGCACCACCAGCGCTTTACCCAGGCGCGCGAACTTGGTCGTCGCAGTGACAGTGGCGGCCTGAATGCCGAACAACGGCACGAAGATGCTCTGCTTGGCGCCGTAATCCTGATCCGGCGCATACCAGATCGCCCGGCCCGAGCGCAGCAGTTTGAGCATGCCGCGCACGTCATCGCGCTCCACCGCCAGCGAATCGAGATTGTGCCGCTCGCGGCCACGGCGCTGGACAAAGTCGAACAAGGGGTTTTTGTGTTCGCGGTACATGCCGTCGATGGTGTGCTGCTGGCCGAGCAGCGCCGCGCCGATTTCCAGCGTGGTGAAATGCGCGGCCATGAGGATCACGCCTTTGCCTTCGCGCTGGGCCTTCTGCAGATGTTCAAGGCCTTCGACGTGGGCCAGTTTCGCCAGACGCTCGCGCGACCACCACCAGCTCATCGCCATTTCAAAAAAGGCAATGCCGGTGGAGGCGAAGTTTTCCTTGAGCAGGCGTTTGCGCTCGGCGGCGGATTTTTCCGGGAAGCACAATTCCAGATTGCGCCGGGCGATGGTTCGCCGGTCGCTGGCGACGCGATACATCAACGCGCCCAAAACTCGACCGATGGTCAGCAGCGCCGGATACGGCAGCTGCACGATCAGCCACAAAAGCCCCAGGCCGCACCAGAGCGGCCAGAAGCGCGGAGCAAGATATGCTTTTCGAAAACGCGGGCGATCCATTAAAGCTTCCGTAAATACAGTGGCCGCGCATTCTACATCGTTCGACCCGGCTTGCGGCTCGCGGGCGTTCTCGTTATAAGTCTCGGCACTTTTAGTGACAAGCCGTTGTATGCCGACATGAGCCAAACCGACCCGTTAGACCAAGATCCCGTATTCCAGCTCAAGGGCAGCATGCTGGCCATCACTGTGCTGGAACTGGCCCGTAACGACCTCGAAAGCCTCGATCGGCAATTGGCCGCCAAAGTCGCCCAGGCGCCGAATTTTTTCAGCAATGCACCGCTGGTCCTGGCGCTGGACAAACTGCCGCCGAATCAGGGCGCGGTTGACCTGCCGGGGCTGATGCGCGTCTGCCGTCAGCACGGTCTGCGTACCCTGGCCATTCGTGCCAGCCGCATCGAAGACATCGCCGCTGCCATCGCCATCGACATCCCTGTGCTACCGCCCTCGGGTGCCCGCGAGCGTCCGCTGGAGACGCCGGAAGTCGAAGTCAAAAAGAAGCCGGAAAAGCCGCCTGAGCCGAGCGTCAAACCGACCCGTGTAATCACCACGCCAGTACGTGGTGGCCAACAGATATATGCCCAGGGTGGCGATCTGGTCGTGGTCTCTTCGGTCAGTCCGGGGGCGGAACTTCTTGCCGATGGCAACATCCATGTATACGGCCCGATGCGCGGCCGTGCGCTGGCCGGCGTCAAAGGTGACACCAAGGCACGGATTTTCTGTCAGCAATTGAGCGCTGAACTGATCTCCATCGCCGGTCATTACAAGGTCTCCGAGGATTTGCGTCGCGATCCGATGTGGGGCTCGGGCGTCCAGGTCAGCCTGTCAGGCGACGTGTTGAACATCATTCGGCTTTAACGGATACTGCCGCATTTTCCAAGCATCTCTAAAACGTAGCGAAAACGGCTCAAACGAAGTAGGAAAAAGGCCCAAAGCCAAATTCCAGCCAAGGCTGTCCGACTGCAGTAGTTTTCAAGAGATGTTTTTCAGGGGCTGAACAGTCCTTCTTCCTTAGGGGTGAAACACCTTGGCCAAGATTCTCGTGGTTACATCCGGCAAGGGTGGTGTGGGTAAGACCACCACCAGCGCCGCTATCGGTACCGGTCTCGCTCTGCGCGGCCACAAAACAGTGATCGTCGACTTCGACGTGGGCTTGCGTAACCTCGACCTGATCATGGGTTGCGAGCGCCGCGTGGTGTATGACTTCGTCAACGTGGTAAACGGCGAAGCCAACCTGCAACAGGCACTGATCAAAGACAAGCGCCTGGAAAACCTCTACGTACTGGCGGCCAGCCAGACCCGCGACAAAGACGCGTTGACCGTCGAAGGCGTGGAAAAAGTCCTGATGGAGCTCAAGGAACAATTCGAGTTCGTCGTCTGCGACTCCCCGGCGGGCATCGAGAAAGGTGCGCACCTGGCCATGTACTTCGCCGATGAAGCGATCGTCGTGACTAACCCGGAAGTGTCCTCGGTACGTGACTCGGACCGCATGCTCGGCCTGCTGGCAAGCAAATCGCGCCGCGCCGAACGTGGCGAAGACCCGATCAAGGAACACCTGCTGATCACCCGCTACCATCCGGAGCGTGTTGAGAAGGGCGAGATGCTCGGCGTTGAAGACGTCAAGGAAATCCTCTCGGTCACCCTGCTCGGCGTCATCCCGGAATCCCAGGCGGTGCTCAAGGCTTCCAACCAGGGCGTGCCGGTGATTCTCGACGACCAGAGCGATGCCGGTCAGGCTTACAGCGATACCGTCGACCGCCTGCTGGGCAAAGAAAAAGCCCACCGATTCCTCGATGTCGAGAAGAAGGGATTCTTCGAGCGCCTGTTTGGAGGTAGGTAATGAACCTTTTTGACTTCTTTCGTGCCAACAAAAAGCCAAGTACCGCCTCGGTAGCGAAAGAGCGTCTACAGATCATCGTGGCGCATGAGCGCGGCCAGCGCAGCACGCCGGATTACCTGCCAGCCTTGCAGAAGGAACTGGTCGACGTGATCCGTAAGTACGTCAACATCGGCAACGACGACGTACATGTTGCACTGGAAAGCCAGGGCAGTTGCTCGATTCTGGAACTCAACATCACCCTGCCCGATCGCTGAGTCGATCCGGCAGGTATGACGGCGGTTCAGGGCCATTCCCCAGTGGAATGGTCCTGAACCGCCGTTGGCATTTGTTACGAGGCTGTTTTAATGCCGCTGTCCAACATCCGCATCATCCATCAGGACGCCGCCGTACTGGTGGTCGACAAACCGACCCTGCTGCTCTCGGTGCCCGGTCGCGCTGACGACAACAAGGACTGCCTGATTACCCGCCTGCAGGAAAACGGCTACCCGGAAGCGCGCATCGTTCATCGCTTGGACTGGGAAACCTCCGGCATCATTCTGCTGGCCCGGGATGCCGACACCCATCGCGAGCTGTCGCGGCAGTTTCATGATCGCGAAACCGAAAAGGCCTACACCGCTTTGGCCTGGGGTCAGCCGGAACTGGACAGCGGCAGCGTCGACCTGCCCCTGCGCTACGACCCACCGACCAAGCCACGGCATGTGGTCGATCACGAATTCGGCAAACATGCGCTGACGTTCTGGAAGGTGCTGGAACGGTGCGGCGACTGGTGCCGGGTCGAATTGACACCGATCACCGGGCGCTCGCACCAGTTGCGCGTGCACATGTTGTCGATCGGCCATCCGCTGCTCGGTGACGGACTCTACGCCCACGAGCAAGCGCTGGCGGCCTGGCCACGTCTGTGCCTGCACGCGAGCATGCTCAGCTTCACTCATCCGCAAACCGGCGAACGCCTGCGCTTCGAGTGCCCGGCGCCATTCTGAAATGCGTGAATACTTTGGAAGCCCTTCCTTGCGAAGGGCTTTTTTTGTCCTGCCAGAATTCCACCGGCAATAGATTGACGTAAAGAACTGTCATAAAATTGTAATCAAATATAAAATCATGGCACTTCGATATCAGGCAGGAGGCCTCTTCCGTGTTCTGCAGCAAAACACTTCAATCCGAATACCCCATCGTGTGCGCATTCGGTAACACCACCCTGCACCTGAGCGAAGCACCCAGCATCCAGGCACGCCAAGCCCTGGAGCAGCTCATTAAAAAACGCCGCGCGCACAAACTGACCCGAGCCAGCGCACCGTTATCGTCCTGTGAAACACCACTCTTTGCCAAGGTCCAGCCATTGGACACGTTCAAGGCAAAGGTGCGGGTGAGTCTGAACAAACCGCAACGCAACGGGCGCTTCGACTGGCCGCTCGAAGAACTGATGAATTCCCTCGAAGCTCAGCGCCGGGGCGTGGAGATGCCTGCGCTGAAGGGCTATGGCTATACCCGCAGCAGACTCGGCCTGACCGAGGAATTTTTCCTCCTGACTCACCTGCTCGAAGGCCATATCGACGGCGCCGAATGCATCAGACGCAATCCCGCAAACATCGAAGCTTTCATCCTCGACGCGTTCCAATTGCTCAGCTCGCTCGCCAGCAAGAACATCACTCACATGGATTTCTGGGTGGGCAACATCATGGTGCCCGAGCAAACGCAAAGGCCACTCAAAGCCATCGACTTTGAAAACTGCTTCGCCGGCCCGACCGCGCACGCAAGTGAAACACTCGGTTTTCAACTCGGCTTCTTCTATCGTCGGGATATCTACAAGTTCATTACCGAAGCTGCCTACGATCGCCTGGTCGATCAATATCTCAGCGCGCTGCCCGGTCTATCGAGAGACAGGTTCGGGGCGGTCTATCAGTTGAGCAAACATGAATACGTCGGTCGCAAGCAGCGCCGAGAAGTCTTCCTCAGTGGCAGACTGATCACCGGTTGACGCCCACCCCGGCAACACTTTGAAGCAAGTGCCCGGCCTGCAAATCAGCGGAGCAATACGGTAGACTCGCGCCCCCGCCGTATGGAGCCGCTTATGCGCGAAGCCTTCCCCCCCATGGAAAAAGTACCGCACCAGCTGCTCTACCTGATCTATGGTGACAAAGACGTTTATCGGCGCGAGGCGAAATTCAGCATCCTCACCGCCCTGGCACAACTGCAGCCAAGTGAATCACTGTGCATCCGAGTGCTGACCGATCGTCCGCAGGACTATGCCGGCTGGCCGGTCGATACCGTCACTTTGAGCGAGCAGACCCTGATCCAGTGGCAGGGTGAAAACGGCTACCACCACCGCCGCAAAGCGTGCGCCATTGCGCTGGGCCTGACACTCGCCGAAAAAACCCTGTTCGTCGATACCGACACGCTGTTTCTCGATTCGCCGCACCGGCTGTTCAGCATGATCACGCCCGGGCGTTACGTGATGGATCGCTTCGAATATGACTGGAGTTACGTCTGTAACCGGGCGGACTACGAAAAACTCGCGCGCTGCCTGCAAGTCCACGGGATTTCGTCGGCGAACAGCTTCAAGCTCTACAACAGTGGCTTGTGCGGCGTCACCGATGGCGATTCAGCGCTGCTGGACAAGTCGATCCGGCTGATCGATGAGTGGACGCAGGGCCCGTTCGACATCCATACGATCGAACAGATTGCACTGTCGTTCGCCATTCGCGACCAACCGATCCAGGAAGCGAAGAAATTCGTCTATCACTACTTCGCCGACAAAAACTTCTTCCACGCCATGCAGAAACACTTTTTCGCCCGCCATGGCGAGGCCTTCCACCCCGAACTGCCAGCGCTGTGCACCGAGGTTCCGCGCAGCAAGCCCGTTCCCTCGACCTGGCAGCGCCTGCGCATCAAGTGGAAGCTGCGCAAAAAGCGCGGCGGCATGAAGAAAGTCGGCCGGGCATTGCTGTTCGGCAGTGCTGCACCTGCCCACCCGTATTACGAGATCTGCCGTCACGAATGGTGGGAATCGGCGTCGCGGGAAATCCTGCGTTGGGACAGCGTTGCGCAAAAGGCCTTCTTCGGCAGCGGCAAGGGCTGGCCGAAGCACCTGCCGAAACCCGCCAGAAAGGATGATCAACAAGCCATCATCGCCTACCTGCGCAAGCGCATCGATCAGCACTCCTGAGCGTGCTTGCGCAAACCACTTGCCCAATGGCGCCGAGTGATGCGTTAAACTGCCGCCCATTGCTGTCTGGAGTTTCTTATGCGCGCAGAGTTGAACCAGGGCCTGATCGACTTTCTCAAGGCCTCCCCTACCCCGTTCCACGCCACCGCCAGCCTCGTTCAGCGTCTGGAGGCCGCCGGTTATGTGCGCCTCGACGAGCGCGAGCCATGGTCCACCGAGGCCAACGGCCGCTATTACGTCACCCGTAACGACTCCTCGATCGTCGCGATCAAAATGGGCCGCAACTCGCCACTGCACGACGGTATCCGTCTGGTCGGCGCCCATACCGACAGCCCGTGCCTGCGGGTCAAGCCGCAACCGGAACTGCAGCGTCAGGGTTTCTGGCAGCTGGGCGTCGAAGTCTACGGCGGCGCGCTGCTGGCGCCGTGGTTTGACCGCGATCTGTCGCTCGCCGGCCGCGTGACCTTCCGCCGTGACGGCAAGGTCGAGAGCCAGTTGATCGACTTCAAGGCACCGATCGCGATCATTCCCAACCTGGCCATTCACCTCAACCGTGAAGCCAACCAGGGCTGGGCGATCAACGCGCAGACCGAACTGCCGCCGATCCTGGCGCAATTCGCCGGTGACGAGCGCGTCGATTTCCGCGCCGTGCTCACTGATCAACTGGCCCGCGAACACGGCTTGAACGCCGACGTGGTGCTGGACTACGAGCTGAGTTTCTACGACACGCAAAGCGCGGCGGTGATCGGCCTGAACGGCGACTTCATTGCCGGTGCGCGTCTGGACAACCTGCTGTCGTGCTACGCCGGCCTGCAAGCGTTGCTCACCGCCGAGACTGACGAAACCTGCGTGCTGGTCTGTAATGACCACGAAGAAGTCGGCTCGTGCTCGGCGTGCGGCGCCGACGGCCCGATGCTCGAACAGACCCTGCGCCGCCTGTTGCCGGAAGGCGACGAGTTCGTCCGCACCATCCAGAAATCCCTGTTGGTGTCGGCCGACAACGCCCACGGCGTGCATCCCAACTACGCGGACAAGCACGATGCCAACCACGGCCCGAAACTCAACGCCGGCCCGGTGATCAAGGTCAACAGCAACCAGCGCTACGCTACCAATAGCGAAACCGCCGGCTTCTTCCGCCATCTGTGCATGGCCGAAGAAGTCCCGGTGCAAAGCTTCGTGGTGCGCAGCGATATGGGCTGCGGTTCGACCATTGGCCCGATCACCGCCAGCCATCTGGGTGTGCGCACCGTCGACATTGGCCTGCCGACCTTTGCCATGCACTCGATTCGCGAACTGTGCGGCAGCCATGACCTGGCGCATCTGGTCAAAGTGCTCAGCGCGTTTTATGCCAGCCGTGAATTGCCGTAACGGCTGACAAGCTTCGCGAGCAGGCTCGCTCCCACAATTGAACTGCATTTCATTGTGGGAGCCAGTCATCTCCCCTTGAAATGCCAATCAACCTGTGGGAGCGAGCCTGCTCGCGAAAGCGCCTTTGCAGACAGCGGAATCCTCTCGGCCTGATGCATTCCTGAGCCACATCACACCCTGCCTCGAAAACCCGCCTAGACTGCAAGAATCCTCTACAGACAAGGCAGTCTCCATGATCTCGATGTCCTCCTTCCACGCCATGCTCATTCCCATCCTCAGCGGAATGATCCTGCTGGCCATCGGCTTCAACTTCCGCGACAAGAACGCCGGGGTGTTCGCCATGTGGATCGGCATGCTGATGATCCTCGCCACGGTGGTCTACAAGATCCTCGCCAAACTCAACGAATGATCGCGCCCGGCTCGCATTGCGCCAAGGGGCCTCGTACACTCCAGCGCATCCGCCTATCGCGAGGTTGTCTTCTGGTGTTTGCTCGTCTTTTTGCTTTGCCCGGTCTGCTGCTTGTCTGCCTGATGACGCTGCTGCCGCTGGCACCCGCCCAGGCAGTCGGTCTGCCCGGCCTGCTCAACACTTCCAAACCGCAGCCTGAAGCCGTGGAACCCCTCGGCCAGTCCCTGGACGAAGTGATCAAGTCGCTGGAAAACGACAAGCAACGCGCGCAGCTGCTCAGTGATCTGAAGAAGCTGCGCGACGCCACGAAAAAAGCGCAGGCCACCCCGGAAGAAGGCGTGCTGGGCCTGATCGGCGGCACCCTCGCCAACTTCGAAAAACAGTTTTCCGGCGCCGACAGCCCGATTACCCGCTGGTCCAACGAATTCGATCTGGCCAAGGACGAACTGACCAGCAAGCTGCTGCCGGCCAATGAATGGCTGCCGATCATCTTCGGTTTCGCAGTGATCCTGATGGTCTGGAGCCTGCTCGCCGCCGCGCTGATCTGGCTCGGTCACCGCGTGCGTCTGCGCTTCGGCCTCACCGAAGAACTGCCGCAACACCCCAAGGCCCTCGACATGCTGCGCTTTGCCCTGCGCAAGCTCGGGCCGTGGCTGATCGCATTGGTGATCACGGTGTACATGAGCTACGTGCTGCCGTCATCACTGGGCAAAAGCCTGGCGATGGTGCTGGCGTATGCTTTGGTGGTCGGCACTTGTTTCTCGGCGATCTGCGTGATTGCCTTTTCCCTGCTCGACGGCCCGCACCGTCATCGCGCGCTGTACATTCTGCGTCATCAGGCGTTTCGGCCGCTGTGGCTGATCGGCAGCTTCGCCGCGTTTGGTGAAGCGCTGAGTGATCCGCGTCTGGTCGAGAGCCTGGGCGTGCATCTGGCGCACACCGCCGCGACCACTGCCAATGTGCTCGCGGCGCTGTCGACCGGCCTGTTCATTCTGCGATTCCGCCGACCGATCGCACACCTGATCCGCAACCAACCGCTGTCGCGGCGCCTGACCCGCCGCGCCCTCAGCGACACCATCGAAATCCTCGGCACCTTCTGGTACGTGCCGGCACTGGTGCTGGTCGGCATCTCGCTGTTCGCCACCTTCGTCTCCGCCGGCGACACCAGCACCGCCCTGCGCCAGTCGCTGATCTGCACGGTTCTGCTGGTGTTGTGCATGGTCATCAACGGCCTCGTGCGCCGCCATTCACTGAAACCGCAACGCGGGCCGAAACGCCATGCGCTGTACTCGGAGCGCCTGAAAAACTTCTTCTATACCCTGACGCATTTGCTGGTGTGGCTGATCTTCATCGAACTGGGCCTGCGCGTCTGGGGCCATTCGCTGATCGCGTTCGCCGAAGGCGATGGCCATGACATCAGCGTCAAACTGTTCAGCCTGATCGGCACGCTGATTTTCTCCTGGCTGATCTGGATCCTCGCCGACACCGCCGTGCACCACGCCCTCACCCGCTCGCGCAAGGGCCTGGCCAACGCCCGCGCGCAGACGATGATGCCGCTGATCCGCAACGTGCTGTTCGTGGCGATTTTCATCATCGCGCTGATCGTCGCCCTGGCGAACATGGGCATGAACGTCACGCCGCTGCTGGCCGGTGCCGGCGTGATCGGTCTGGCCATCGGCTTCGGTGCGCAGTCGCTCGTCGCTGACCTGATCACCGGCCTGTTCATCATCATCGAAGACTCGCTGGCCATCGACGACTACGTCGACGTCGGTGGCCACCTCGGCACCGTCGAAGGCCTGACCATCCGCACCGTGCGCCTGCGCGACATCGACGGCATCGTCCACACCATCCCGTTCAGCGAGATCAAAAGCATCAAGAACTACTCGCGGGAATTCGGCTACGCCATCTTCCGCGTCGCCGTGCCGTACAACATGGAAATCGACGACGCGATCAAACTGATGCGCGACGTCGGCCAAAAGATGCGCAGCGATCCGCTGCAACGCCGCAACATCTGGTCGCCGCTGGAGATTCAGGGCGTGGAAAGTTTCGAGTCCGGCAGCGCGATCCTCCGCGCACGGTTCAAGACTGCGCCGATCAAACAGTGGGAGGTTTCCCGGGCGTTCAATTTGTCGCTGAAAAGGCAACTGGATGAGGCGGGGCTGGATCTGGCGACGCCAAGGATGAGTGTGCAGGTGATTACTGCCGGCGGTGGTCAGCCGAAGGAATAGCACTCAGGCGCACGGTTGCAGTCACAGGCAAGGAAGCCCACAACAATAATCAAGGAGAAGCCCATGCAACTGACGCGCATTGCCCAGACCCTTTTGCTCACCTTGGTCGCCAGCCACGCCAGTGCCGCGACGATGGACAGCGCCCGCACGCGCATCGCCGAGCAGGCGCAGAAGCTCGAACCGGAGCTGCTGGAAACCCGCCGCGACCTTCACGCTCATCCAGAACTTGGCAACACTGAAAAACGCACCGCTGAACTGGTCGCCAAACAGCTGCAAGCCATGGGCCTGGAAGTGAAAACCGGCGTCGCCCGCACCGGCGTTGTAGCCGTGCTGAAAGGCGCCCTGCCCGGCCCGACCGTGGCCCTGCGCGCCGACATGGACGCGCTGCCGGTCAAGGAAGTCTCCGATTTGCCGTTCGCTTCGAAAGCCAAAGGCACGTATCTCGACAAGGAAGTCGACGTCATGCACGCCTGCGGCCACGACGCCCACACCGCCATCCTGCTCAGCGCAGCGAAAATTCTGACGGGCATGCGCGACACCCTGCCCGGCACCGTGGTGTTCTACTTCCAGCCCGCCGAAGAAGGCCCGAGCGACTTCATTCCCGACGGCAAAAATACCTGGGGCGCGAAGATGATGGTCGAGGAAGGCGTGATGAAATCGCCGAAACCCGACGCGGTGTTCGGCCTGCACGTCTGGGCGGGCGTCCCCGCCGGCCAGATCGCCTACCGCCCCGGCCCGACCCTGGCCAGCTCCGACGACCTGCGCATCAAGATCCACGGCAAACAAACCCACGCCGGCCGCCCCTGGGACGGCATCGACCCGATCACCGTCGGCGCACAAACCATCGTCGGCCTGCAAACCGTGGTCAGCCGCCGCACCGACATTTCCTCTTACCCGTCAGTGGTCAGCATCGGCACCATCAACGGCGGCACCCGCTACAACATCATCCCCGAATCGCTCGACATGACCGGCACGATCCGCTCCTACGACTACGGCATCCGCCAGAAACTGCACAGCGACGTACGCCAGACCATCGAGAAAATCGCCGAAAGCGGCGGCGCGAAAGCCGACGTCACCATCATCGAAAAATACGACCCGACCATTAACAACCCGGCACTGACCGAGAAAATGCTGCCGACATTGAAGTGGGCCGCCAAGGATGACGTGGTGCAGGGACCGCTGGTGGGCGGCGCGGAAGATTTCTCGTTCTTCGCCAAAGAAGCGCCGGGGTTGTTTGTGTTTCTTGGGGTGACGCCACGGGATCAGGACATGAGCAAGGCCGCGCCGAATCACAATCCGGGGTTCTTTGTCGATGAATCGGCGTTGGTGGTTGGAGTGAGGACATTGGCGTCGTTGGCGACGGATTATTTGTATGGGAATGCGGCGGTGGGCAAGTAGAGAGGGGGTGACTGTGGGGGCGCAGCGACCAGAAGATCAAACCACATCAACCCCTACGTGAATCGCATCATGCCGCCAAAACTCCAGATCACAATCGATCAACCGCCCATGCTGATCATAATTGACCCGAGCAATCCTCAGTCCCGGACTCCCCACCGACACCCGCAAAGCCGCCGCCGCATCGACAGATAAAGACGTAGGCACGATCTCAAACCGCACCCGCCCATAGTGCAAATCGAAATGCCGCGCATACAACTCGGTGATCGACTGATTCAAATCGAAATCAAGAATCCCCGGAAAAAACTGCGGATTCAGATAGTGCTCCACATACAACACCAGTCGCCCATCAATGCGCCGCGAGCGGCAAATCTGAATCACGCTCGACAACGCCGGCAGCTGCAACCACGCACACACCGCCGCCGAAGCCGGCTGCAACCGCGCCGAAATCACCTCGGTCGAAGGTTCGCGCCCCTGCGCACTGACCATGGCGTGGAAGTGACTGCGCTGCATGAGGTTATAAGCCAGACGCGGCGGCGACACGAACCAGCCACGCCGCTCCTCACGGTAAATCTGCCCCTGTGCCTCAAGCTGCAACAGCGCTTCCCGCACAGTGATCCGCGTCGTCCCGAACAACTCGCTGAGCTTGCGTTCAGCGGGCAGCTTGCTCCCGGCCGCCAGCAAACCGTGATTGATCTGCTCCTGCAGCACCTGGCCAATCGCTGTCACCGCTTTCGTTGCCTCATCGCGCATCAACGTTACCTATCTGGACTAGACCAGCACTGTTTCGGGGCAAATCCGAACGCCGATCAAAGCGCCTTCGTATGTTGCAAGCCTAGGCAGTGCAGATGACCGACAGATGACAAAACTACCGAACGGTCGCTTTCACGGCTTGCAATACATCGGCCAAGTCCCCTGCTCCACGGGCTTTTGAGCATGGTCTACGCTGATCTGGCACCTTCCTGATAATGGCTGGTGGAAGATCAGCCACGAGGCCATCGACATCAAAATGTCATCCAGCCGGCCTAAATTGGCTCAGGTATTGCTGACCTAGACCAACACCAACCGCAAATCGCAGCGTTGAACACGACCAAGGAGCTTCGGAATGAAACAGCTTTTCCTGGCAACACTGTTAGGCTCGACCATCGCTATGTGCACCGCCGCCATGGCGGCCGACACCGATCTGAAAACCCTCGAAGCCGCTGCGAAGGCGGAAGGCGCCGTGAACAGCGTCGGCATGCCCGATGACTGGGCCAACTGGAAAGGCACCTGGGAAGATCTGGCCAAGAAATACGGCCTGAAACACATCGACACCGACATGAGCTCGGCCCAGGAAATCGCCAAATTCGCCGCTGAAAAAGACAATGCCACCGCCGACATCGGCGACGTCGGCGCTGCCTTCGGCCCGATCGCGGTCAAGCAAGGCGTGGTGCAACCGTACAAACCAAGCACCTGGGATCAGATTCCGGACTGGGCCAAGGACAAGGACGGCAACTGGGCTCTGGCCTACACCGGTACCATCGCCTTCATCGTCAACAAGAAGCTACTGAACGGCTCCGACGTGCCGACCAAATGGGCTGACCTGAAGACCGGCAAATACAAGGTTTCCATCGGCGACGTGAGCACTGCAGCCCAGGCCGCCAACGGCGTTCTCGCCGCCGCACTGGCCAATGGCGGTGACGAGAAAAACATCAAGCCTGCCCTGCTGCTGTTCGCCGACCTCGCCAAACAGGGTCGCCTGTCGATGGCCAACCCGACCATCGCCACCATGGAAAAAGGCGAGATCGAAGTCGGCGTGGTCTGGGATTTCAACGGCCTCAGCTACAAAGCCAAGATGGCCAATCCGGATGACTACGTGGTGCTGATCCCGTCTGACGGCTCGGTGATTTCCGGCTACACCACGATCATCAACAAGTACGCGAAAAACCCCAACGCCGCCAAGCTGACCCGCGAATACATCTTCAGCGACGCCGGCCAGACCAACCTCGCCCGCGGCAACGCCCGGCCGATCCGCGCCGAACACCTGCAACTGCCGGAAGACGTGAAAGCCAAACTGCTGCCAAACGAGCAGTACAAGAAGGTCACGCCGGTCAAGGACGCCGACGCGTGGGAAAAGACCTCCAAAGCCCTGCCACAGCAGTGGAACGAAGAAGTCATCGTCGAGATGAAGTAATCCTTCATCTGTAGGAGCTGCCGAAGGCTGCGATCTTTTGATCTTGCCCTTTAAAAGCAACATCAAAAGATCGCAGCCTCCGGCAGCTCCTACACAGATTGGTTCCAGATTTGTTTTCGGAGTTCTCGCCCCTATGAAGCACAACATCATCCTTGTCGTGCTCGACGGCCTCAACTACGAGGTTGCGTGTCACGCCATGGGGCATCTGCAGGCTTATGTTGGCGCAGGACGCGCGGCGCTCTATCAACTGGAGTGCGAACTGCCGGCCCTGTCCCGACCGCTTTACGAATGTATTCTCACCGGCGTGCCGCCGATCGACAGCGGCATCGTCCACAACAATGTCTCGCGCTTGTCCAACCAGCGCAGCATCTATCACTACGCCCGCGATGCCGGGTTGAAAACCGCCGCTGCGGCGTATCACTGGGTCAGCGAGTTATATAACCGCTCACCGTTCGTGGCGGCGCGCGACCGCCACACCAACGATCCGACGCTGCCGATCCAGTACGGCCACTTCTACTGGAACGATCATTATCCGGATTCGCACCTGTTCGCCAACGCCGAAAGCCTGCGCCTGCGCCACGCGCCGGATTTCCTCCTGATCCACCCGATGAACATCGACGACGCCGGGCACAAGCACGGCCTCGACAGCTCTCAATACCGCAACAGCGCGCGCTCGGCTGACGTCACCCTCGCCGACTATCTGCAGAGCTGGCTCGACGCTGGTTATCAGGTATTGGTGACCGCCGACCACGGCATGAACAACGATCGCTCGCACAACGGCCTGCTGGCGGAAGAACGTCAGGTGCCGCTGTTCGTTCTCGGCAATGCGTTCAGCCTCAACCCTGACGCCACGCCGACGCAGACCGAGCTCTGCGGCACAATTTGCGAACTGCTCGGCGTACCCCACGACAAACCTGTGTGCCGGGAGCTGCTCAAGTGAATGCCATGAATCGCGGCAAATGGCTCGCGGCGCTGTGTCTGGTGCCCTTCGCGCTGTTCTTTATCGTCTTCGAAATCGCCCCGCTGGTCTGGGTGATGATCAACAGCCTGCAATCGGAAGAGTCCGGCTGGGGCCTGGCCAACTTCAGCAAGATCTTCGGTTCGAAGTTCTATCGGCAGGCGATCCAGTACAGCCTGGAGATCAGTTTCTGGTCGAGCGTATTCGGCATCATCATCGCCGTGCTGGGTGCATATTCACTACGCCGCGTCGATTCGAAGCTGCGCAACTTCGTGAATGCCTTCGCCAACATGACCAGCAATTTTGCCGGCGTGCCGCTGGCGTTCGCCTTCATCATCCTGCTCGGTTTCAACGGCAGCATCACCATCATGCTCAAGCAGTCGGGGATCATTCAGGACTTCAACCTGTATTCGAAAACCGGCCTGATCATCCTCTACACCTACTTCCAGATTCCCCTTGGCGTGCTCCTGCTCTACCCGGCTTTCGACGCCCTGCGTGAAGACTGGCGCGAGTCCGCCGCACTGCTCGGCGCCAACGGCTGGCAGTTCTGGCGGCACATCGGCCTGCCGGTGTTGACCCCGGCGTTGCTCGGCACGTTCGTGATCCTGCTGGCCAACGCCCTCGGCGCCTACGCCACGGTTTATGCGCTGACCACCGGCAATTTCAACGTTCTGCCAATCCGTATTGCGGCGATGGTCTCCGGCGACATTTCCCTGGACCCGAACCTGGCCAGCGCCCTGGCTGTGGTGCTCGTGGCGCTGATGACCATTGTCACCGTCGTGCATCAATTGCTGTTGAAGAGGAGCTACCATGTCTCGCGCTGAATCCGGCCCGGCCGGCCTCTACCACCGCGTCGTGGTTTATCTGCTGTTCGCCATTCTGCTGTTGCCGCTGCTGGGCACGCTGGTCTATTCGATCGCCAGCAGTTGGTCGGCAACGATTCTGCCCAGCGGTTTCACCTTCAAGTGGTACATCCAGCTGTGGAGCGATCCGCGCTTTCTGCATGCATTCGGTCAGTCGCTGATTGTCTGTGTCGGCGCGCTGGTGCTGTCGGTGGTGCTGATCCTGCCGTTGCTGTTCGTCGTGCATTACTACTTTCCGAAACTCGATGCGCTGATGAACATCCTCATCCTGCTGCCCTTCGCGGTACCGCCGGTGGTGTCCTCGGTGGGGCTGTTGCAGCTCTACGGTTCCGGGCCGATGGCGATGGTCGGCACACCGTGGATTCTGATCGGCTGCTACTTCACCGTGGCGCTGCCGTTCATGTACCGCGCGATCACCAACAACCTGCAAGCGATCAACCTGCGCGACCTGATGGACGCCGCGCAACTGCTTGGCGCCAGCACTTTTCAAGCGGCGTTTCTGGTGGTGCTGCCGAATCTGCGCAAAGGCCTGATGGTGGCGCTGCTACTGTCGTTCTCGTTCCTCTTCGGTGAATTCGTGTTCGCCAACATCCTCGTCGGCACCCGCTACGAAACCCTGCAGGTGTACCTGAACAACATGCGCAACAGCAGCGGCCACTTCACCAGTGCGCTGGTCATTTCGTATTTCTTTTTCGTGCTGGTCCTGACCTGGATCGCCAACATCTTGAACAAGGACAAAAGCGAATGAGCTACGTCAGCGTCCAACACCTGCAGAAAAGTTATGCCGGCACCACGGTGTTCAGCGACATCGATTGCGAAATCAACAAAGGCGAGTTCGTCACCCTGCTCGGCCCGTCCGGGTGCGGCAAGTCGACTTTGCTGCGTTGCATCGCCGGGCTGACCCCGGTGGATGGCGGCAAGATCCTCCTCGACGGCGTCGACATCGTGCCGTTGAGCCCACAGAAACGCGGGATCGGCATGGTCTTTCAGAGCTATGCACTGTTCCCCAACATGACCGTCGAACAGAACGTCGCCTTCGGCCTGCGCATGCAAAAGGTCAACGCCGATGACAGCCACAAGCGCGTGGCAGAAGTGTTGAAACTGGTTGAACTGCACGACTTCGCCAGCCGCTATCCGCATCAACTGTCCGGTGGTCAGTGCCAGCGCGTCGCCCTCGCCCGCTCACTGGTAACCCGCCCGCGCTTGTTGCTGCTGGATGAGCCGCTGTCGGCGCTCGATGCACGGATTCGCAAGCACTTGCGCGAACAGATCCGTCAGATCCAGCGCGAACTCGGCCTGACCACGATCTTCGTCACCCATGATCAGGAAGAAGCGCTGACCATGTCGGACCGGATTTTCCTGATGAATCAGGGAAAGATCGTCCAGAGCGGCGACGCCGAAACCCTCTACACCGCGCCGGTCGATGTATTTGCCGCCGGCTTCATCGGCAACTACAACCTGCTCGACGCCGAGGCTGCGTCGAAGCTGTTGCAACGGCCGATCAACCACCGCATCGCCATCCGTCCGGAGGCCATCGAACTGAGCCTTGACGGCGAACTCGACGCGCAGATCCGCAGCCACAGCCTGCTCGGCAACGTCATTCGCTATCGCGTCGAAGCACGCGGCGTGGAACTGGTGGTCGATGTGCTCAACCGCTCCGCCGCCGATCTGCATCCCGACGGACAGCGCCTGGCACTTTCCATCGATCCAACGGCCTTGTGCGAAGTAGCATAAAAGCAGCTGCAAGCTTCGAGCTACAAGCTTCAAGTTGTAGACTGCGGCGTACTTGATTCCAATTCTTGCAGCTTGAAGCCTCATGGCTTGAAGCTGTTCTCGGAGAGAACCGATGGCTTTGGCAATTTTTGATCTGGACGAAACGTTGATCCACGGCGACTGCTCCTCGCTATGGAGTGAGCAGATGGTCCGCCTCGGCTGGGTCGATGGCGAGTCGTTCATGCAGCGCGACAAGGAACTGATGGATGCCTACGGCCGCGGACATCTGGCGATGGAAGACTATATGGCCTTCAGTCTCGAACCATTGATAGGCCGCACCCCTGAGGAAATCGAGCACTTGGTTGGCCCGTGGGTGGAAGATTTCATCGAGCCGATCATCTTCAGCGACGCGACCAAAACCATCGCCGCCCACCGCAAGGCCGGCGACCGGATTCTGGTGATCTCGGCATCCGGTGCGCACTTGGTTCGCCCGATCGCTGATCGTCTGGGCATCGACGAGATATTGGCCATCGACCTGGAAGTCGCCCATGGCGTGTACAGCGGCAACACCGTCGGCACCCTGACTTACCGCGAAGGCAAGATCACCCGCTTGCTGGAATGGCTGGATGCCGAAGAAGAAAACCTCGAAGGCGCGAGTTTTTATTCCGATTCGCGCAATGACTTGCCGCTGCTGTTGAAAGTGGATTTTCCACACGTGGTCAATCCGGATCCGGTGCTACTCGAGCACGCCGAAAAGGCCGGCTGGCCGATCCACCTCTGGAAATAAAAAGCAAAAGATCGCAGCCTTCGGCAGCTCCTACTTTTGGAATGCGTGCCTCTGTAGGAGCTGCCGACGGCTGCGATCTTTTGACCTTGTTTTGCTGTCAGCTCAAACCCTCATCGATCACCAACACCAACTTGCCCGCCACCGTATTGCTCGCCAGTTCGGCAAACGCTGCTTCGGCATCCTTCACCGCAAACGCTTTGGCCAATTGCGGACGCAAGCGGCCCTCGGCAAACAGCGGCCAGACATGCTGGCCCAGATCACTGAGCAGATCGGCCTTGAACTGATCGCCACGACTGCGCAACGTTGAACCGAGCAGTTGCACACGCTTGGCCAACACCTGCGCCAGATCCAGTTTCGCCTCGCGCCCGCCCATCAAACCGATCAGCACCCAACGCCCGTCCAGCGCCATCAGCTTGAGGTTCAATGCTGAATAATTGCCGCCCACCGGATCGAGAATCACGTCGAACGGCCCGAAGTCGCGCAGGCTCTCCAGATCATCGGTACGCACCACGCCGCCCTGCGCACCCAGCGCTTCGCAGTAAGCCAGGCGCTCGGCGGAACCGACGCTGACCCAGCACGGGTTACCGAAGGCTTTGCACAGCTGAATGGCGGCTGAACCGATTCCACTTGCGCCGGCGTGCAGGAGAATTTTCTCACCGGGTTTCAGCGCTGCAAGTTGAAACACATTCAGCCAGACGGTGGCGTACACCTCGGGCAATGCCGCCGCCTCGATCAGCGAAACACCTTCGGGCACCGGCAGCACGTGCCGTCCGTCGACGACCACCTCTTCGGCCATGCCGCCCCCGGCCAGCAAGGCGCAAACCCGGTCGCCGACTTGCCAGGACGAGCCCGCACCGACTTCGCTGATCACCCCGGAGCACTCAAGACCAAGCACTTGGCTGGCCCCGGGTGGCGGCGGATAAAGCCCTGCTTTCTGTAATAAATCGGCGCGATTGAGGCCGGCTGCCGCCACCCGGATGCGGACTTGTCCTACATCGCACGTAAGACTCGGCTCTTCAACCCATGCCACTTGACCTTCAACGCCTTGCAATGCCTTCACACTGCCTCCATAGTGAGTCTGGACTGAGCCCGAAGCTGTAGCGCCGGGCTTTTTGCATTATGCGACCGGCTCTCAAAGAACCGGCGACTTCAAAGACGGCCTAATATGCGTTATCAATTGTCCCCGCGTCGAATCAGCATGAAGCATCTGCTCCCCAGCACCGCCCTCGCTCTTTTCATCGGTATCGGCCTGTTGCCGGTGTCGGGCACCACATTCGCAGCCAACAGCTGGGACAAGTTGCAGCCTGATCGCGATGAAGTCATCGCCAGCCTGAACGTCGTCGAGTTGCTCAAGCGTCACCACTACAGCAAGCCGCCGCTCGACGATGCGCGCTCGGTGATCATCTACGACAGCTACATCAAGCTGCTCGACCCGTCGCGCAGCTATTTCATGGCCAGCGATATCGCCGAATTCGACAAGTGGAAGACGCAGTTCGACGACTTCCTCAAAAGCGGCGACCTCAACGCCGGGTTCACCATCTACAAGCGCTATCTGGACCGCGTCAAGGCGCGTCTGGACTTCGCCCTTGCCGAGCTGAACAAAGGCGTCGACAAGATGGACTTCAACACCAAGGAGACCTTGCTGATCGATCGCAAGGACGCGCCTTGGCTCAAGTCCACCGCAGAACTCGACGACCTGTGGCGCAAACGCGTCAAGGACGAAGTGCTGCGCCAGAAGATCGCCGGCAAAGACCCGAAGCAGATCCAGGAAACCCTGACCAAGCGCTACAAGAATCAGCTGGCGCGTCTGGACCAGACCCGTGCCGAAGACATCTTCCAGGCGTACATCAACACCTTCGCCATGTCCTACGACCCGCACACCAATTATCTGTCGCCGGATAACGCGGAAAACTTCGACATCAACATGAGCCTGTCCCTCGAGGGCATCGGTGCCGTGTTGCAGAGCGACAACGATCAAGTGAAGGTCGTGCGTCTGGTGCCGGCAGGCCCGGCGGACAAGACCAAGCAGGTCGCTCCGGCCGACAAGATCATCGGCGTTGCCCAAGGCAATAAAGAGATGGTCGACGTGGTCGGCTGGCGCCTGGACGAAGTGGTCAAACTGATTCGCGGTCCGAAAGGCACCGTGGTGCGCCTGGAAGTGATCCCGGCGAGCAATGCGCCGAACGATCAGACCACCAAGATCGTGCCGATCACCCGTGAAGCGGTGAAGCTCGAAGACCAGGCCGTGAAGAAGTCGATCCTCAGCCTGAAACAGGACGGCAAGGACTACAAACTTGGCGTGATCGAGATCCCGGCCTTCTACCTCGATTTCAAGGCATTCCGTGCCGGCGATCCGGACTACAAGAGCACCACTCGCGACGTCAAGAAGCTGCTCACCGAGCTGCAGAAGGACAAAGTCGACGGCGTGGTCATCGACCTGCGCAACAACGGCGGCGGCTCCCTGCAGGAAGCCACCGAACTGACCAGCCTGTTTATCGACAAAGGTCCGACCGTGCTGGTGCGTAATGCCGATGGCCGTGTCGACGTCCTCGAGGACGAAAACCCGGGCGCGTTCTACAAAGGCCCGATGGCGCTGCTGGTCAACCGCCTGTCCGCCTCGGCCTCGGAAATCTTCGCCGGCGCCATGCAGGACTACCACCGCGCGCTGATCATCGGTGGTCAGACCTTCGGCAAAGGCACCGTGCAGACTATTCAGCCGCTGAACCATGGCGAACTGAAACTGACCCTGGCCAAGTTCTACCGTGTCTCCGGGCAGAGCACCCAGCATCAGGGCGTACTGCCGGACATCGACTACCCGTCGCTGATCGACACCAAGGAAATCGGTGAAAGCGCCCTGCCGGAAGCCATGCCGTGGGACACCATCCGCGCGGCGATCAAACCAGCGGCCGATCCGTTCAAGCCGTTCCTCGCCCAGCTGAAGTCCGAACATGACGCGCGCACCAACAAGGATGCCGAGTTCGTGTTCATCCGCGACAAGCTGGCCCTGGCGCAGAAACTGATGGAAGAAAAAACCGTCAGCCTCAACGAAGCCGATCGTCGTGCCCAGCACGCCGACATCGACGCCAAGCAGCTGGCGATGGAGAACATCCGTCGCAAGGCCAAAGGCGAAGAACCGCTCAAAGAGCTGAAGAAAGAAGACGAAGACGCACTGGCCGCTGCCGAGCTGGACAAAGTCAAACCGGAAGACGATGCCTACCTGAGCGAAACCGGGCGCGTGCTGCTGGATTACCTGAAACTGAGCAATCAGGTGGCCAAGAAGTAAGTGATGGCAATTTAGTGCTGACGATCCCCGGATCGTCATCAAACAGTCATCATTCTGTCGTGCAATAAAGGACCGGGAGCAAGCGCTCCCGGTCCTTTTTTTATCGCCAGAGACTGCCATGACCACGACCGAACAGCTGAGCGCGTTGAGCTCGATCCTGACTCAAAGCGGTTTACACAGCCTGTTCCAGCCGATCATCTGTCTTTCCGAACGCCGCATTCTCGGTTACGAAGCCCTGACCCGTGGCCCGTCCAACAGCCCTCTTCACTCGCCGATTGCCCTGTTCGCCGTGGCGCGACAGGCTGGCCGATTGAGCGAACTGGAGATCGCCTGCCGGCAAAGCGCCTGTCGCCGCTTCAATGAGCAGCAACTGCCCGGCAAGCTGTTCCTCAACGTCTCGCCGGAATCCTTGCTCGAAGCCGCGCACCAACCCGGACGAACGTTGCAACTGCTGCAGGACTTGGGCATTGCGCCGAGCCAGGTGGTCATCGAGCTCACCGAGCAGACCCCGATCGATGACTTTCAGTTGCTGCAAACCGCTCTGCATCACTATCGGGCGATGGGTTTTTCCATTGCGCTGGACGACTTGGGTGCAGGGTATTCGAGCCTGCGCCTGTGGTCGGAATTGCGTCCGGATTACGTGAAGATCGACCGGCATTTCATTGATGGCATTCATCAGGATGCGTTGAAAAGAGAGTTTGTCGGCTCGATCCTGCAAATCGCCAAAGCGTCCCGCGCGCAGGTGATTGCCGAGGGCATCGAGTTGCCGGAAGAACTCGCGGTGCTGACTGAAATGGGCGTCGACCTGGTGCAGGGCTACCTGCTCGGCCGCCCTCAGGAACATCCATCCCGCGACGCTCGCGCCTTAATGCCCAAACACGATAGCAGCGCCGTCGCGCTGAATGACGAAGGCAGCGACCTCAGCGCCCTGCTCAACGACCAGCCCGCCGTGCAACGCGATACGCCCACCGCGACGGTACTGGAAGCCTTCCGCCGCCAGGCCAACCTCAATTCGCTCGCCGTGCTCGACGAACAAGGCCAGCCCTGCGGCATCGTCCATCGCCACTCGCTGTCGGACGCACTGCTCAAACCGTTTGCCACCGATCTGTTCGCGCGCAAACCGATCAGCCGCCTGATGAACGATGATTTCCTCGCCGTGGAAATCAGCCAGTCGCTGCAGCAAGTCAGCCGCTTGATCACCAGCCGCGCCCGCCAGCGCATCGAAGAAGACTTCATCATCACACTCAACGGCAGTTACCTCGGCCTCGGCCGGGTGATCGACGTGCTGAAACTGATCACCGAACTGAAAATCCAGCAAGCACGCTACGCCAATCCCCTCACCTTGCTCCCGGGCAACGTACCGATCCAGCAATGCCTCACCCGCCTGCTGCAACAGGCCCGCGAGTCGATCATCTGCTACGTCGACATCGACAGCTTCAAACCCTTCAACGACATCTACGGCTATGGCCGTGGCGACGAAGTCCTGCTCTGCCTCGCCCAATGCCTCAACGAACGCATCGACCCCACCCGCGACTTCGTCGGCCACATCGGCGGCGACGACTTCCTCCTCGTCCTCGGCCCCGAAGACTGGCGCAAACGCCTCAACCAACTGCTCGACGACTTCCAAAACCAATGCCGCCGCTTCTATCGGCCTGAACACCTTGAGGCAGGATGTTTTATTGCGCCGAATCGCCAGGGTGTGCGGCAGGAGTTTGCGTTGTTGTCGTTATCGATTGGGGTGGTGCATCTGCGGCCTGAAGCTTGCGCAACGCTTGATGCCAGCCAGCTTGCGGAGATGGCTTCGCAGGCTAAGCATCATGCGAAGGGGGTTGTGGGGTTTAGTGTGTATTTGCTCGATGCTGCAGCGCCTCCGGCCCAGACATCACAGCTAGTTGGTTAAACCCCAGCACAGTAGCGCATCATGAACTCCATTTAGTTCACAATCATAATCTAGCGATCACATGCCCCTCTTTCAAGACACGGAAGGGTAGTAAGTAGTCACGACTAATTCTCAATCTATCGGATAGTCGCAAGCCCAAGGGGGAACGAACAACTCTGGATTGATCCCATTCAATTCAAGAAAGGCATATATTTCGTCCTCCGTCTCCATTTTTTTCAGTTTTGTAATTGTGGTATCGCTAGCACCAAAACTATCTCTGGTTTCCAAAATATGAACTGGCACGGTGAGCTCAATGAAGACGAACTTAGAGCTCTTGGAGTCCTCAAGGAAGTCGTAATAGCGTTCTCCTGGGTGCCTATCCATAAAATTCAAGTGATACACAGCATAAATGGCAGCCCATTTCCGAAGCGAACGATCATGCGAAGGCATCTCTTGGGCTATCTCTGTGTAATTTCTAGCTTCCAGCCCCCACCATACTTTTCTAGAAATCACTTTGTAAATGCTCATTTTTCCGTTTGATGAGGCTCGCCCCATATTACTCTCGTGTGAATTCGTTAGCTCACAGACTCCATCAACATCGCGTTGTGTGCTCTACGCCGGCGGTGGCAATGGACTAATCAAATCGGATACCCGCACCGCCATGGGGGGCAGAATAATTCCGGATTGATCGCGAGCCGTTCCAAAACCGTATAGATATCCTCCTCAGAATTAACGGGCACAAAGTTTAATATCACGACATCCCGATCATCAATACCATCGCTAGAGCCAATTTCCTTAATAGCCAAAGTAAACACTACAATCGAAAACCTAAACTTTTTCGATTTATGAATAAAATCGTAATATTGATGCGTATCACCTGAGAATGAATATTTGTAATTAGCATATATTGAGACCCATTTTCGACTCGAGTGGTCTTTGCACGGAAGTTCTTGTGCAACATTGTCATAGCTCGTCCCTTCGAGTCCATACCATACGCTACGAGCGATTTTCTTCTGCTGTTTCATTTTTGAAGTGAAAATGAGTTTGGCCAGTAAAACATGGAGTATCGGATCGGTAGACTATGGCTTGAAATATTTCTTGCTTATTAAAACTCGTTTCCACCAAGTCGTCCCAACATTGTAAGAGCGTGAAAAATTTAAGCAGCAGCTAATTTATCAATTCTGAGCAACCGCCTAACTTGACGCCCCTTTCACCAACAGACTATAACCCTCACATTCTAATGGCAATCACCATGTAGACCTATCTTCGCGAGCAGCCTTATCAATATCCTCCCTCCAAATTTCAGCAGCTAAACGGTACACATCCGAAAAAAAACAGCGGGGACTCTCCAACGAATACCATTCTGCCCTAGGCCAACTGCAGGTTTCGCTTTCATCAATATCGAATAAGCTTTCAAAGTCATAGGCCGAATCGCTTAGCGCTTCTTCTAACGCCTCGAACAAAACGAACTTATGCCTGTATGAAAGATAGGGCAAGTTCAAACAATACTTCCTTATTAGCCTTTCTCTATCCTCTGATATATCTGGATTATATGCGCCCAGCTCTATGCCGAGAGTTTCCTCCCGATCATAAACATCCAAGACACCAATAAACCAAGTAAACCTTGGCTTAAAAAGTTCGTCCAAATACGGATCTTTAATCATAATTTCTTCTCCGAGGGATAACCCGTGAATGGCTCTTGGGTGTTGATTTTATCGAATTTAACCTCAAACCAATTCATATTTTCATTCAAAATCGGGTTTTCAGGATCGTTCCTATTCGGCTTCCAGCCACGCCCTGCGCCGGGCAACTCCAACCTGACAATTGGAGTCTCATTGTGATCTTTACCAGTATGTCTGATTAAGCCATGTTTATCTTTCGTCATCGCCTTGTTCAATGCTCCCAAATGCATGCGCCAGTTATGAAACTGTGAGCTGGGATTTCCCCTTGGAGGAAATGGAGTGATTCCAGTGTGAGGATCAGTGCCATCGATAGCGCGCTGTTTTAGAGCATGATCAGGAATTTCGGGTCCGTGTTTCCTTACCGTGTGCATGTCATAACGTTCTTCGTACTCATAAACGCGCCGTTTCGCATTCTCCTCAGCCACTTCATCAATCCTCGCCCGTCGTTCCTGCGCCGTCATCTTTGGCAGCGGGGGCGCCCCCTCTTCGACGACCACGCGACCAGCCTCGTATCGCATCGGACGTCGCGGCGCTGACGGTGGACAAATGCAACTCAACCCCAACGGATCCACCCACCCCGTCGGATTCGGCACGTACTGGTACTGATTCAACCCACCCGCGAGCTTCACCGGATCCGGCGTCAGATACCGCCCAAGCCTCGGGTCGTAATACCGATGCCGGTTGTAGTGCAGCCCACTTTCAACATCGAAATACTGCCCCTGAAACCGCAGCGGTTGGTCGAGGTAATCCTCGCCAGCGAGGGTGACGGCGGCGACTTTGCCGTAGGCGTCGTATTGCGCGGACCAGACGATTTCGCCGCTGTAGTCGGTGAGTTCCTGCGGGGTGCCGAGGTGGTCGAGTTGGTAGTAGAACGGGCAGGCTTTTTTCGGGCCTTTGCCGTCGAGCATCGCGAGTGGGCGGAAGGTGCCGGGTTCGTAGAGGAAGCTGCGGTATTGCGTGGTGCTGCTTTCGGCGACGAGGTGTTCGCCTTGCCAGAAAAATTCGGTGACGGCGCCGTCGACGGTTTTGCGGATACGGCGGCCGAAGGCGTCGTAGTGATAAGTGGCGGTCTGGCCGTCGGGGCGGGTCAGGCCGATCAGGCGGTGCTGGCAGTCGTAGCGGTATTCGGTGACCAGGGTCTGGCCGTGGCCACGGCGTTCGCGGACCAGGTTGCCGAAGGCGTCGTAGTCGTAATGACGATCGCCCTGCATCAACAGGCGATTGCCCTTGATCTGCGCAGGGCCGGGGCGGTCCTGCATCAGCAGGTTGCCGGCCGGGTCATGGGCGAAGGATTCGGGCAGTTCGTCGCGTGAGTGACGTACGCGGATCAACCGGTCGAGGGCGTCGTAGCCGTAGGTGCGCTGGCCGTGGCGGCTGTCGGCAATGTGCTCGAGATTGCCGTTGGCGCTGTAGGCATAATCGCGGCGGTACAGCGAGGCGTGGCGATGGCCTACAGCGTGGGCGAGCAAGCGGCCCTGATCGTCGTAGGAGTATTCGCTGAGCAGCAGACCCTGCTGGCGTTGCTGTTCGCGACCGGACTGATAAACATGCCGGGTCAGCGGCGTGCCGTTGAGGTCGATGGCTGACAGCGCACCGCCCTTGGCGTAGTGATAGTCGAGCTTGCTGTTGTCCGGCAGGCGCATCCGCTTGAGCTGGCCGCAGGCGTCATAGGCGTAGCGCAAGGTGCCCCAGCCCTGATGCACGGTGATCAGCCGATCCTGACGGTCATACTCGAAGGCCAGCGGATGGTTCTGGCCGTCGTCAACGGCAACTAACCGGCCAAGGCGATCATAGTCATAACGTACCTTGATCCCATCGGGCAGGGTCTTGACCAGCAAACGTCCAGCCGCGTTGCGCTCGTACCGGGTGACCAGCGATAAACCCTGCTCGCCGAACTCGGTCTTTTCCAGCAAATGACCATTGAGGTCGTAGACGTAAGCCGTGCGCCGCCCATCAAACCCGGTTTCCTGTCGAATCAGCCCGGTCGGCGTGTAATCCAGTCGGTACTTTTCGCCCGATTCGTTTTCAATCTCGGTCAGCAACAGCCGCGCATGGTCATAGCGGTACTGCACGCGGGTGCCGTCAGGATTGATCCGCCGCGAGACCAGGTGCAAATCATCGTCATATTCATAGCGGGTGATGCGCCCGAGTTCATCGCGCTCAGCGGTGATCTGCCCGTAGGCGCCATAGCTGTAGGCGCGCGTGCTGCCCGTAGGAGAAGTCGTCAGGATCAGTCGGCCGGCCGCGTCCCACTGCTGACGACTGACGACACCAAATTCGTCCTGGGTGGTAATCCGCCGGCCCAGCGCATCGTAGGAAAAGCGCCGCACGCCGCCATCGGGCAGGGTTTCTTCGATGAGCTGGCCGAGCTCGTTCCACACCCAGCGGTGGCGGCTGCTGTCCGGATAACGCAGCGACAGCAATTGCCCGCGCAGGTTGTAGTAGTAATGGGTGACCTGGCCGTCGGGATCGACCGCTTCGGTGACGGCGCCTTCAGCGTTGCGCCGGTAGATCCACACCGCATCACCACGGCAACGCTTGTAGAGAAAACCGTTGCGGTACTCGTAGGACGTTGGTGCATCGTCCGGTGGAATCAGCGCGATCAGCCGTCCGACCTCGTCGTAGCGGTATTCGGTAACCGCGCCCAACGCATCCTGCTCGGCGATCAAGCGCCCCTGCTGGTCATAGGCCTTGAGCTGCTCGCCACCATCGGCCGCAACCTGGCGCACCAGCCGCGCGCGCTCGTCGTGGACGTAGACTTCTTCGGTACCGTCGACGTAATGCACGGTCACGCTGGCGTCGTCATCGTTCCAGACGTAACGGGTGTTCATCTGCGAGAACGACGCCCAGTGGCGCACGCAGCGCGCCGCTTTGCCCTCGCGCTGCCACTCCCAGAAGAAGCTCGCGCCGCCGGTCAACTGGCGCTGGAGGATGACGTGGTGGTCGTCGTAGTCGTAGCGCTCGCTGTCGCCCACCGCGTTGGTTGCGACCAGCAGGCGTTGCCGGGCATCGAAGCTGTAGGTGGCGAGGTTTTGCTCGGTGATCCACTCGCCCTGGATAAAGACTTGGTAATCGATCGCCACCAGCTGCGCGCGGTCATAGCGCAACAGCAATGAGCGGCCGGCGCCATTGTCCAGACGCTGAATGCGGTCGGAGCGATCCCGTTGCAGGGTCAGACGATTGCCGTAGACATCGCTGATTGCGGTCAGCCGGCCGGCGCGAAAGTGATAGAACCGCGCGCTGTCACCGGCCAACGCCAGAATCAGTTCTTCCGGCTCATCGCCAAGAAAGATCGCCGCCCGCGACAGGCTGTTGTGAATCGCCGGACGCGCGACATTGGGCAAGGGAAAGCGGGTTCGGCGGTTCTCATGATCGATCCAGATCACGCCATCGCCGTCGAAGGCCAGGCGATGCGCCAGCGTATGGCTCCAGCCGAAACCCAGGCCGATGTCGATCTCGACCGCGCTGCTGCGGTACAAGCGGGTGAATTCGAAGGGCAACACGCCATCAAGCACGGCGTCGGTCAGGGTCAGCAGTTCTTCGCCGGTGACCATCGACACCGGGCAGCCGTTTTTGCAGGTTTTGGGCACGCAATCGGCGGCATCGCCGTTGGGGTTCTTTGCTTGGTCGGGCGCGTCGTCGTGTGGCTCGTCCTTCTTCAACATGGCGTTGCGCTTGGCATCCCAGCGCAATTGCATCCGGCCCTTTTTCACCCCGGCGGCGATGCCCCGCGCGGCAACGGCTTTGTAGCGGTCGACGTATTCAATAAAGGCGTTGACGATGCTGAACAGCGCCTTGACCAGACGCTTGGCGACGTTGAACAGCTGCGTTGCGCGGTCAGCCAGACGCAGCGTCAGATAAGCGATCCCCGCCCCCGCTCCGACAAACGTCAGCACCACGCTGATCAACACATCGATGATCAGTTGCACGATCATCATCGACGCCACTTCAGCAGACTTGCCGGCAACCTCGCTGGGCGGCAGCATGTCCAGCCACAGGCTCGCCGACCGCAGCAGCAAGCACATCGCCGCTTCGTCACTGACCAGCAACTGCAGCTTTTCCATAAGATCCGGAGCGGTCTGCGCCAGCTCGATCAGCTCAGCCGCGCCGCTGCCTAGACGCTCGGCAAACTTGCCGGGGTCCTGGAGGATTTCCGAGAGCAGACCGAGGCTGTCCCATACCCCTTCGATGGCCGCCCAACTGCCGGCGAGCATGCCGTTGCTGGCTGCGGTCGCCACCGACTGTGACCACTGCGGCTTGAAACCTTGCCACTCGCTACGCAGCCAGCGCTCAAGTTCGCCGGTCAAACCGTCGTAGGATTTGAACAGCTCGTCGACTTGACTGGAGGTGACAGCGCTGTGGACCAGAACGCGGTAGAACTTGCCCTCGTCGCCTCTGAACTCGCCCTTGCCCTGCTGATCAAGGGTGACCGGCGCGGTTTTGCCGCTATCCACGTCGACCACATCGACGGAAATGTTGCCCAGCGGGATGTCGTAGACCGATTCGAACTTGCTCTCGATTTGCATCAGCCCGCCGTGCGGGCACTGGACGACGCTGGAGGAAAATTCGTCGTCGCTGCTGCTGACCGACGTACTGCTATCGCCGAAGCGGATGATCCGCTCCATACCCACCAGCGATGGCAGGTCTGCTGCCTCGCTGATCTGGTCCGCCCTGCGACTGAGCCAGTGATCAAGCTGTTTGCGGTAGAGGCTGAGCGTTTGCGGAAAGCTGTCGAGTTCCTGCTCGATGCGCGCGATGGCTTGCATCAACACACGCGAGCAAACAAGGTGGACTGAAAAACGGGCTGAAGCATGAGCGGTCCCTCGCGCAAGAAATTAGTCGCGGGAACTGTGCGGGGGATCAAAGAGGAAAGAAGTCAGGCGAGTAGGCAAAGGATGTAGGACTAATCTGCAATCCAGCATCAAGCGAAAAACGTGCAGGCAGAAACGTAAACGCGGCGTGAGGAAAACCTCACGCCGCGTTTACTTAGAAGACATACATGGAATTACTGCGTTGAATCACCAGCCTTCAGCTGTTGCAGCTTCAGCTCGGCCAACGGATGCCCGGCCTTGGCGGCCATGCTCCACCAACGAGCGGCCTCAACGTGATCCGGCGCCTTGCTCGGGGTACCGGCGAGGCTGATCACGCCAACTTGATAAGCGGCTTTACCGTCGCCGGCCAACGCCGCCAGACGCAGCAGACGCACGCCTTCTTCACGCGCGCCCAACCCGACGCCGCGAAAAGTCAGAATGTGCCCATAAAAGCTTTGAGCATCGACATCGCCGAGGTTGGCCATGCGCGCGAACTGGCCTTCAAGCCAGCGCCAGCCACGCGGCTGGCGAACGAACCACGACCAATGAAACAGCCGGCGGGCCAGCCAGTAACCGGCCCGCGCCTTGAGCCGCAGAAACACTCAGGCCTCCGCCGATTCCGGGTATTCGTATTCGAAGACCCGCACCACTTCCGACGCATGCCAGGACGCCGCCGCGACGCCATCCGACGGCCCGGAAAAACGCCCCAGACGCTCGACACATTCAAAGAACCCGGTACGTGGCAAACGACTCGCGCCCTGACTGATGACCAGCGAACTGCGCAACGGCTGCTCGGCTTTGGCGTCCAGTGCGGCCAGATGCTCCAGTGCAGCCGTCAACGTCTGCATCGCCGGAGTCGGCAGCTGCAAACGCTCAAGCAAGGCTCGATAGGTCAGAAGATGGCGCTGACGACGCGCCTGGTCCAGTTCCCCCAGCAATCCGTCCCAATGTTGACGGCTGATGCGTACGCTCACGATTCATCCCTCCAACCTGGCACCGTCAGTTCCCAGGCCAGGCTGCGGCGAATCGCGGCGTCGGGCTGACGCTCACCACTTTCGATCATGGCCAGGTAAGACGGGCTGATGCCTACCGTGCGGGCCAGCGCCTCGATGGCGATGCCCTTCCCTTCGCGCAAACTGCGTAATTGATCCAGACCCGGAAGAATCGGCTCCGGCGAGGTGGCGAGCGGCGCTGCTGGCTGCGGCGCCGGTGTTGCGTTGATCCCTGCTGCTTTCAGTAAAGCCTGATATTGAGCCCACGGCAGAACCGCGTATTCGGGTTCGCCATCGCGTGCAATTATCTGAATATCCATGACTACCCCGTAGGACAACACCACTTAGCGAGTCGGCACTTTTCCCTAGAAGTGTAATCCTAACAGCGGCTAAGGTCGCGAGTGGTATCTATCTGTAGGCAGTCTTGGTCAGTCAGGGCTTTTTCGGGCCTTGCAACTGCAATTGTTCAGGGGTATCAGGGAGGCGTTCAACCACGGCCAGCTTTTCGGGCTGCTGGCGTTTGCGCCACAGGCGGAAGGCGTTGAGTTCGTCATCGAGGGTTTTCATCAACCAGGCGAGGACAGCGATGTCATCGAGCATGCCGAACATGGGAATGAAATCCGGAATGGCATCGACCGGGCTGAGGAAATACATCAGACCCGCCACTACCGAAATCAGCGACTTGGCACTGATCGCGCGATACTCGCCACGCCAGTAGGCCAGGCATAACGACTGCAGCAAGCGCAGATCATCCTTGAGTTTGCCCAAGCGATTGCCTTGCGCGGCGCCTTTGCTGGCCACGGCAAACAATAGGGTCGGCAGGCGTCCACGGGCCAGCAGGCGACCGGCCAACGGCAGGAATCGAGCGAAATTCCACGGAGCTTTCATCTATTCTTCCCGTTGAAATGTTATCCACACAAATTGTGGATAACCTTGTGAACAGAGCTGCATTTCAGCGCTGAGAGCCCCGTTTCATAAGGGCTGCGCTCAGATCGGGCGTTTTTTACTCACATAAAAAAGCCCAATATTTCATTGACTTGGCAGCTCAGGGCGTCTAGCGCGGGCAGCCTCAAAGCTATGACTGTGCTGATCGCCGTCAGTTCGCTCTGTTTACCTTCCCTGACCTGCAGATGCAACAACGCCCCGCATAAGCGAGGCGTTGTTTTCGAGCCGTTGCGTGTTACTTGGCAGCGGCGTCTTCTTTGGCCGGATCCTTGATGGCCAACAGTTCCAGGTCGAAAACCAGAACCGAGTTGGCCGGGATTGCCGGGCTTGGCGACTGAGCGCCGTAAGCCAGATCGCTAGGGATGTACAGTTTGTACTTCTCGCCAACGTGCATCAGTTGCAGACCTTCAACCCAACCCGGGATCACGCCACTGACTGGCAGATCGATCGGGCTGCCGCGCTCGACGGAGCTGTCGAACACGGTGCCGTTGGTCAGCTTGCCGGTGTAGTGAACAGTGACGACGTCGGTCGGCTTAGGCTGTGGGCCATCGGCTTTCTTCACTACTTCGTACTGCAGGCCGGAGGCGGTGGTGGTGACACCGGCTTTCTTGCCGTTTTCTTCGAGGAATTTCTTGCCGGCGGCTGCCGACTCTTCGCTCATCTTGGCCATACGCTCTTCAGCACGCTTTTGCAGCGAGGCGAAGGCTTCGACCAGTTCTTCATCTTTCAGCTTCTGTTCTTTCTTGCCAACGGCATCTTCGATGCCCTGGGCTACCGCTTTGGAGTCCAGATCATCCATGCCTTCCTGGGCAAGGCTTTTGCCCATGTTCAGGCCGATGCCGTAGGAAGCTTTTTGCGCCGGGGTTTTCAGCTCTACGCTGGTCTGCGAGTCACAACCCGCGAGTACCAGGCTAACCAGGGCTACCGCCGCCGCCAACCGATGCTGTTTCATGCTATTTCCTTGTTCATGCGCCGAATGGGCAATCGAGTAAAGCCGCGAGCTTATCAGGCCGCCACGACCAATGGCTACCGGCATGAGAGCAGGAATCTTCCGATAAGTTCAGGGATTAAAACGCATTTGGGCAACGGCTGGATGAAGCTTCTGTCATTCACGGACGACAAGGCTCGTCGGCTCCTGACTCAGTATCTGGCGTAATGGCCACTTGCCCAGCCAGCGGCGCTCAGGCATAACAGCGCAACAATTCGACAAGGATGTTCAACTTGCGCCTCTTATCCCGCATTCTCGCTCTGCTGATCATGCTGGCGGTAATCGCCCTCGCGGTGATCGTCTATTACGTAGCCAATCCGAAATTGCCCTTCTACACCCCGCCGCAACAGGTACGTTACCTGGATCAATGGAGCGAAGAGCAACGGCAGACCTACTACTTCACGCCCCAAGGTACGCAAGTCAAAGGCCTGCGTTACGAGTGGTTCCAGGCATTGGAATTGCCCTTCTCCGAGCAGCGCTTCGCCTCCCCTGAATATCTCGCCCGTTTCGGCTTCATGGTCGACCCGCAGCAGAAAGCGAGCGCGAACAACCCCGGCAACCTCCCCGTCGGTTTTGCCCGGCACCAGAATCCCGGCAACGCCTCCGAGCATTATCTGGACATCACCTGCGCCGCTTGCCACACCGGCGAGTTGCGCTTCAAAGACCAGGCCGTGCGCATCGATGGTGGCACCGCACAGCACGTGTTGCCTTCCAGCGTTCCTACTTTGCGCGGTGGCAGTTTCGGACAGGCCCTGGTCGCCAGTCTAGCCTCGACTTACTACAACCCATGGAAGTTTGAGCGCTTCGCCCGCCAGGTGCTCGGAGATGATTACGAAGCGCGCCGCGAACAATTGCGCAGCGAGTTCAAGACATCGCTGAACACCTTCGTCAAAGTGGCCTGGAACGACACTCATCGCGGCCTCTATCCGACCGAGGAAGGCCCGGGGCGCACCGATGCGTTCGGCCGGATTGCCAACGCTACGTTTGGCGATGCGATTTCCCCTGCCAACTACCGCGTGGCCGATGCCCCGGTGGATTACCCGCAGCTGTGGGACATGTGGACGTTCGACTGGGTGCAGTGGAACGGCTCGGCCCAGCAGCCAATGGCGCGCAATATCGGCGAGGCGCTCGGCGTCGGTGCCACGCTGAATTTCTTCGACGCCAACGGTCAGCCGCTGCAAGGCGCTGCGCGCTATCCCTCCAGCGTGCGCGTGCGTGATCTGCACGCCATCGAAGAAACCTTGCAGCAGCTGAAGCCGCCGACCTGGCCGGAAGATCTGTTCGGTGCGATCGACAAGCCGCTGGCCGCCAGAGGCCGCGCGCTGTTCGCGGAAAACTGCGCGGGCTGCCATGTCCCGCGCCAATCGCAGGAAGGCGAACGCTGGGTGCAGCACTTGCACATGATTCCCGTGGAGGTGATCGGCACCGATCCGAATGCGGCCAACAACATTGCCAGTCACCGTTTCGACCTGAGCGCACTGCAATGGGATGTCAATGAGCTGAAAAAGATGGACGTCAAACTGCACCCCGAACCCAAGGAGCCGCTTGATCTGAGCCAATTGTCGGTGGCCAAGGGCCTGGCTTACGTCACCGCGTTCGTGGAAAACCGTGCCTATCGCGACGCGCAGATCACGCCGGAAGAAAAACCGCGCATGGATGGTTTCGGCCTGCCGATCGGCGTGCGCGAGAAAGTGGCTTACAAGGCCCGACCGCTGGCTGGCGTGTGGGCGACTGCGCCGTTTCTGCACAACGGTTCGGTGCCGAGCATCTATCAGTTGCTGTCACCGCAGGATGAGCGCGCCGCCACCTTCTATAAAGGCACGGTCGAATACGACCCGCGCCACCTCGGCTATCGCACCGAGCCTTTCACCAACGGTTTTCTGTTCGACACGCGCATCAGCGGCAACCACAACAGCGGCCACGAATTCCGCGCCGGCGCTCGCGGCAACGGGGTGATCGGCCGACTCTTGCAACCCGAGGAGCGCTGGGCGCTGCTCGAATACCTGAAAGTATTGGGCGGTCCACTGGAGGCGCAGTTGCCATGATCATGCCGACATTCAAAAAAGAACTGCCGCCACTCGCGCGTTTCTGGCTGTGGTTGGGGCGTTTGCTTGGCAAGACGCTGCTGATCCTGCTGGTCATCGCCCTGCTCGGCTGGGCCATCGCCACCGCGTGGTTTGCCTGGCAGCATCGCGGGCCGGTGTCGGCGCAGGAACAGATTCCAGCAGGCGAAGCGGCGATGACCCAGGACATCATTCAAACCGCAGTGCGCATCGTCGACCAGCACCGCGAACCCACGCGTTATCTGCGCGATGCTCACGCCAAGGCGCATGGCTGCGTGAAGGCGCAAGTGCAGGTGTTACCGGAACTGGCGCAATCGCTGCGACAGGGTGTGTTCAGCGAGCCGGGCAAGACCTGGCAGGCGCTGATCCGGTTGTCCAACGGCAATGCCTATCCGCAATTCGACAGCATTCGCGACGCGCGCGGGATGGCAATCAAGCTGTTCGAGGTTCCTGGCAAGCAACTGTTCGGCAATCGCCAGGACCAGCATGAACAGGATTTCGTGATGTTCAGCCATCCGAATTTCTTTGTCAGCAATGTCGCAGAGTATCGTCAGAATGTGGCGGCGCAGGCTGACGGCAAGAAGGTCATGGCGTTTTTTCCGACATGGGATCCGCGCACCTGGCAGGTCCGTCATCTATTCATCGCGCTGGCTACGCTGTCAGCGCCGCCGGACAGTCCGACCGAGACCACATATTTCTCGGTATCGCCCTACAAGTTCGGTGAGGCCAATGCGAAATTCCGCGTCGTGCCGGATCCCGAGCGTTGCCCGGCGTATACGCTGCCCAAACAGAATCACGCCCTGCCGAATTTTCTGCGCAGTGCATTGAATCAACAGTTGTCGACGGATCGGGTGCCGGCGTGTTTTGCCCTGCAGATCCAGCGCCAGGACGCGAACAAATACATGCCGATCGAGGACACCAGCATTGAGTGGCGTGAGCAGGATGCACCGTTTGCAACGGTGGCGCGGATCACCCTGCCCGCGCAGGACTTCGACACGCCGGCGCTGAATCTGCAATGCGACAACCTGTCGTTCAATCCGTGGTTCGGCATCGAGGCGCATCGGCCGATTGGCGGGATCAATCGCTTGCGCAAGGCAGTGTACGAGGCGGTGAGCGATTATCGGCATGCCCGCAATGCGGCGCAGTAGCGCGGCGATTTTATAAATCGCAGACAGCAAAAAGCCCGCACAAGGCGGGCTTTTTGTGGTGTCTGGCGTTCAGTTCCAGATACCGAATATGGCGCAGCGGACGGGACTCGAACCCGCGACCCCCGGCGTGACAGGCCGGTATTCTAACCGACTGAACTACCGCTGCGCGAAACGCTTGAAACGAATGGTGGGTGATGACGGGATCGAACCGCCGACATTCTGCTTGTAAGGCAGACGCTCTCCCAGCTGAGCTAATCACCCTTCGCTTCGTTACGGGGCGCATTATGCCACAGGTTTTCGTAAAGTGTTGATTTAATTGAATATTTTTCAAAAAAATCTGAAAACCGGTGAAACGATACATCCCGCGGGTACAACCTTGAGACAGAAAAAAACCCGCTTCAGCGGGTTTTTCCGTGGCGACCTGGCGTTCAGTGGTCCAGGTTACCGAATATGGCGCAGCGGACGGGACTCGAACCCGCGACCCCCGGCGTGACAGGCCGGTATTCTAACCGACTGAACTACCGCTGCGCTAAACACATGAAACGAATGGTGGGTGATGACGGGATCGAACCGCCGACATTCTGCTTGTAAGGCAGACGCTCTCCCAGCTGAGCTAATCACCCTTCGCTTCGGTGTGGCGCGCATTCTACGGAGCACCCCAACCTCTGGCAAGCACTTTTTTAAATAATTTTCCGAGGCCTTCCAAAGGCTTAGAGAAGGGTTGGCCTATGCCCCGGCGAAGACAATAATGCCCCCCTTTGTATAAAGGAGTGACTCGCCCCATGTGGTTCAAGAACCTGCTGATCTATCGCCTGACCCAAGACCTGCCTGTCGACGCCGAGGCGCTGGAAACTGCACTGGCGACCAAACTGGCGCGGCCGTGTGCAAGCCAGGAGCTGACCACTTACGGTTTCGTCGCACCATTCGGCAAGGGCGAAGATGCGCCGCTGGTGCATGTCAGCGGCGATTTCCTGCTGATCTCTGCGCGCAAGGAAGAACGCATTCTGCCGGGCAGCGTCGTGCGTGACGCGGTCAAGGAAAAGGTCGAAGAGATCGAGGCCGAGCAGATGCGCAAGGTCTATAAGAAGGAACGCGATCAGATCAAGGATGAAATCATCCAGGCGTTTCTGCCGCGCGCGTTCATTCGTCGTTCGTCGACCTTTGCCGCGATCGCGCCGAAACAGGGCCTGATCCTGGTCAACTCGGCCAGCCCGAAACGCGCCGAAGACCTGCTTTCGACCCTGCGCGAAGTGATCGGCACCCTGCCCGTGCGTCCGCTCACCGTGAAAATGGCACCGACTGCGGTGATGACCGAGTGGGTCACCACGCAGAAAGCCGCCGACGATTTCTATGTGCTGGACGAGTGCGAACTGCGCGACACCCACGAAGACGGCGGCATCGTCCGTTGCAAGCGTCAGGACCTGACCAGTGAAGAAATCCAGCTGCATCTGAGCACCGGCAAAGTCGTCACTCAGCTGTCGCTGGCCTGGCAGGACAAACTGTCGTTCATGCTCGACGACAAGATGACCGTCAAACGCCTGAAATTCGAGGATCTGTTGCAGGATCAGGCGGAACAGGACGGTGGCGACGAAGCCCTGGGCCAACTGGATGCCAGCTTCACTCTGATGATGCTGACCTTCGGCGACTTCCTGCCGGCACTGGTTGAAGCGTTGGGTGGGGAAGAGATGCCGCAGGGGATCTGACTCTGACGAGTATCTAACCTGTGGGAGCGAGCCTGCTCGCGAATGCGGTGTGCCAGTCAACATTAATGTGTCTGGCTCACCGCATTCGCGAGCAGGCTCGCTCCCACAATGTTTTGTGGTGTAACCAAAAATAAGGATCAAGCCATGCGCGCACTGGCTGCACTCAGCCGCTTTGTCGGCAATACCTTCGCTTACTGGGTTCTGATATTCGCCGTCGTGGCCTTCCTGCAACCGGCGTGGTTCATCGGCCTGAAAAGCGCGATCGTACCGCTGCTGGGTCTGGTGATGTTCGGCATGGGCCTGACCCTCAAACTCGACGACTTCGCTGCCGTCGCTCGCCATCCGTGGCGGGTGGCGCTGGGCGTGGTTGCGCATTTCGTGATCATGCCCGGTGTGGCGTGGTTGCTCTGCCAGGTGTTTCACCTGCCGCCAGAAATCGCCGTCGGGGTGATTCTGGTCGGTTGCTGCCCGAGCGGCACCTCTTCGAACGTGATGACCTGGCTGGCACGCGGTGATCTGGCGCTTTCAGTGGCGATTGCCGCGGTCACGACCCTGCTCGCCCCACTGTTGACCCCGGCACTGATCTGGCTGCTGGCCTCGGCGTGGTTGCCGGTATCGTTCATGGAGCTGTTCTGGTCGATCCTGCAAGTGGTGCTGTTGCCGATCGTTCTCGGCGTGGTCGCGCAGCGGCTGCTCGGCGACAAGGTGCGGCATGCGGTGGATGTGTTGCCGCTGGTGTCGGTGGTCAGCATCGTGATTATTGTCACCGCCGTGGTCGCGGCGAGTCAGGCGAAAATCGCCGAGTCCGGCCTGCTGATCATGGCCGTGGTCATGCTGCACAACAGCTTCGGTTATCTGCTCGGCTACTTCACCGGGCGCCTGTTCGGCCTGCCGCTGGCTCAGCGCAAGTCGCTGGCACTGGAAGTCGGCATGCAGAATTCGGGACTGGGCGCGGCATTGGCCAGTGCGCACTTCTCGCCACTGGCGGCGGTGCCGAGCGCGCTGTTCAGCGTTTGGCACAATATTTCCGGAGCACTGCTGTCGACGTACTTCCGGCGCATGAGCGAAAAAGAAGATCGCGACAACCTCGCACAGCGGGCTGCCGATTGAGGCTGAAAACTTGATCCCCGGGTTAATGCTCGTCAGTATATTGCGCAACGCGGGGACGACCCTGCGGCTCGATCGAGTCATTAATCTGGGGACGACCCCGTCAATCGATGGAGGTCCTGCATGTCCTGGATCATTCTGTTTTGCGCCGGCCTGTTCGAAGTCGGCTGGGCCGTCGGCCTGAAATACACCGACGGCTTCACCCGCCCGCTCCCCACCGCCCTGACCGTTGCCGCCATGGCCATCAGCCTTGGTTTGCTCGGTCTGGCGATGAAGGAATTGCCGCTGGGTACGGCGTATGCGATCTGGACCGGTGTCGGTGCCGTGGGTACGGTGATCGCCGGGATCATTCTGTTTGGTGAATCGATGGCGTTGATTCGGCTGGTCAGTGTGGCGTTGATCGTCACGGGTTTGATTGGCCTTAAAGTCAGCGCTTAAGCCGATACCGTCTTCGCGAGCAGGCTCGCTCCCACGTTCAACCGCGTTCCGTCATTGGAACAGGGTCAACTGTGGGAGCGAGCCTGCTCGCGAAGGGGCCTTTTGATACACCGACTATCTAACAGATCCGCGCAACTCCCCCACCAACACCTGCAACTTCGCCGGCTCCGTCCCTTCGGTAATCGCCGGCCCCGCCACCAGCGTCACCCGCGACCACAAGCGATGGAACAAACCCTTGTTCGGATCGCGACTGAAGAAACTCCCCCACAATCCTTGCAACGCCAGCGGAATCACCGGCACCGGCGTCTCCTCCAGAATCCGCGTCACGCCGCCACGAAACTCGTTGATCTCGCCATCGGCGGTCAATTTGCCTTCCGGGAAAATGCACACCAGCTCACCGTCCTTCAGATATTGGGCAATGCGCGTGAAGGCTTTTTCGTAGATCTGGATGTCTTCCTGGCGTCCGGCGATAGGAATCGCGCCCGCCGTGCGAAAGATGAAGTTCAGCACCGGCAGGTTGTAGATCTTGTAGTACATGACAAAGCGAATCGGCCTACGCACGGCACCGCCGATGAGCAAGGCGTCAACGAACGACACGTGGTTGCACACCAACAGCGCCGCGCCCTCGTCCGGGATCGCTTCAAGGTTGCGGTGCTCGACGCGGTACATGGAATGGCTGAGCAGCCAGATCATGAAGCGCATGCTGAATTCCGGAACGATCTTGAAGATGTAGGCATTGACGCCGATGTTCAGCAGCGACACCACCAGGAACAGTTGCGGGATCGACAGCTTGGCGATGCTCAGCAAAATGATCGAAACAATCGCCGACACCACCATGAACAACGCGTTGAGAATGTTGTTGGCGGCAATCACCCGCGCCCGCTCGTTTTCAGCCGTGCGCGACTGGATCAGCGCGTACAGCGGCACAATATAGAAGCCGCCGAAAATGCCCAGGCCAACGATGTCGATCAACACCGCCCAGGTGTGCACGAAGCCCAGCACGGCAATCCAGCTATGGCCGGTGACGCTGTCCGGGATCCCACCGGAATGCCACCACAGCAACAGGCCGAACACGGTCAGGCCAAACGAGCCAAAGGGCACCAGTCCGATCTCGACTTTGCGCCCCGAGAGCTTCTCGCAGAGCATCGAACCCAGCGCGATCCCTACCGAGAACACCGTCAAAATCAACGTGACCACGGTTTCGTCACCGTGCATCCATTCCTTGGCGTAGGCCGGGATCTGCGTCAGGTAAATCGCCCCGACAAACCAGAACCACGAGTTACCGACAATCGAGCGCGACACCGCAGGCGTCTGGCCCAGACCGAGTTTCAGCGTCGCCCAGGACTGGCTGAAGATATTCCAGTTCAGGCGCATTTCCGGCGACGAGGCCGCCGCGCGCGGAATGCTGCGGCTGGCCAGATAACCCAGCACGGCAATGCCGACGATCGCTGCGGAGACTACCGGCGCGTAGTGCTCGGTCGACATCATGATCCCGGCGCCGATGGTGCCGGCGAGAATTGCCAGAAACGTGCCCATTTCCACCAGACCATTGCCGCCGACCAGTTCATCGTCGCGCAAGGCCTGTGGCAGGATCGAATACTTCACCGGGCCGAACAACGCCGAGTGAGTGCCCATGGCGAACAGTGCCACCAGCATCAGCGACAGATGATCGAAGAGGAAGCCGATTGATCCTACGGCCATGATGGCGATTTCCGCGAGCTTGATCAGACGGATCAGCGCGTCCTTGGCGAATTTTTCCCCGAACTGCCCGGCCAGCGCCGAGAACAGGAAAAACGGCAGGATAAACAGCAGCGCGCAGAGGTTGACCCAGATCGAGCGATCGCCCTCGATGGTCAACCGATAGAGGATGGCGAGGATCAACGACTGCTTGAACACGTTGTCGTTGAACGCGCCGAGCGACTGGGTAATAAAGAAGGGCAAAAAGCGCCGGGTGCGCAACAGGTTGAACTGTGAGGGGTGACTCATCTTCCGTGTTTCCTGATGTTAGGTAGTGAGGCCTGGGTGCTTGTTATTGGAATCCCGCACCACGATCCAGGCCACACCTTACCTAAACTTTTCGGATTATTTCTTCAAACCTGCAATACACGGCGAGACAAACAGCTCGCCACGCCACGCGCCCTGCACGGTGCGCTTGCCGACGATCAGCCACATTGCCGCCAACAAAATCACCAGCGCCGTACCGAACACACTGAAAAATGTCAGGTTGAGGATACTTGCCAGTTTCAGCGTCGCCAGCGAATACACGCCCAATGGGAAGGTGAAGCCCCACCAGCCGAGGTTGAACGGAATGCCGTCACGCAGATAACGCACGGTGATCAGCAGCGCCATCAACATCCACCACAGACCAAAACCCCACAGCGTGATCCCAGCGACCAGACCCAGGCCTGAAGCAATTTCACCGACGCCGGGCAGACCATTCGCGGCAAAAATCGCTGGTGCCTCACCGCCCAACAGCAACATGCCCAGCGCACCGGTGCCGATCGGCCCCAGCGCCAGCCAGCTCGACGCGGCCATGTTTTCGTGGGGCAGTTTGTGCAAGGCCATGCGCAGCAACAGAATGGTGAGAATGCTGAACGCCACCGGCAGGGAGAATGCCCAAAGCACATAGCTGGTAGTCAGTACGATCAGTTGCCCATGGGCGTCGGTCAGATGCGGGGCGAGCAAGCCGCCGCTGGCCGCTGCCACTTCCGCCGCCACTACCGGCAGCAACCAGACCGCGGTCATCTGATCGATGCTGTGTTCCTGGCGGGTAAACATCATGTACGGAATCAGCACACCGCAGGCCAGCGACATCGCCACATCGATCCACCACAACACTTCAACAAGTTGAATAACACCGTCGCCCCAGCGCGGCAGGCCGAACAACAGAAAGCCGTTAATGATCGTCGCCAGGCCCATGGGAATGGTGCCGAAGAACATCGACACGGTGGAATGACCGAAAATCCGCCGCGCCTCGTCAAAGAACAAAATCCAGCGCGCGGCGTAGGCAGCAGTAAACAAGCTGAACAACAGAATGTTGAACAGCCACAGCCCCTCGGCCACGACGCGTAATCCGGGAATGGCCAGCGGTAACTGAGCCAGCGCCAATGCCAGCACACCGGTACCCATGGTCGCGGCGAACCAGTTCGGCGTGAACTGGCGGATCACTTCACGCGGATGCTGCAGCTGGCTGAAAGGTTTGTAGCCGGGGGTGACACTGTTAGGGCAAATCATCATGAACTCCTGTCCTCTGGTGAGGTTGAGTCCATGGTAGATCCGAATCGAATATCGATATAACGGGTAATATCTCTAACTGTTATCTGTTTTGCAGATAAGTCTCTACATGCGCTCAAGGAGCGCTGCAAACTCTGCCTGTCTGCGGACGCAGACTGAGCAGCAGCGCAGCCAAGGCCAGCACGATCAACACAACGCCGTAACCATCAGTGGTCGCCAGCAACCCGAAACTGCGCGCCAAGTGCCCGGCAAGCAACGCCGGCAAACAGAACGCCAGATAACTGAGCACGTAATACGCCGACATCAACCCGGCTCTTTCATGCGGCAAGGCCAGCGGCACCAGGCTGCGCACCGTACCGAGGAAACCGGAACCAAAGCCGCAACCAGCGACCAGTGTGCCGAAGAAAAACAACGACAGACTGGCAACATGCACGCCGAGCAGGATCAGGACCAGCCCGACCGGCAGCAAGCTCGCACCCAGCCGCAACGCCTGAGCGGCCGGACGATTGCGCATCATGAAAATCATCAACGCACCGGTCACGGTGAGCGCCGCGACCGTAGCGCCACCGATCAGATTGGAGGTAGAGCCAGTGGCCGTGCGCACCAACGACGGTGCCAGCGAGGCATAAAAACCACCGAGCGCCCAGGTTGCGGTGTTCAGTGGCAGCACCCGCCACAACGTTGAACGCGCTTGCACCGGCACGTGCAGGGTCGGTCGCAACGACGCCAGCGCCCCACCTTGCCGCGAGACACTTTCCGGCAGGCGCCAGACATAAACGCCCTGCAACACGAACAACGCCAACAGCAACCAATAGGTCAGCTGCAACGGCGCCGGTGCGAATTCTGCCAGCAAGCCACAACCCAAACCGCCCAAAGCCATCCCGAGTAACGGCGCGACACTGTTGACCAGCGGCCCCTGCTGACGGTCGGTGTCGAGCAGCGTTGCACTCAATACGGCAGTGGCCATGCCGGTGGCGAAACCTTGCAGCACCCGTGCGCTGATCAACCACGACACGCTGTCGGCATAAATGAACAGCAGCATCGCCAGCGCATTGAGCAGCACGGCACTGAAGATCACCGGTTTGCGTCCGAGATGGTCGGAAAGCGAACCAACCGTCAGCAACGCCGCCAACAGACTGAAAGCGTAAACGGCGAAGATCAGCGTCAACATCGCTGCCGAGAAATGCAGCTGATCCTGATACAAGTGATACAACGGCGTCGGAGCGGTGGAAGCGGCGAGAAAACTGAGTAAGGTGATCGCCAGAAACCACAAGCTCGACCGGTGGGAAGCGACACTATTCAAGGGGCTGGTCATGGGCATACTCCGCAAAAGCTAATTTTTTGCTTTTGCGCAGTGTGCTACCGCCCAGCGCTTAAAGCAAATTCTTTGTGTTAAGGTCTGCCGCATGGCTATTAAAGAAGGTTTACGCCCCGGTGGCCGCAGCGCCCGGGTGCAGGAGTCGATTCATTCGGCGGTCAATGCGCTGCTGCAAGAACAGGAGCGTTCCACCGTGACCGTTCCGCAAATCGCCGCCCGCGCTGGGGTTACGCCGTCGACGATTTATCGACGCTGGGGTGATCTGGCGGCGTTGCTGGCGGACGTCGCCCTCGCCCGCATGCGCCCGGACAGCGAGCCGGCGAACACTGGCAGCCTGCGCGGCGATATCCGTGCGTGGGCCGAGCAGTATCTTGACGAGATGAGTTCAGAGGTCGGGCGCAACATGATGCGCGACGTGCAGGCCAGCGCTACGCCGGGCTATTGCGTGGCGATCATTGGTGCGCAGTTGCAGACCATTGTCGATCGCTATCGGCATGAGAAGGCGCCGAGTGTCGATCGCTTGATCAATCTGGTGGTGGCGCCGGTGGTGTTCCGGATCCTGTTTTCGGCGGCGGCGCTGGAGGTGGATGAGTTGCATCGGTTGGTCGATATTGCATTGCGGCAGGACTGACGCCTTCGCGAGCAGGCTCGCTCCCACAACGGAATGCATTCCAGAACGTGGGAGCGAGCCTGCTCGCGAAGAGGCCCGCCCGGTCACCACAAGAACCACCCGGTACCCCGCCTGCGACACCCCGCCACGCCACGACCTTGGTCGACACTGACTAACCGCCGCGCGCGTGCGAGACTGTCCGCCCCGGGCAGGAGTGCCGGGGAGTCTTTTGTCGGGAGTGCTGCATGTCGTTGTCCACCGGGCTGATCGCCGTCGTTGCCCTGGCCTACATGGCCATCATGTTCGCTATCGCCTTCTACGGCGACCGTCGCAGCACACCGTTGCCGCCGCGGGTGCGCGCCTGGGTGTACAGCCTGTCGCTGGCGGTTTACTGCACCAGCTGGACGTTCTTCGGCGCGGTCGGTCAGGCGGCGGAACAACTGTGGTCATTCCTGCCGATCTACCTCGGGCCGATCCTGCTGCTGGTCGGCGCGCCGTGGGTCCTGCAGAAAATGGTGATGATCAGCAAACAGGAGAACATCACCTCCATCGCCGACTTCATCGCCGCGCGCTACGGCAAGTCACAATCGCTGGCGGTGGTGGTGGCGCTGATCTGCCTGGTCGGCGTGTTGCCCTATATTGCCCTGCAACTCAAAGGCATCGTCCTCGGCGTGAACCTGTTGATCGGCGCCGGCGCCGACGCCATGGGCACCCGCGCTCAGGACACCGCGCTGATCGTGTCGCTGGTGCTGGCGTTGTTCACCATCGTTTTCGGTACGCGCAACCTCGACGCCACCGAACACCACCGTGGCATGGTGCTGGCGATCGCGTTCGAGTCGCTGGTCAAGCTGTTCGCCTTTCTCGCCGTCGGCGCCTTCGTCACGTACGGTCTGTATGACGGTTTCGACGACCTGTTCAATCAGGCAATGCTCGCCCCGCGCCTTGAGGCGTATTGGAAGGAAACCATCAACTGGCCATCGATGGTGGTGCAGACAGGCGTGGCGATGATGGCGATCATTTGCCTGCCGCGACAATTTCACGTGACCGTGGTGGAGAACATCGACCCGCAGGATCTACGTCTGGCGAAATGGGTGTTCCCCGCCTATCTGGCATTGGCCGCACTGTTTGTAGTCCCTATCGCCCTTGCCGGTCAGATGATGCTGCCCAGCGATGTGCTGCCCGACTCGTTCGTGATCAGCCTGCCGCTGGCCCAGGCCCATCCGGCGCTGGCGATGCTGGCGTTTATTGGTGGCGCATCGGCAGCGACCGGCATGGTGATTGTCGCCAGCGTTGCGCTGTCGACCATGGTTTCCAACGACATGCTGTTGCCGTGGCTGTTGCGCCGCAACAACGCCGAGCGCCCGTTCGAGGTGTTCCGCCAGTGGATGCTCTCGGTGCGCCGCGTGAGTATTGTGGTGATTCTGCTGCTGGCCTATGTCAGTTATCGCTTGCTTGGCTCGACCGCGAGCCTGGCGACCATCGGCCAGATCGCCTTCGCTGCGGTGACGCAACTGGCGCCGGCCATGCTTGGCGCGCTGTACTGGAAACAGGCCAACCGCCGGGGCGTGTTCGCCGGCCTCGCCACCGGGACGTTTCTGTGGTTTTACACGCTGGTGCTGCCGATTGCCGCGCACAGTCTCGGCTGGTCGCTGGCGAGTTTCCCCGGGTTGGCGTGGCTGCACAGCAATCCACTGAACCTGCCGATCACCCCGCTGACTCAAGGCGTAGTGCTGTCGCTGGCGGGTAATTTCACCCTGTTCGCTTGGGTCTCGGTGCTCTCGCGCACGCGGGTTTCCGAGCACTGGCAGGCCGGGCGTTTCATCGGCCAGGAAATCAGCGCGCGACCTAATGCCCGTTCGATGCTGGCGGTACAGATCGACGATCTGCTGCAACTGGCGGCGCGTTTTGTCGGCGAAGAACGCGCGCGACAGAGCTTCATTCGCTTCGCCTACCGCCAGGGCAAGGGCTTCAACCCCAACCAGAACGCCGACAGCGAATGGATTGCCCACACCGAACGCTTGCTGGCTGGTGTCCTCGGCGCTTCTTCGACGCGCGCCGTAGTAAAGGCCGCCATCGAAGGTCGGGAAATGCAGTTGGAGGACGTAGTCCGAATCGCTGACGAAGCCTCGGAAGTGCTGCAATTCAACCGCGCGCTGCTGCAAGGCGCGATCGAGAACATCACCCAGGGCATCAGCGTGGTCGACCAGTCGCTGAAACTGGTGGCGTGGAACCGGCGTTATCTGGAGCTGTTCAACTACCCCGACGGCCTGATCAGCGTCGGCCGGCCGATTGCCGACATCATTCGCTACAACGCCGAACGCGGCTTGTGCGGCCCCGGCGAAGCGGAAGTGCACGTCGCGCGACGCTTGCACTGGATGCGTCAGGGTCGCGCGCACACTTCCGAACGACTGTTCCCCAATGGCCGGGTGATCGAGCTGATCGGCAACCCGATGCCCGGCGGCGGATTTGTCATGAGTTTCACCGACATTACCGCGTTCCGCGAAGCCGAACAGGCGCTGACCGAGGCGAACGAAGGACTCGAGCAACGGGTCAGCGAACGCACCCAGGAACTGTCGCAACTCAATGTCGCGCTCACCGAAGCCAAGGGCAATGCTGAGGCGGCCAACCAGTCGAAAACCCGTTTCCTCGCCGCCGTCAGCCATGACTTGATGCAACCGCTGAACGCCGCACGGCTGTTCTCCGCCGCCCTCTCTCACCAGAACGAAGGCTTGAGCGCAGAGGCGCAGCAGCTGGTGCAACACCTCGACAGCTCGCTGCGTTCGGCGGAAGACCTGATCAGCGATCTGCTGGACATCTCGCGCCTGGAAAACGGCAAGATCAACCCGGATCGCAAAGCGTTCGTCGTCAATGAACTGTTCGACACCCTCGGCGCGGAATTCAAGGCGCTCGCCCAAGAGCAAAAACTCACGTTCCGGGTGCGTGGCAGTCAATTGCGCATCGACAGCGACATCAAACTGCTGCGGCGGATTCTGCAGAATTTCCTCACCAACGCGTTCCGCTACGCCAAGGGTCCGGTGCTGCTGGGCGTGCGTCGGCGCGGTGGCGAGCTGTGCCTGGAAGTCTGGGATCGCGGCCCGGGCATTCCGGAAGACAAGCAGCAGGTGATTTTTGAAGAATTCAAACGCCTCGACAGCCACCAGACCCGCGCCGAAAAAGGCCTGGGCCTGGGACTGGCGATCGCCGATGGCTTGTGCCGCGTGCTCGGGCATACCCTGCGCGTTCGCTCCTGGCCGGGGCGCGGCAGTGTGTTCAGCGTGACAGTGCCGATCGCCCGCACGCAAACGCCACCAGTTAGCGCGACGGTGGAACTGAACGGAAAACTGCTCAGCGGCGCGCAGGTACTGTGCATCGATAACGAAGACAGCATCCTGATCGGCATGAACAGCCTGCTGAGCCGCTGGGGCTGCCAAGTGTGGACGGCGCGCAATCGCGAAGAATGCGCAGCGATATTGAATGAAGGTGTGCGGCCACAACTGGCGCTGGTCGACTATCACCTCGACCACGGCGATACCGGCACAGAGCTGATGGCGTGGTTGCGCACGCGCCTGGGCGAGCCCGTGCCCGGCGTGGTCATCAGCGCGGATGGACGCCCGGAGACCGTAGCGCAAGTGCATGCGGCGGGCCTGGATTATCTGGCCAAACCGGTGAAGCCGGCAGCGTTGCGGGCACTGCTGAGTCGGTATTTGCCGTTGTAGAGAGTGATCTTGCAGACGCCTTCGCGAGCAGGCTCGCTCCCACAGAAAAGCAAAGCAGCGAAGCTGCCTGCGGCGCAGCCGCCCCACTCAACAATGAGCGCAAGCTCGAGTGCTTTTGATCTTGATTCACCGGCGACGTCGGAAGGCTGAGCGGAGGGATTGATCCGGGCGTGGGAGCGCAGCGACCGTCTGGCGCAGCCAGACACAGCGGAAGGAGGTGCAGCGAAGCAAACCGGAGCCGCTGCGCCCGGATCAGTCCCGCAGCGAAGGGACCCGAGCCTGCGAGGGCCGAACGCAGGAGCTAGCGTTTTTTGCTTACTTTTTTTGGCGCTTGTAAAAAAGTAAGTCGCCGTCAGGCGAAACCGCCAGCCGCCACGACCGCAGCAACGGATATGCCCCCAATCAGCCAGAAAAAAACGAGCCTTTGAATTTACTCAGGCAACTCAACCAACCCATCAACATCCGTCATCGCCCGCTCCAGCAAATCCGCCGGCAAGCTCTTGCTCGCCCGCGCACCGAGCAACTTCAACTGTTCACTGCGGCTGACCAGATTACCGCGCCCTTCTGTGAGCTTGTTACGCGCCGAGCTGTAAGCCTTGTCCAGCTGCTGCAGACGATTGCCCACTTCGTCCAGATCCTGAATAAACAACACGAACTTGTCGTACAGCCAGCCCGCGCGCTCGGCGATTTCCCGGGCATTCTGGCTCTGCCGTTCCTGCTTCCACAAACTGTCGATCACCCGCAACGTGGCCAGCAGCGTAGTCGGGCTGACGATCACGATATTGCGGTCGAAAGCGTCCTGAAACAGCGACGGCTCAGCCTGCAATGCCGCAGAAAATGCCGCTTCAATCGGTACGAACAGCAAAACGAAATCGAGGCTGTGCAAGCCTTCCAGACGCTTGTAATCCTTGCCGGCCAGACCTTTCACATGATTGCGCAGCGACAATACGTGCTGCTTGATCGCGATCTGCCCCAATGTGTCGTCATCAGCCGCAACATATTGTTGATAGGCCGTGAGACTGACTTTCGAGTCGACCACCACCTGCTTGTCGCCGGGCAGATAAATGATCACATCGGGCTGGAAGCGCTCACCGTCCGGGCCTTTGAGATTGACCTGAGTCTGATACTCGCGGCCCTTCTCCAGACCCGCGTGCTCAAGAACCCGCTCGAGGATCAGTTCGCCCCAATTGCCCTGGGTTTTCTGGCCCTTGAGCGCGCGAGTCAGATTGGTCGCTTCGTCGCTCAGACGCAGGTTCAACGCCTGCAAACGCTCCAGCTCCTTGGCCAGCGAGAAGCGCTCGCGGGCTTCGGCCTGATAGCTTTCTTCAACGCGTTTTTCAAAGGACTGGATGCGCTCTTTCAACGGATCAAGCAACTGCCCAAGCCGCTGCTGGCTGGTTTCGGCAAAGCGCTGCTCACGCTCATCGAAGATCTTGCCGGCCAGCTCGGCGAATTGCGCGCGCAGTTCATCGCGTGAGCCTTGCAGGTCGTTGAGACGTTGTTGATGGCTTTCCTGTTGCTCTCGCAGTTCGGCGCTCAGCGAGGCAGCGTGGGCGTCCAGGCGGCGTAACTCAGCATCCTTGTTGGCGCGTTCGAGGTTCCAGGCGTGGGAGGCATCGCGGGCGTCGTCGCGCTCGATCTGCAGCAATTCGACTTCGCGGCGCAGGGCGGCGAGGTCTGCCTGTTTGGCGGCGTTAGCCTGACCGAGGTCGGCGATCTCATCGCGACTCGCTTCAAGCTGCGCGGTGAGGCCGTCCTGGGCCAGTTGCGCCATGGCCAGGCGCTCTTCGAGCAAGGCCAGATCGGCCTGGGCGTTGCTGGCCCGGCGTTGCAGTTGCCAGGCCAGCGCCAGCAGCGGCACCCCTGCTGCCGCAAGACCAAGCAATATGCTGGTCAAGTCCATAGCCATAGCGACTCCTGCCAATCGGATAAAGCCTGAAGGTTAACCAAGGTGTCTGGGCTTGGACAGCTCAGTCTTCGATCAGACCGAGTTCCTGCTGCGCGCGACGGTCACCGGCACGGGCGGCCTGACGCAGCAGCTCCTGGCCGATACGCCGGTCACGGGCATTGCCGCACTCCCGGCAAATCAATTGGCCGAGGCGGCTCTGTGCAGCGACCACACCTTCACGGGCCGGTTGCTTGAGCAGACGGCCGGCGAGGTGTTTGGCGCTGGGACTGTCGCTCAGGCGCGGCGCATCGAGCAGCCATTCGGCAACACGCACGGAAAAACGCTTGGGAGCGGTAACAGAGGTCGGATTGGAGGTAACAGAGTCTGATACTGAGCGAAACTTCATAAAGCACTGCGGGACAGATCGGAAGGCGCGCCACTTTACTCTCTTTTTCTTACAGGTAAAGTCGAAAAAAACCCGGCACGCCCGTGCTAGAGCAAGCGCTAGGGACAATCCACAGAAGCTGTGGATAAGTCAGTGGACAACCGCTCTACGATCCCCGCAAAGCCTTATGGAATGGGGCTCGCAGTCAAACTGACGATTTTTTCACCAACAAAAAAAGACGATATTTTTCATTGACTTAAACTTTTGATACAGGCAGCGACTGGAGTCAGGATCGATGTGACAGTTGCGTTACGCTCTGCGCAACTAATGTGCACAAGTACCTGTGAGCCGGTTATATGCGTGCGCTTTTTCGGGTCATTTTGCGCAGCTGCGAGCGACCGAGAGGCTCTGCGAAAAGCATGCACGCCGACGGACGGTGCGACACGACCTCTCCCTGTGATCCTTTTTTTGGTCATGGGGTTTGCTTCGCCCGAACGGATCCGTTACTATCCGCGGCGTTAGTACCAAGCTGAAAGTCAATTCCGGTCGAACATCTCCCCACGGTCAACTTCCAACAGGAAGACACTGCCGAAAAAAGCGGGAACGACCCCTCGATGGTTTCCAGGTAAATCTTGCGACGACGCTGCCTTTGAACGAAAACAAAGGGCGTTGCGAAGAACACTTACTCTGACCGAACCAACCTGCAAATTGATCAGGATCTTCACCCCGGGCCCAGAACCTTTGCCCTCGCTGTGATGCCTGTCCTCCTAAGTACCTACCTGCCAGCCCAAGCGCGCACATTTATCAGCGCTTCAAACTGGCTGCTTTGTTCCAGTCGGGTTCTTCGTTCGATCAATGGTGATCAACGTTACTGGAACGTTTTAACGTTGCACGGTTCTTATCCGTGTCATTTGTAGGAACACCTAATAACTATGTCTACTCAAATCCAGACTCAGGATGCCATTCGCACCCTAACCAACGCTTTTGCTCCAATGAACTGCCTGATCATGGCCGCCCGCAAAGGCTGCTTCAGCTTCACTGTGGTCAATGAACACGGCATCGCTCGTCACAGCGAGCGTTTGTACCCCGATCAATACTCCAGCGCCGAACCGCTGCAGGCCGTGATCGAGCGTACCCGTCAGGCACTGGTTGCCTGAAAGCCGGACAGGCTGCAAAAGCAAAGCCCTGCTGAAAAGCGGGGCTTTTTATTGCCTGATATTTCACTTTTAGCGCTGCGCTTCTAAGCATGTTCCGATCTAACGCCCGGGATGCGATGGCGGAAATATTTTAAAAACAGACCTTTACACGCTGAATATGACACTACACTTCAACTCAAGCGGCTTGACCCGCTTGCGGCGAGCCTGAGTCGATCCACTGCTGCCAAAGCCCCTTCAGGACTCGCCCTCAACAACAAGAACCGAGGGTGTTATGGGTATCGCTGCCAGCGAACTGTGCCGCTATGTGATCCGTCCCACACTGATTTATCTGGGACGCCACTGCGCAACTGCCGAATCCCTGCTGCTGGGTATCGCCGCCAGCCAGTCCGCCCTCGGGTCTGCCCTGCATGACCGCCGTGGCCACGGCCTATACCGGATTGCCGAGCATCGCCATCAGGCGCTCTGGGATGATTATCTGGCGCTCGATCCGGAGCGCGCCAGCCTGGTGCGCGGCCTGGCCAGTCAGCATGCGTTCCTCAGCGGCCCGCATCTGGAACTGACCGTCAACCTGCGTTACGCCACGGCCATCGCCTGGCTGCTGGTAGAAGAACAAAACCCCACCCTCCCCGCTCCGACCGACCTGCTCGGCATGGCGCGTATCTGGCGCCAGACCTTTCAACCGCAAGGCCGTTTGCGCGACTTCACCTATGCCTGGCAAACCTGTGTTTCACCGCTGAATCAGGTCGCTTGCTGACCGGGCGGTTTCACAAGTTCTACCATCAGGTCGCCATTTTGGTCGGATTGTCCTACAAAACCGCTCTAACTCAAGGCATACAGGCTATAGCGCTGGGACGAAAATGTTGGTAATTTTCGCCCCGGTGATCACCAGGAGTTCTAATAATGAAAAAAGTCATGCTCAAAACCACCCTTAGCCTCGCCGTTACCCTTGCCTCCACACAAATCTTCGCGGCAGGTTTTGCCCTCAACGAACAAAGCATCAGTGGGATGGGGACTGGTTTTGCCGGGCGATCTTCTTCTGCCGACGACGCAAGCACTGTTTATGGCAACCCGGCCGGCATGGCGCGCATCAAGCGCGAACAAGTCACCGGTGGTGTCGCCGTTGTCGATGCACACACCGATATCAGCAACGCCAGCTCCAGCCCTAACGGCGGCAGCAACAAAGGCGACATGGTGCCCTTCACCGCTGTACCTATGGGCTTCTATGTAAAACCGATCGATGACCACTGGGCATTCGGTCTCGGTGTGTACGTACCGTTCGGTCTGATCACGGATTACGAAAACGGCTTCGCCGGTCGTTACTTCGGCAGCAAGTCCGAAGTGCAAGTCATCACTTTCCAGCCAACCGTCAGCTACGCCTTCAACGATAAGGTGTCGATCGGTTTCGGCCCGACCATCAACCGCATCGACGGCTCGCTGGAATCCAACCTGTCGATCACCCAGGCACTGCCGGACGGCAAGGTCAAGATCAAGGGTGACGACACCGCGCTGGGCTACAACGTCGGCTTGCTGGTCCAGGCCACCGACACCACCCGTGTCGGCCTGACCTACCACTCCAAGGTCGACTACAAGCTCGAAGGCGACACCAAGGTCAACTACAACGCTCTGGCGCTGGTGGGCGTTGGCGCCAACCAGAAGTACGACGCTTCGTTGAAGATCACCACGCCGGAATCCGTGGACCTGTCGGTCACCCAGGCGATCAACGATCGCTGGAACGTCTACGCCGGTACCACCTGGACCCGCTGGAGCCAACTGGAAAAGATCACCGTGAAGAACTCCGGCGTGCAGCCTCTGCTGGCCGGTCAGTTCGGTTCGATCAACGAAGACCAGAACTGGCATGACTCCTGGGCGTACGCCGTGGGTACCTCGTACCAGTTGAACAAGGAATGGGTACTGCGTACCGGTCTGACCTTCGACCAGTCGCCAACCAATAACGAAGACCGCTCGCCACGTATCCCGACTGGCGACCGCACCATCTTCAGTATCGGTGCCGGCTGGAGCCCGACCGACGACCTGACCATCGACGTCGCGTACTCGTACCTCAAAGAAGAGTCGGTCAACATCCGCAACGAAAACGCGCGTGGCCAGACTTACGATGCCAAGTATGAAAACTCGGCAAACGGCTTCGGTGTCGGCGCGACTTACCGCTTCTGATGCACCGTGGCGAGGCTAACCCCTCGCCCACCAAAAAGCCCCGCTCTCTTTACAGAGGCGGGGCTTTTTCTTGCCTGCAACTTTTCACTGGAACGACAAAATCACCCTTGTGGGAGCGAGCCTGCTCGCGAAGGCGGTATGTTAGATGTTGATGTGCTAACTGACACATCGCTTCGCGAGCAGGCCCGCTCCCACAGAGAACAGCATTAATCAGGGCTTCAGCGGTTTGGAGGCAATGGCCTTTTCGATCGCCGCAATAAATTCCGGATCATCCGGTTTGGTCAAACTGGAAAAACTCGCCACCACCTTGCCCTGCCGGTCGACCACATACTTGTAGAAATTCCACTTCGGCGCATTGCTCTGCGCGGCCAGCACCTGGAACAGATGCGTGGCGTCGTCGCCGCGAACCTTCTGCGGCTCGGTCATGTTGAAGGTCACGCCATAGTTGGCGTAGCAGACCTTGGCGGTTTCGGCGCTGTCCTTGGACTCCTGCTTGAAGTCATTGGACGGCACGCCGAGCATCTCCAGCCCTTGCGCCTTGTAGCGCTTGTTCAGCGCCTCGAGGCCTTCGAACTGCGGGGCGAAACCGCAGAAGCTGGCGGTATTGACTACCACCAGCGGCTTGTCGGCGTACTGCTTGCACAGATCGATGGATTCCTTGGCGCGCAGCTTGGGCAGCGAGCCTTGCAGCAGCTCAGGACAATCGGCGGCCTGGGCCAGGCCAGTCAACGCCATCAGCAACGCGGGAACAGCACACCAGCGCATCAACATGTCGAATTTCCTTGGGCAGTCATCAGGCTTCGACGTTACTCGCCACGCTGCCATCTAGCAAATACTCATGCCCAACTGCATCAGCGCCAGACCGCCGCGTTGCCAGCCCCACCACACCAGCGCCAACAGCGCAGCAGCCAGTGCGGTCACGGCGAATCGCGCGCAGATCCGGCTCATGCTGCACTCGCCGCAGCTTGCAGGCGCGCCACCGGACGCTCGCGCACCGGCCAGTTCAGCGCCGCCGCGAGCAGGCTCAAGAGAACCGCCACTTGCCAGATCAAGTCATAACTCCCGGTACGGTCGTACACCACCCCGCCCAGCCAGCCACCAAGGAACGAGCCGAGCTGATGGAACAGAAAGACAATGCCACCGAGCATGGACAAATTGCGCACGCCGAACAAGGTCGCCACCGTACCGTTGGTCAACGGCACCGTCGACAGCCACAGGAAACCCATGGCCATGCCGAACAGATAAGCCGTGGTGGTGGTCACCGGCAACCACAGGAACAGCACGATCACCACTGCGCGCAACAGATACAGCGCAGTCAACAGACGCGGTTTGGACATGCGGCCACCAAGCCAGCCGGCCGTGTAAGTGCCGAAGATATTGAACAGTCCGATCAACGCCAGCACCGTAGTGCCGACACTGGCGGGCAGATGCTGATCGACCAGATACGCTGGCAAGTGCACGCCAATGAACACCACCTGAAACCCGCAGACGAAAAAGCCGAACGCCAGCAGCCAGAAACCGGAGTGCGAGCAGGCCTCACGCAGCGCTTCGGAAAGAGTCTGTTCATGGCCAAGCACCGGCAGCGGCTTGTCCTTGAGCATGCTCACCAGCGGCACAATCATCGCCACCAACAGGCCCAGCACCAACAGCGCGGCCGACCAGCCGAGCCAGCCGATCAGGCCCAGCGTGCCCGGTAACATCGCAAACTGGCCGAACGAACCGGCGGCGCTGGCGATACCCATGCCCATGCTGCGTTTCTCTGGCGGCACAGCGCGACCCACAACACCAAGAATGACCGAAAACGAAGTGCCCGAAAGACCGATACCGATCAGCAGGCCGGCACTCAGTGACAGAGTCACTGCCGAATCAGACAGGCCCATGCACACCAGGCCCGCCGCGTAGAGGATCCCACCGACCAACACCACTTTCGCCGCACCGAAGCGGTCGGCCAGGGCGCCGGTGAATGGCTGCGCCAGGCCCCAGATCAGGTTTTGCAGGGCGATGGCGAAGGCAAACACTTCGCGACCCCAGCCGAACTGCGCGCTCATTGGCGACAGGAACAGGCCGAACCCGTGGCGCACGCCCAATGACAATGCCAGGATCAGCGCACTCCCCAGCAACACCCAACCGCACGTACGCCACATCGATGTCATTGTTATTCTCCAGTCGCGGGTATATACCCGCTTGAGCGCGAAAAAACCGGCGTCAGGCCAGTTCGTCGAGCAGTTTGAGCAAAGTTTCGCGCTTCTCGGCACCGAGACGGTCGATCAGCCGCTGTTGCGCCGCTTCCCACGCCGGCAATGCTGCTGCCAGGCGCTGCACGCCGGTTTCGGTGAGGCGCACGATACGGTTGCGCATGTCCTCGCCTTCGGCCAGCGCCACCAGACCTTCGCCCTCCAGCACACGTAAATTGCGCCCGAGAGTGCTGCGATCCAGGCCCATGGCTTCGGCCAGTTCGGAAATGCTCGGTTGCTCCAGCCGCTGCAGATTACACAGCAGAGAATACTGGGCAACGTTGATCCCGAAGCCGTCGAGAGCGCCGTCGTAATGCCTGCTGACGCCACGCGCGGCGCGACGCAGGTTGGTGCACAAACACTGAGAAGGAAGCATGATGCGTGTATATACCCGCGAGTGTGTTAAATCAAGTTACAGATGAGTTTACTCTGCACATCATTGTTGCCGGTGAGGCCGCCTTCGCGAGCAGGCTCGCTCCCACAGGGGATTGCATTTCGAAGGTGGGAGCGAGCCTGCTCGCGAAGGGGCCGGCATCATCTCCGCAAATCCTTCAGACCAAAGCGAGCCCCACCAACACCCCCATCTCCAGCAATTCCAGCAACGCCCCCGCCGTGTCCCCGGTAGTCCCGCCCAACCGCCGCATCATCAAACGCCGCAGCCAGACAAACCCGACCAGCGAAATCAGCACCGCGCCAATACCCGCGATGAACACGCAGCCCAGCGCACTCAACCCCAGCACCCACCACCCCGCTCTACGCGGCAGATGATCGGCCAGTGCCTGACCCAAGCCACCCGCACGCACATACGGCGTAGTCAGAAACAACCCCAACAGCGCCGCTCGCCCGAGCACCGGCACGATGATCAGCGCCAGGGTATGCCCTTGTTCGATCAATGCCAGCAGTGCGGCAAATTTGAGCAACAACACCAGCACCAGCGTGACCACCGCAATCGGCCCGCTGCGCGGATCTTTCATGATCGTCAACGTGCGCTCGCGATCACCAAAACCGCCGAGCCAGGCATCGGCGCTGTCGGCCAAGCCATCGAGATGCAGCGCGCCGCTGAGCAATACCCACACGGTCAGCAACAGCGCCGCATGCAGCAACATCGGCGCGCTGGCCAACAACAGATTCAACGCGAAGAGGATCAGCCCGAACAGCAATCCCACCAGCGGATAAAACAGCAGCGAACGGCCAAGCTGTTGCGGCGCGGGCATGCCCGGGAGGCGAATCGGCAGACTGCTGAGAAACTGCAAGGCGATCCACAGCGGCAACATCTCAGTGACCTTCCTTGAGCGCGCCGTCCGCAGCGACTGTTAGCGCAAACAGCGCGCCGTGGCAGACTTCGACGTTGAGCAACTGTTCACGTGGCAGCTCTCGTGCCTGCGCGAGCAACAAGCGCATCACGCCGCCGTGGCTGACCAGCAGAATCCGTTCGCCGGCGTAAGCCGCGTGCAATCGCGCGACCGCCGCCAACACCCGCGCGGAAAACGCGCTGACCGGCTCCCCCTGCGGTGGCGTGAAGCCATAGGGATCCGCCCAGAACAGCCCCAGCGCTTCGGCATCCGTTTCCATCAGCGCCGCCGCGCTCTGCCCTTCCCACGCGCCGAAATGCAGTTCCTGCAGATCCTTGTCCAGATGCACGGACAGGTTCAGTTGCTCCCCGAGTTCAGCAGCGAAGCGCGCGCAGCGCTGCAATGGCGAACTGACGATACGATCCCACGGCCCGCCGTCGACCACCGCCGCACGCATCTGCGTCCAGCCGTTTGCGGTCAGAGCATCGTCGAGGCTGCCGCGCAAGCCGCCGCCGAGTTCCGTTTCGCCGTGGCGCAGCAGATCCAGGCGCAGGCTCATGCCGGGCGATCCGCCACGGCTGCTTCGGCGAATGTCGCCATTTGCCCGTGCAGGTCACAGGCCAGACGCAGCAACGGCACCGCCAACGCCGCGCCACTGCCCTCGCCGAGGCGCAGGCCGAGCTCGAGCAGCGGCTCGGCGCTCAGGGTTTCCAGCACATGGCGATGGCCCGGCTCGGCACCGCGATGGCCGAACAACAGCCACTCACGACAGGCTGGATTCAAGCGCACCGCGACCAGTGCCGCGACCGTGCAGATGAAGCCGTCGACCAGCACCGCAATGCCTTCCTGCGCGCAGGCCAGATAGGCGCCAACCAACGCGGCAACCTCGAACCCGCCGAGATTGAACAGCGTCTGCAAGGCATCGCCACGCTGTGCGGCATGCAGCGCCAGCGCGCGTTCGATCACTTGCGCCTTGTGGCTGACGCCAGCGGCATTCAGCCCGGTGCCGGGACCGGTGAGGTGCGCCACCGGGCAATCGAGCAAGGCGCAGGCCAGCGCACTGGCCGCCGTGGTGTTGCCGATGCCCATTTCGCCGCCGATGAACAACTGCGTGCCGGCGGCTTTCGCGCGCAAGACGCTGTCGCGACCGGCCTGCAAGGCCGATTCGCCCTGCGCCTGAGTCATCGCTGCGCCCTGAGCGAAGTTCGCCGTTCCCGCGCCGATGTTCAGATGGCGCACGCCGGGCAGATTCAGCGCCGGATTCACCGTGCCCAGATCGACCACTTCCAGCTGCGCGCCGAGCTGACGCGCCAGCACGCTGATCGCCGCGCCGCCGCTGACAAAGTTGAGCAGCATCTGCCCGGTGACTTCCTGCGGATAAGCCGATACGCCTTCGGCTACCACGCCATGGTCGCCAGCGAAAATCGCGATCCAGACTTGATCCAGCGTTGGCTTGAGCTGACCTTGCAGACCGGCCAGGTGCACGGCCACCGATTCAAGGCGCCCCAGCGAACCGGCCGGTTTGGTCAGTTGCTGCTGGCGCTCGGTCGCTTGCGCAACGATTTCGGCGTTCTCGGTTTTGCACGGGTTCAGCCACCAGGTCGGGCTCATAACGCAGGTCCTTTCAAAGTCAGGGGCAGGCCGGCGACGGTCAGGACAACTCGCTGACAGCGCTCGGCCAGAGCTTGATGCAGCCAACCGGCTTCATCGACATAGCGGCGAGTCAATTCGCCCAGCGGCACGACACCCATTCCGGTCTCGTTGCTGACAAAAATGATTTCACCCGGCAACGACGCCAGGCAGTCGAGCAAGGCTTCACGCTCGGAGGCGAGACGTTCGGCGTCGTCGAGCATCAGCAGATTGGTCAGCCACAGGGTCAGGCAATCGACCAGCAGGCAGCGCTCGGCGCCGGCGGATTCGCGCAGCACGCGGGCCAGTTCCAGCGGCTCTTCGATCAACGCCCATTCGGCCGGGCGACGCGCGCGATGATGGGCGACGCGTTGATTCATTTCGCCGTCCAGCGGCTGGCTGGTGGCGATGTAGGTGACCGCCAGATGGCTGTCGCTGGCGAGTTTTTCCGCTAGACGACTCTTGCCGGAGCGGGCGCCGCCGAGGATCAGTTGGAGCATGGGTTCATCCAAAAATGTGTGGTAAGGCAGCCGCCCCCTTCGCGAGCAGGCTCGCTCCCACCGTTGATCGCAGTTCCCTGTGGGAGCGAGCCTGCTCGCGAAGAGGCCAGCCAGGACAACTCAAATCCCGCAGAGCTGACGCAACAGCCCGGTATCCAGATGCTTCTCCACCAGATCCGCCAGCCGCTCGATGTCGCGTTCGCGCAAGCCGTGGTAATCGACTTCCTGCACATCACTCAACCCGGCCCAGCGCAACAACGCCGCGCTCGCCTCGGGGGATTCGAACAAGCCATGCAGATAGGTGCCGAACACCTGGCCATCGGCACTTTGCGCACCATCGCAACGACCGTCGTCCAGATGCACCGCCGGGGTTTCCAGCCCCGGCCCGCTGGTTACGCCAGCATGAATTTCGTAACCGCTGACTGCGGCGTTTTCCAGTGCCAGCCGCCCGCGCACGTTGCGCAGTTGCTTTTCGGCTTCGAGCTGGGTTTCGAACGCCAGCAGACCCAGACCGGCGCTCGAGCCGGCAGCACCCTCGAGCCCAAGCGGATCGTGCACCTGCTCGCCGAGCATCTGCAGACCGCCGCAAATCCCCAGCACCTTGCCGCCGTAGCGCAGATGCCGATTGATTGCCGCGTCCCAGCCGTTGGCGCGCAGATAAGCCAGATCACTGCGCACGCTTTTCGAGCCCGGCAGGATGATCAGGTCGGCGGCGGGAATTGCCTGGCCCGGGCCGACGAATTGCAGATCCACCTGCGGGTGCAGACGCAGCGGGTCGAAATCGGTGTGATTGCTGATGCGCGGCAGCACCGGCACCACCACTTTCAACACCTGCTCGGCCTTGTCGGTCTGGCGTTGGTCGATGCCGTCCTCGGCCTCGAGGTGCAGGTCCATCACGTAGGGCAACACGCCGACCACCGATTTGCCGGTGCGCTGCTCCAGCCAGTCGAGGCCCGGTTGCAGCAAGGCGATATCGCCGCGAAAGCGGTTGATGATGAAGCCTTTGACCCGCGCCTGTTCACTCGGCGAAAGCAATTCCAGGGTGCCGACCAAATGCGCAAACACGCCGCCGCGATTGATGTCGGCGATCAGCAAAACCGGGCAATCCACCGCTTCGGCAAAGCCCATGTTGGCAATGTCGCCGGCGCGCAGATTGATCTCCGCCGGCGAACCGGCGCCTTCGACCATTACCAGCGGATACGCAGCGCTGAGTCGCTCGTGCGAGGCGAGCACCGCTTGCATCGCGATGGCCTTGTAATCGTGATAGGCGACGGCGTTCATCGTCGTCACCGCGCGGCCATGAATGATCACCTGCGCGCCGGTGTCGCTGTTGGGCTTGAGCAGCACCGGGTTCATGTCGGTGTGGGGTTCGAGAAAGGCCGCTTGCGCCTGCACTGCCTGCGCGCGGCCGATCTCGCCGCCGTCAGCGGTGACTGCGCTGTTGAGCGCCATGTTCTGCGGCTTGAACGGCACCACCGCCACACCCTGGCGGGTGGCCCAGCGGCACAACGCCGTCACCAAAGTGCTTTTGCCGGCATCGGACGTGGTGCCTTGCACCATCAGAGTGGTCATGGATGGTCCTTGGTGAAAGCTTGCAAAGCCTGTTCGAGACGCAGCGCTTGCGCGGCATCCGCTGGCAGGCCGAAACGTACACTACTGTTGTGGCTGAACAGGCGCAGGAGGATGCCGCGCCGGGCGAGGAATTCGTGCAGCGCTTCGGCGTGCTCGGTGATCAGCCACTGAAACAGCGCGCAGCCACCCTGCGGTGCAAAACCGCAACGGGTCAGCAGCGCCGCCAACCGTTCACTCGCTTCATCGCTGCGAATCCGCTGACGGGTGTGACCCTCGGTGTCTTGCAGGCACGCCGTACCGAGCACCCGCGTCGGCCCGCTCACCGCCCACGGCCCGACCTGTTCGGCGAGCAGTTTGAGCAACTTGCGCTCGGCCAGAACGAAACCGAGGCGCACCCCGGCCAGACCGAAAAACTTGCCGAACGAACGCAACACCACCAGCCCGACCTGATGCGCATAGGGCGCCAGGCTCAGTTGCGGCGTGTTGTCCATGAACGCTTCGTCGACCACCAGCCAGCCGCCACGTTGCGCCAGCCGCGCATGCCAGTCGAGCAGGCGCGCCGGGGTCAGGCTGAGGCCGGTCGGATTGTTCGGATTGACCACCACCAGCACATCAAGACTGTCGAGAAAGAACTCGACTTCCTGCTCGAGCACTTCACGGACAATGTAACCGCTGCGCCTCCAGGCTTCGGCATGCTCGGCATAGCACGGCGACAACACGCCGACCTTGCCGGCCCGGCGCAGACGCGGCAGCAACTGGATGGCCATTTGCGAGCCGGCGACCGGCAGCACCTGCGCGGCGCCGTAATAATCGCAGGCGGCCTGTTCCAGACCGTCATCGGTTTCCGGCAAGCGCGCCCAGGCGCGTAGCGGGATCTCCGGGATCGGGAACGGCCACGGCGCGAGGCCGCTGGACAGGTCGAGCCAGTCGGCTTCGGCAATCCCGTAATCGAGTGCAGCCTTGCGCAGCCGGCCACCGTGCTCAAGCATAAAATTCCGCCCCCAGGCAAAGCATCAGCAGCCATAACCATACGCCGCGCTGGACCAATTGCCAGCCACGGTCGATGGAATCGGCATCAGCCGGCGCACCTTCGCCCAGTTGCGGACGTTCATGCAGTTCGCCGTGATAGATCGCCGGGCCACCCAACTCGACGCCCAGTGCACCGGCACCGGCCGCCATCACCGGGCCGGCGTTGGGGCTGTCCCACTTTGGCGCCTGGGTGCGCCAGCACTTGAGCGCGAGTCGGGTTTTGCCGAGCAGCGCGTAGGTCAATGCCACCAGACGCGCAGGAATGTAGTTCAACACGTCGTCGATTTTCGCCGCCGCCCAGCCGAAACGCTCGAAGCGTTCGTTGCGATAACCCCACATCGCATCGAGGGTATTGCTCAAGCGATACAGGACCACGCCCGGCGCGCCGGCGACGACAAACCAGAACAGCGCAGCGAACACCGCATCGCTGCCGTTCTCCAGCACCGACTCAGTCGCGGCGCGGGCAACCGCAGTGCCGTCGAGTTCATCGGTCTGGCGGCTGACCAGATAACCGACACGCTTGCGCGCCTCGTCCAGATCATCGGCGCGCAACGCCGCCGCAACCGGCGCAACATGTTCGCCGAGGCTGCGCATGCCGAGGGCGCAATACAACGCGAGAATCTCGACAATCCAGCCGACATAGGGCGCCCAGGAAAATGCCGTGGCGAGCAAGGTCAGCGGCAGTACCGCGATAACCCACGCGGTCACGCCATGGCTGCGCCAGCCACGGCCGCCGGCGTTGAAGCGTTGCTCAATGCGTCCGGCAAAATTGCCGAACGCCACCAGCGGATGCCAGCGTTTCGGTTCACCGAGCAGCGCATCCAGCGCTACCGCAGCGACACTCAGCAACGCCACACTCATTGACTCACTCCCCAATAATTTTCGTACAGCAGCTCGTTCAGCGGTCGCGCCTGCGCCCAGCCTTCAAGTACCAGCATCGGCGCCGGGTAGAATTCCTTGACCGGGCCGAGACACAACACCGCCAGCGGCTTGGCACCGGCCGGCAACTTGAGCAAATCCGCCAACGCTTGCGGCTCGAACAGCGAGACCCAGCCCATGCCCAAGCCTTCAGCGCGGGAGGCCAGCCACAGATTCTGGATCGCGCAGGACAACGAGGCCATGTCCATTTCCGGCAACGTGCGCCGACCGAAGATGTGTTTTTCGCGATCGTCCATCAGCGCCGCGACCAGCACCTCAGCGCAGTCGTTGATGCCTTCGACCTTGAGCTGCATGAACTCATCGCTGCGCTCGCCAAGGGCTTCGGCGGTGCGGATGCGCTCTTCTTCCACCAGATCGCGGATCTGCCCGCGCAGAGCGCGATCGCTGATGCGGATGAAGCGCCACGGCTGCATCAGGCCGACGCTCGGCGCTTGATGAGCGGCTTCGAGCAGACGACGCAGCAGCTGCGGTTCGACGCTGCCGCCGGTGAAGTGGCGCATGTCGCGGCGTTCGGCGATGGCCTTGTAGACCGCCGCGCGTTCGGCTTCGGAGAATGTGTTGTCGGTCATGGCCCTTTCGCGAGCAGGCTCGCTCCCGCAGGGTTCAGGTCATCCATTGTGGGAGCGAGCTTGCTCGCGAAGCCGGCCTCACTGTCTGGCGCAAACAATGACGCAATCGCAGTCGGATTCGATGGGAAATAAAAGTGCACGTACGACGCCGTCATCCGTCCCTCGCGATAAACCGCCTCAGCGCCGCGCCCGCCATTGGGACTCAGCCCACGGGCAATAGGCGTCAGCTCGGTGGTGGTCAGCGAATGATGATAGGTATGCCCACGCAACTCCCCTTCCGGCAGCTCAACCGCCTGCAACGCCAGCGCCGCCAGACGCTTCTGCATCACCGCCTCGCCCTTGAGCAAACCGACCAGCTCAGCACGGGTGCCTTCCACGTCGGTCAGCGAATCAAGCAGGTAAAGCATGCCGCCACATTCGGCGAGCAACGGCTTGCCCGCCGCGTGGTGCGCGCGGATTGCTGCAAGCATCGAGGTGTTCTGCGCCAGCGCGACGTGATGCAACTCTGGATAGCCGCCCGGCAGATACAGGCTGTCCGCCTCGGGCAATTGCGTGTCGCGGATCGGCGAGAAAAATTGCAGCTCGGCGCCCATCGCCCGCAGCAGATCGAGGCTGGCGCCATAGGTGAAGGCAAAGGCTTCATCGCGGGCGACGGCGATGCGCACACCATTCAATAAAGGCTCGGCGGCGATGAGGTCAGGCGCGGCGAATTCAACCGCCGGTGGCAGCGCGACTTGGCAACTGCTGGCCAGCGCATCGGCAGCCGCGTCGAGACGCAGATCCAGATCATTCAATTCGCTGGCCTGGACCAGACCGAGGTGGCGGCTCGGCAATTCGATGCCGGTCTCGCGGGACAGCGCACCGTACCAGCGCAAACCTTCGGTGAGGCTGCCTTCGAGCAATTGCGCATGGCGCAGGGTGCCGACGCGGTTGGCCAGCACGCCAGCGAACGGCAAGTCCGGCTGATACTTCGCCAGGCCCAGCGCCAAGGCGCCAAAGGTCTGCGCCATGGCGGTGCCATCGATCACGCCGAGCACCGGCACACCGAAGTGGCGCGCCAGATCAGCGCTGGACGGCGTGCCGTCGAACAGGCCCATTACGCCCTCGATCAGAATCAGGTCGGCTTCGGCGGCGGCTTCCCACAACAGCCGGCGACTTTCCTGCTCGCCGACCATCCACATGTCCAGTTGATACACCGGCGCACCGCTGGCGCGCTCGAGGATCATCGGGTCGAGAAAGTCCGGGCCGCATTTGAACACGCGCACCTTGCGCCCCTGGTTGCGATGCAAACGGGCGAGTGCAGCGGTGACGGTGGTCTTGCCCTGACCGGAGGCCGGCGCGGCAATCAATACCGCCGGGCAGTGACGTGGTTGCTTCAAAGTTCGACGCCTTTCTGCGCTTTGATCCCGGCCTGGAAGGCGTGCTTGAGCATGCCCATCTCGGTGACCGTGTCGCCCATCTCGATCATTTCCGGCTTGGCGCCGCGACCGGTGACCACCACGTGCTGCATCGGCGGACGCGCCTGCAAATCGCTGAGCACCTGATCGAGATCGAGGTAGCCGTGCTTGAGGGCGATGTTCAACTCATCGAGCACTACCAGACCGATCGAAGGGTCGCGCAACAATTCGCGCGAGACTTCCCAAGCGGCGGTCGCCGCGGCGATGTCGCGCTGACGATCCTGGGTTTCCCAGGTGAAGCCTTCGCCCATGACGTGGAAACGCACCTGCTCGGGGAAGCGGCGGAAAAACAATTCTTCGCCGGTGCTGTTGCGGCCCTTGATGAACTGCACCACGCCGCATTGCATGCCGTGGCCCATGGCGCGGGCGAGCATGCCGAACGCCGAACTGCTTTTGCCTTTGCCATTGCCGGTCAGCACCAGCACCAGGCCACATTCGTCGGGCGAGTTGGCGATGCGTTCGTCGATCACGGCTTTCTTGCGCTGCATACGCGCCAGATGGCGTTCGTCACGCTCGGGGGAATCAGTCATGGGGGGAGCTCTCCGTTGAGGCTGGATAACGGCGGGCAGGCACAAGAATAGACGGCAAAAAGCCTGGCATCGCCCACCGTGATGCCGCTGAGATGGATCAGGCCGGTCTCCGGGCTCATGAGCGGCGTTTCGCCGGACTGCGCGCCTTCCCGCTTCTTTCGAGGCAGTGGCTGAAGGCGCAGTTTTCACTCATTTACCGTTGCGGGGGCAGCGCCGGGATCGTCGTGGCTTCGCTTGAAGACCACCCTCACCGGCTTCCCTGTTTCACTCTGTCGACGCGGGGCCACAGAGCACCTGAAACAAGCGGCGAAGGTTAGAGGGTTGGGGGTGGAGCGTCAATTGAAGAGGCGCTTTGCGCGCGAATAACTGCCGCTGATCAAATGTGCAGCGGCAATCTTGTGCCAGACTGTGACAAGTGATATCAAAGAGCCATGCTTTTTCCAAAAAAGCCCACTACAACAATAAGGATGACGACGATGCAAGGCATGATCATCAGCAACCCGCGCCTGGAATTCCTGCGCCCGATGCTGGAACGCTGGTTTGACTGTATCGATCGCTACAACACCGTTCGCGGCGACAACGACACGCCATATTGGCACGACGAGAAAGCCAATCTCGGTCTGCTCGCGGCAGCGGCGTGGATGGCTGAAATGGTCACGCTGAACGACACGGCCACGCGCAAACAGAACGAAGAAGGCGAACGCAATGCTCGCGCAGATCTGCTGATCGCTGGCGCCGAAGACCGCGCGTTCATCCAGGCCACGCAACGCTGGCCACGGGTCAACAACCTCAACCTGACCCAGGCCCTGCTCGACATCACCGCTGATGCCAAGCGCATCAGCTACGCCAGCGATCTCAAGCTCGGCTGCCTCTTCGTCGCCCCGCAAAAGGTCCAGCAGAGCGCCAGCCCCGAGGAACTGCAGGACATGGTCGACGACCTGCAAAAGGAACACACCTGCGCCGTGGCCTGGTATTTCCCCTACGCCTATCGCAAATTGCACAGCGACGCGGGCAACTATCATCCGGGCATCGCCGTGCTGTTCAAGGAAGCCCGCGGTTGAGCAGTTGAACCATCGGGCCTGCGCCCTCCTCTATGTTTAGGAATGCATTCATAGGGAAGATCAGCAATGCGCAAGGCCCCACTCGCTCTCATCATCGCCGTCGCTGGCGGGCTCGCTGCCTGCGGTGAAACCTCCAGCCTGCAAGTCTCCGACGGCACCGGTCCGTCACCGAAACTGCCCGAACCGAACAAGACGCTGATCCCGACAGTCAACATCGCCCCGGCGGTGGGCTGGCCGGACGGCGCGAAACCGACCGCAGCGGCCGGCACCCAGGTCGCCGCGTTTGCCGAAGGCCTCGATCACCCGCGCTGGCTCTACGTGCTGCCCAACGGCGATGTGCTGGTGGCGGAAACCAATGCGCCGCCCAAGCCCGATGACAGCAAAGGCATTCGTGGCTGGGTGATGAAGAAAGTCATGGGCAAGGCCGGTGCCGGCGTACCCAGCCCGAACCGCATCACCCTGCTGCGTGATGCCGACCACGATGGCGTCGCGGAAACCCGCACGGTGTTCCTGCAGAACCTCAATTCGCCGTTTGGCATGACGCTGGTTGGCAATGATTTGTACGTTGCCGACACCGACCGCCTGCTGCGCTTCAACTACGAGCCGGGCGCCACCGAGATCAAAACCCAACCGATCAAAGTCGTCGACTTGCCCGGCGGCACGCTGAATCACCACTGGACCAAGAACGTCATCGCCAGCAAGGACGGCAACAAGCTCTACGTCACCGTCGGCTCGAACAGTAACGTCGGCGAAAACGGTCTGGATCAGGAAGAAGGCCGCGCGGCGATCTGGGAAGTGGATCGGGCGACCGGCAATCACCGGATCTTCGCCTCGGGCATCCGCAACCCCAACGGCCTTGCCTGGGAACCCACCAGCGGCGCCTTGTGGACAGCGGTCAACGAGCGTGACGAAATCGGCAGCGACCTGGTGCCGGACTACATCACGTCAGTCAAGGACGGCGGCTTCTATGGCTGGCCGTTCAGCTACTATGGCCAGCACGTCGATGTGCGAGTCAAACCGCAGAATCCGGATCTGGTGGCCAAGGCCATCGCTCCGGATTACGCGGTCGGTCCGCACACCGCTTCGCTGGGCCTGACCTTCGCCGAGGGCAACCGCTTGCCGGCGCAATTCAAGGAAGGCGCGTTCATTGGCCAGCACGGCTCGTGGAACCGCAAACCGCACAGTGGCTACAAGGTGATTTTCGTGCCGTTCACTGGCGGCAAACCGACCGGGCAACCGGTGGATGTGCTGACCGGTTTCCTCGACAAGGACGAGAATGCGCTGGGCCGCCCAGTTGGCGTGGTCATCGATCAGCAAGGTGGCTTGCTGGTGGCGGATGATGTCGGGAACAAAGTGTGGCGTGTGTCGGCCAGCAAATAAGCTAAGCACGACGTAAAAAAATGTGGGAGCGAGCCTGCTCGCGAAAGCGGTGTATCAGTCAAATCATTGTCGAATGACACTCCGCCTTCGCGAGCAGGCTCGCTCCCACAATTAGTTATGCATACGCGCTAGGGGTTATGCGCCAGCTGCCCCGGCTGCAACACCCGCTTGGCGCTCAGATACGCCTTCTGCCAATAGGCCTTCGACAGGCTATCGAGCTTGACCGTGCCACCCGTGGCCGGTGCATGCACGAAGCGCCCCTCACCGACGTAAATCCCCGCATGACTGACCTGCGAGCCGCCATTGGTGGCGAAGAAAATCAGGTCGCCGGTCTGCAAGCCTTCCTTGCCGACATTCGGCGCCTGCATGACGATCATTTCGCGGGTCGAGCGTGGCAGCGAAATTCCCGCCGCGTCGCGGTAGACGAAACCGATCAGACCACTGCAATCGAAACCGGAATCTGGCGTGTTGCCGCCCCAGCGATACGGCGTGCCGACCAGGCCGAGGGCGCGGAACAGCACGTCTTCAGCAACGGGGGAAAAAGCCTGGGAAGGAGCGAACACGATTGGCGCGCGAACCACGGGGGCTGGCGGCGGTGTACGGCTGGCGCAGGCGCTGAGCAGCGCGGCGCAAAGGATCAAGGTGAGGCGGGCCGACATCGTCATAAGCAGAACATCCTGATCTGGCTGCGGCTTTCTCTGCCGAATGGACAGAAACAAAACCGCCTGCGTCATCACGCAGGCGGTTTGCCATCAATATAAATTCAGGATTCTAGCGGCTACGCGGCAAACTTCAAGTAAGACTTTAACTTCACCTTGTAAAGTTTAGGTCTACTCCGTTGCCGTGCCGTTTTGTCGCCGCGAACGCAGCGACCTCGGGCTTACTTGCGAGCGGTGACCACGGTCGGCGCCATGGCGAGTGCACGCTTGGCTTCGATGAAAGTCTTGCTCCAGTAGCTGTCACCCAGGCTGTCGATGCGAACACCGCCGCTGCGACGACTGCTGGAGTGAATGAACTGGTTGTCACCCAGGTAGATCCCGGCGTGACTGACACGACCGCGACGACCATTGGTGGCGAAGAACAGCAGATCACCCGGCTCAAGGTTGCTGCGCGAAACCAGTGGCGCATCAACGTTGATCATTTCGCGAGTCGAGCGCGGCAGGTTCATGCCGGCCTCTTCGCGGAACAGGTAACCGATGAAACCGCTGCAATCGAAGCCGGCTTCAGAAGTACCGCCGAAACGGTAACGGGTACCGATCAGGGACATGCCGCGTTCGAGGATGCTGTCAGCCAGTACAGGAAGCTGATAAGGCTTGCTGCCGTTGAACTGGTTGAGTTCTTTTTCGGTGTCCAGCTCTTCCTGGGAAATAACGGAAGACTGGGCGGTAGCAGAATTCTTGACCTGTTGCGGCGGCTCTTGAACCGGAGAATGAGCAGCACAACCGAATAACAGGGTAACGAGTGCGAGAGGCACGAGGGGTGCGAAGCGCTTTAGCATGGGCACGACCGTGGCTGATAGTTGTAAAGAAGCCGAGACTATGCCCGCTATCGTCCTCATTTGCAAATTCAATCGAACTTTATGTGACTTCCCGGTTTCGCGTTTACATCTAAGCGCGTAACTCGTCTGGCCGGTGGATCGCCGCAGATACGCGGGTTTTCTGGCGCCTGAAAGCTGGCAAAAGCCCACTACTACCAGCCAAGAGTTTCCTTGAGGAAGGGAATGGTCAGCTTGCGTTGCGCTTGCAGGGACGCCTGATCAAGCTGCTCGAGGAGATCGAACAGCGCGCTCATGCTCCGCGTGCCGCGAGTGAGAATGAAGTGCCCGACTTCATCGGTCAGGTGCAACCCACGACGTGACGCGCGCAATTGCAGCGCACGCAATTTGTCTTCATCGGAGAGCGGGCGCATCTGGAATATCAGCGCCAGGGTCAGACGGGATTTCAGGTCAGCCAGCTTCACAGGCAGTTCGCGCGGTGAAGTGGACGCGGCGATCAGCAGGCGCCGGCCGCTGTCACGCAGACGGTTGAACAGATGAAACATCGCCTCTTCCCAGTCGGCCTTGCCGGCAATCACCTGCAAGTCATCCAGGCAGACCAGTTCGTACTGTTCAAGGTTGTCGAGGATTTCCACGCCGCGGTCCATCAACTCGGCCAGCGGCAGATACACCGCCGGTTCGCCCATCTGCTCGAAGCGCAGGCACGCGGCCTGCAACAGATGCGTGCGCCCGACGCCGTGCTTGCCCCACAGGTAGATCAGGCTCTCCGTCCACCCGGCGTCGGCTTCGCAAAGACGCTCGACATAGCCGAGTGCAGCGGCATTGGCGCCTGGGTAGTAGTTGATGAAGGTGGCGTCGTCACGCAGACGCACACCTAGGGGCAGCTGAATCGGTTTCATGCTGACTGAACAGTTCTCAAAGGAACCGTTAGTGGCCTCTGTGTAAAGTTGGCGAAGTTTATACCCGTGAGGCTGAGCGCACAATGCGACAGACCCCAAGCAAAATCAAAGGTTTGCGTTGACGCAGCGGTTTTGTGACGGATTCTCTGGCGCCCTCGCCTGCACGACACGGGCCAGCCCGGCCAAGCGCCGGGCTGGCCCTCGCATCACAGCTCGGGTTCGTCGACGCCGCTGTAGATCCCGGAATCCTTATACAAGTCGTGGACATGACGCACCAGCACCATGATCACCGCCGCCACCGGCAACGCCAGCAGAACGCCGGTGAAACCGAACAGCTCGCCGCCAGCAAGGATCGCGAAGATCACCGCCACCGGGTGCAGGCCGATGCGGTCCCCGACCAGTAGAGGCGTCAGCACCATGCCTTCCAGTGCCTGACCGACCATGAACACTGCGACGATCCCGACCATCGGGTACAGATCGCCACCGAACTGGAACAATCCGGCGATCAGCGCCGCGCCAATGCCAATGACAAAACCCATGTACGGCACTATCGCCGCGAGTCCGGCAATCAGGCCGATCAACAGCCCCAGCTCGAGACCGACGATCATCAGGCCTGCCGCGTAGATCACCCCCAACGCAACCATCACCAGCAACTGCCCGCGCACAAACGCGCCGAGCACTTCGTGGCACTCGCCCGCCAGCGCAACCACGCGCTCTTCGCGATCACGGGGCAGCAGGCTGCGGATCTTGCCCATCATCACGTCCCAGTCGCGCAGCAGGTAGAAGCTCACCACCGGAATCAGCACCAGGTTTGCCAGCCAGCCGATCAGCGCCAGGCTCGAGGCCGTCGCCTGACTCAGCACCACGCCGACGATGTCGGTGGTCTGGCCCATGTGCTCGCTGATCGCAGCTTTGACCTTATCGAATTTCCAGAAGCCGTCCGACAGCCCCAGTTTCGCTTGCGCCCACGGCACAGCGGTGTGCTGCAACCAGTCGAGCATCTGCGGCGCCAGCTCGTACAGACGCAGCAACTGCTTGGCGAGCATTGGTACCAGCACCAGAAGCAACGCCGTGACGATCAAGGTGAACAAGGCAAACACGGCGATCACACCCCAGGTTCGCGACAGCCCGAGCCGTTCCAGACGATCCACCAGCGGGTCGAACAGATAAGCCAGCAACAACGCGACCAGAAACGGCGTGAGGATCGGGTGCAGCAACCATACAAACGCGCAAAGCAGGACTACCCCACCGAGCCAGAACCAACGCCGCGTATCGGCCATTTACCACTCCTGATGCTTCTATATAAGGAAAGACTTACCAGCGGAACCGCAACGACGGTGCCGCCGCTGCCGGGGTTGGCGCTGCGACCGCAGGCGTACCATCCGCCGCTGGCTGGGCAGGCGCCACCGGGGCCGGCGCTTCGGCCGGCAGTTCCTGCAACTTCGCCAGCGACAATTGCGCGCGCAATTGATCGACGCTGCCATTGACCCGGTAGACGATCCGATCACCCTGCACGCTTTGCAGACGCACGCCGAACGGTTCGAGTAACCGCAGCAGCGCCGCATAATGCTCCAGATTCATGCCCTGCACTTCCAGGGTCTGCTGACCCGATGCGCCGGGCTTGGCGACAAATCGCGGTGCCAGACGCTCGGCCACCGCCAGCATCACCGCATCGGCGACAGCTGCCTGATCGGCGCCCTGTACGCTGCCGGCCTCTTTCTGATCACCGAGCCACAAGCGCCATTTTGCCTGCCACTGCCCGCCCTCTTCGCGCGCGTGCACCGCCAGCAAGGCGTCAGCGTTGTAGCGTTCCGAAGCACTGCGTAGAGGCGCGGGATCAGCGCTTTCCAGCGCCGGTGCGGTGGCGACCAGTTGCTCACTGAGATCAGCCAGTGGCAAACGCAGTGGCAAACCGCGATGTTGTGCGGCCGTGCGCAACGTTGCGGCTGCGGCCTGACCGTCACCGACCAGGCTCGCACCTTCAGTTGAATCGTTCAGCCACCAGCCGAGGATCGACGGTCGACTGGCGCCCCACACCGGCAACCCGGCCCGGCGCAAGGCCTGCTCGGTGGTTGCCGGATCGAAGTCGACTTTCAGCACTTCCGGTGGCCCGGCATCGAAACCGAACTGGCTGATGATCTGCTGCGGATCCTTGCGAATCGGCGCCAGCCCCGGGTTCTGCGCGGCTTTCGGGTCGCCGGTCAGGCGCAGCACCAAGGTATCGAGCGCCGCCTGCGTGGCGCGATCGCGCTCTTGCGGCGCCTGGCCGTTGACTGGCTGACGCACCTGATACAGACCTTTGAGGTTTTCGGCATGGCTCGCCAGGCTGACCAGCGTCAGGCAGCCTACAAACAATAATTTACAAAAACGCATGGAAAATTCCCGTCGACAGGAGCGGCTGGAACACGCCGCGTGAACCGTTTGAGCAAGGCTGTGACCCCCACCCCTGGCAAAACATTCACACGGTGGCGGTAAGTTTTTGCACAGTCCTAACGATAGACGGTTAATCGCCACACCTTATACAGGCACTCATACCCTGCGATTGCAAAAAATTTCCGCCGATATGGCCCTGCCCGTCGGTGCGAGGATGGCCGCTGCCCCTCAAGCCTGATAAAATCGCGCGCCTTCGCAGACCGGCAACAGCCGGGCCCCTCGAAACTCGCGTGAGGCGATCGCCCATCGAGTTCGATGTTCCCGCTGAACTCGGTCGTTACCCCCTGAATCCCCTCCCCTAAAGGCCTGGATCATGAGCAAGCAACCCTCCCTGAGCTACAAGGACGCCGGTGTAGACATCGACGCCGGTGAAGCATTGGTCGAACGCATCAAGAGCGTCGCCAAGCGCACTGCGCGCCCGGAAGTCATGGGCGGCCTGGGCGGTTTCGGCGCCCTCTGCGAAATCCCGGCCGGCTACAAGCAGCCAGTGCTGGTCTCCGGCACCGACGGCGTCGGCACCAAGCTGCGTCTGGCGCTGAACCTGAACAAGCACGACAGCATCGGCATCGACCTGGTCGCCATGTGCGTCAACGATCTGGTGGTGTGCGGCGCCGAGCCGCTGTTCTTCCTCGACTACTACGCCACCGGCAAACTGAATGTCGACACCGCTGCCCAAGTGGTTACCGGCATCGGCGCTGGCTGCGAACTGTCGGGTTGCTCGCTGGTTGGCGGCGAAACCGCTGAAATGCCAGGCATGTATGAAGGCGAAGACTACGACCTGGCCGGCTTCTGCGTCGGCGTCGTGGAAAAGGCGGAAATCATCGATGGCTCGAAAGTCGCCACCGGTGACGCGCTGATCGCCCTGCCATCGTCCGGCCCGCATTCCAACGGCTACTCGCTGATCCGCAAGATCATCGAAGTCTCCGGCGCCGACATCGAAAACACCCAGCTCGACGGCAAACCGCTGACCGACCTGCTGATGGCCCCGACCCGCATCTACGTCAAGCCACTGCTCAAGCTGATCAAGGACACTGGCGCTGTGAAGGCCATGGCCCACATCACCGGTGGCGGCCTGCTCGACAACATCCCGCGCGTACTGCCAAAAGGCGCTCAGGCTGTAGTTGATGTGGCCAGCTGGACTCGCCCGGCCGTGTTCGACTGGCTGCAAGAGAAAGGCAACGTTGATGAAACCGAAATGCACCGCGTGTTGAACTGCGGCGTCGGCATGGTCATCTGCGTAGCTCAGGAGCACGTCGAAGTGGCCCTGAACACTCTGCGTGACGCTGGCGAGCAGCCTTGGGTCATCGGTCAGATCGCCGTGGCCGCCGAGGGCGCTGCGCAGGTCGAGCTGAAGAACCTCAAGGCTCACTGATGCCAAAGTCCTGTGATGTCGTGGTGCTGTTGTCCGGCACCGGCAGTAACTTGCAGGCTCTGATCGACAGCACGCGGACCGGCGACAGCCCGGTCCGCATTGCTGCGGTGATTTCCAACCGCGCCGACGCCTACGGCCTGCAACGCGCCCGCGATGCGGGTATCGCCACACGCTCGCTGGATCACAAGGCATTCGAGGGCCGCGAGGCCTTCGATGCCGCACTGATCGAACTGATCGACCAATTCAACCCCAAACTCGTGGTACTGGCCGGCTTCATGCGCATTCTCAGCGCTGATTTCGTGCGCCACTACCAGGGTCGCCTGCTCAACATCCACCCGTCGCTGCTGCCCAAATACAAGGGGTTACACACTCATCAGCGTGCGCTGGAGGCCGGCGACACGGAACATGGCTGCTCCGTGCACTTCGTCACCGAGGAACTCGATGGCGGACCACTGGTCGTACAAGCAGTATTACCGGTAGAGTTGCATGACACGCCGCAGAGTCTGGCGCAACGAGTCCACGCTCAGGAACACCTGATCTACCCGATGGCAGTACGCTGGTTTGCCGAAGGCAGGCTGACACTCGGTGACCAGGGTGCTTTACTCGACGGCCAGTTACTCGCCGCCAGCGGCCACTTGATTCGACACTAGGAGATATTATGCGTCGCGCCCTGCTCTTCGCTTGCGCTCTGCTCGCCCTGCCCTTCGCGCAGGCAGCGGACCTTCAACCGTTCTCCGCAAGTTACACCGCCGACTGGAAGCAGCTGCCCATGAGCGGCACCGCCGAACGCAGCCTGACCAAGGAAGCCAACGGCGTCTGGAAACTCAGCTTCAAGGCCTCGATGATGATCGCCAGCCTGACTGAAGAAAGCACCCTGAAGCTGGACAAGGACACCCTGCTGCCGCAGTCCTACCACTTTGAACGTGGCGGTCTGGGCAAAGCGAAAAAAGCTGATCTGGACTTCGACTGGGCCAACAAACTGGTGACCGGCACCGACCGTGGCGACGCGGTGAAAATCCCGCTGAACCGTGGCATGGTCGACAAGTCGACCTACCAACTGGCGCTGCAGCACGACGTTGCCGCCGGCAAGAAAAGCATGAGCTATCAGGTGGTTGATGATGGCGAAGTCGATACCTATGACTTCCGCGTGCTGGGTTCGGAAAAGGTCGACACCAAGGCCGGCCAGATCGACGCGATCAAGGTCGAACGCGTGCGCGATCCGACACAAAGCAAGCGCATCACCGTGCTGTGGTTCGCCAAGGACTGGGATTACCTGCTGGTGCGTCTGCAACAGGTCGAGACTGACGGCAAGGAGTACAACATCATGCTCCAGGACGGCACGGTTAACGGCAAAACCGTTAAAGGCAGCTGATCCATAGCAGAACAAAGAGCCCCGCGAACGCGGGGCTTTTGTTTATCTGTTCGATGATACTGCGCGGCGGCCTACCCCTCACCCCAGCCCTCTCCCGAGGGAGAGGGAGCCGACCGAGGTGTCTGCCGCTAACCATCGACCTGAGAAACCGAGTCGAATATGGATTCCAAAGCATCGCAGGATTAGTCCCCTCTCCCTCCGGGAGAGGGTTAGGGTGAGGGGCTTTTGAAGGTCAAACTCACACCGAAAACCGCGCCACCATCCCGTTCAGATCCACCGCCAACTTCGACAACTCCTGACTGGCCGCACTGGTCTGATTGGCCCCTGCCGATGTCTGCATTGCCAGATCACGAATATTCATCAGATTGCGATCCACCTCGCGCGCCACCGCTGCCTGCTCTTCCGAGGCGCTGGCGATGACCAGATTGCGCTCGTTAATCAAGGTAAACGCCGAGGCAATTTCGTCCAGGGCCGAGCCTGCGCTCTTCGCCAGCTCGAGGGTCGAGCGCGCCCTTGAGTTGCTCTGCTGCATCGAACTGACCGCCGAATCGGTGCCCTGCTGGATCCCGCCGATCATCTGCTCGATTTCCTGGGTCGACTGCTGGGTGCGATGAGCCAGCGCCCGCACTTCATCAGCCACCACCGCAAAGCCACGCCCGGCATCGCCGGCGCGCGCGGCTTCGATCGCGGCGTTGAGGGCGAGCAGGTTGGTCTGTTCGGCAATCGAGCGAATCACGTCCAGCACTTTGCTGATGCCATGAACCTTTTGTGCCAGCGCCTCGACCTGCGCGGCATTATTGGTGACATCGCCAGCGAGAAACTCGATCGACGTCACCGTCTGCTGCACTTGCTCGCGCCCTTGGCGGGCGATGCGGTCGGATTCGCGGGAAGCTTCAGACGTGGCCACGGCGTTGTTCGCCACCTCTTCCACCGCCGCCGTCATCTGGTTGACCGCAGTGGCGGCCTGTTCGATTTCCTGACTTTGCTGATGCAAGCCGCGAGTGGCATCTTCGGTGACGCTGCTGAGTTCTTCGGCGGCCGAGGCCAACTGGGTCGACGACTCGGAAATGCGCCGGATCGTGTCGCGCAGATTGTGCTGCATGCTTTTCAGCGCTTGCAGCAGGCGCGCCGGCTCGTCTTTGCCAGTGATCTGAATGTCACAGGTCAAATCACCGCCGGCCACGACTTCGGCCACGCTGAGCGATTGCGACAACGGCACGACAATGCTGCGCGTCAGCAGCAACGCCAGGCCGACGGTAATCAGCGCAGCCATGGCGATCATTACTGCAACCCACAGCCTCGATTGCTTGAAGACCAAGCGCGCTGCCTCAGTGGCGAGACCGGCATTTTGCTTGTTCAACTCGACCAGCTGACGCAGGGTGGCAGCGATTTCATCGGCCAGCGGACTCATCTGATCATTGAGAATCGCCGAAGCGTCTGCCACCCGATTCTGCGCTGACAGCTGTAGGACTTGTGCCTGAAGCTCAAGGTATTTGTGCTCGGTGCCCTTGAAGCGTTCGAACAATACGCGCTCTTCCGGCAAAACGATCAACGCGTCATAACGCTGCTGCGCTTCGCTCAAGCCACTGCGCAGCTCGTCGAGCTTGGCGACATTCTGCTCCAGTGCCTTGGGGTCACGGTTGAGCAACAGGCGCATGGTCAGTGCGCGCAGGCGCAGCATGTCCTGACTCATCTCACCGACCGCCATCACGCTTGGCAGCCAGTTGTTGTCGACTTCATCGGACTGCGCACGCATGTTCGACATTTGCAGCAAGGCGAACGCGCCAAGGGCGAACACCATCAAGGCCAGTAGGCCAAAACCGAGACCGGCACGCGGGGCAATATTGAGACTACGGATATTCATCACTCTGGCTCCTTCCAAAAGCGCTGCATCAGCCTGCAGCGGGTTGCTTTAGAAGGTATCGGCATTGCCGTGAAATTGCGTAAGACGAAAAGGCGATAGGCAGACGAGCGGCTAGTCCGAACCCCTGGCTTTGACGTTTCAGCGCGGAGCAGCGGGTTTTTCCGTGTTGCGCGGCAATATCGCCAGGAAGTTATCCCGCGCGACTTTGCGCGCCACCGCTTCCGGCAGCGCATCGAGAAACGGCTTGTAGCTGTGCATTTCCTGACCGAGTTTGTTGAACCGTCCTACTACGTCAGAGCCGAGCATGAAGCGCTCGGGATACTTTTCCACCAGCGCCAGCCATTCGGCGCGGGGCTTGCCCTGCTCGTCCAGCAAGTACGGCGTGAGCATGCTCCACGACAGGTCGATAAACAGATTCGGATAAACCTCAAGCATGCGCGTCAGGGTTGGCAGGAGAAACGGCAACTGGGTCTGATGCCGATGGATCTCGGCGCTGGTGCCGGCGTGCGCCCAGATGAATCGCGTGTGCGGATGATTGCGCAGCGGCTCTTCGACCTCCTTCAGGTACAGCGGATTTTTCTCACGCTTGGAAGTGATGTTGGAATGCAGCATCACCGGCAGATCATTTTCCGCGGCGAGGTGATAGATCTTGGTCATCGCCTCGTTGTTGGCCCGGGGTGTATCGCCGGAGGTCAGCGCGGTCAGGTCATCGTGCCGGGTGAACACCTCGCCGATGCCCTGCCACAAACCCGGATACAGGTCGAGCATGCGCTGGATGTGCGCGGCGGAATTCTTGTCATTGGGATTGAAGCCGGACAGGAACGGATGAAAGTACTGGCGCTGCTCCGGCGCGAGTTTCTGCACCGCATCGGCAATGATCACATCGGTGGCGCTGTACCAATAGGCATCGGCGTCATCGCCGGCGTAATAACGCGGGCGCTTGGGTTCGTCTTCATGCCATTTCTTCGCCACGGGAATACCGGAAATCATGACGTGCTCGATGGAATTTTCTTTCATGGCCGTGAGCAATTTCTGCATGCCGGCGCTTTCCTGGAAAAAATCCACGTAATGCAGGTGCGCATCGCTGTAGGTGTATTCGCGGGCACTGGCGCTGCCAGCGAACAGCAGCAGACAGGCAAGACTCAGACGAGACAAGGACACAAGTAATCTCCGGCAGATGGGCATAGCCTAGACCGCGCCCGAACGACAAGGGTTCATCCCTGCCGAAAAGCGGAACGCCCACTGCCGCGAATGCTCTATAACTGCAAGGTCTGCTTTGATCGAACGATTTCTCCTGCCGCCTGTGAGGTTTCCATGACTGTTACCGTCAATACCGTCTCTGCCGAAGGTTTTCGTCACACCGTCCAGATCGACGACCACGAATTGTTTGCCGATGTACCGAAAACCGCCGGAGGTGGAGGCACCGCACCAGAGCCACACGATTACTTCGACGCTGCGCTGGGCGCCTGCAAAGCGCTGACTGTGAAGATGTATGCGAAGAAAAAAAACATCCCGCTGACAGGCGTGGGAGTCGAGGTAAAGCGCGACAACAGCCAGGAACAGAAAGGCAAATACGCCCTGCATGTCACCCTTACCCTTAAAGGCGTACTCACCGACGCCCAGCGCGAGGAACTGCTGCGTGTGGCCGATCGCTGCCCGATTCACAAATTGATGACCACCAGCGAAGTCAGCATCGAAACTCACGCACCACAAGGCTTCGACAGCCAATAATCCTCCCGATGCCAGCGGCGGGTTATGCTTCTGGCATCACCCGCTCAGCCTGGAATGCACCATGGACACGCCACTCCTGATCATCCGCCCGCGCGCCGAAGACGTTGAAGGCCAGCCGATTCTGCGCCCGCTGCCGTCAGCCAAATGCCGCAACGTCGGGCCTTTCGTGTTTTTCGACCACATGCTCGAAACGATTTATCCGACGGGCAAAGGTATGGACATCCGACAGCATCCGCACATTGGCCTGTCGACACTTACCTATCTGTTCGAAGGGCAATTGCAGCACAAGGACAGTCTGGGCTCCGATCAAGTGGTCGGCGCCGGCGATGTCAGCTGGATGACCGCTGGCAGCGCCATCGCCCACGTCGAGCGCACGCCTGCGCCACTGCTCGCCGAAACCTTCACCCTGCACGGCCTGCAAGTCTGGCTGGCCTCGCCCAAGGCGCACGAACAGGGCCCGGGGCATTACAGCCATCACCCGGCAGCGACGTTGCCGGTCAGCGATAACCTTGGCGTGCAGATTCGCATGATTGCCGGGTCAGGCTTTTGCCTGGAATCGCCGGTGCCGGTGCTTTCTCCTACGTTGTATGCGGAAGTGAAGATGCAGACCGCGACCACATTGCTGATTCCGGCCGAGCATGAAGAACGCGCGGTGTATGTGTTGAGCGGGGATGCGCAGTTGAATGGCGAGGCGATCGAGCCGCATGCGCTGGTGGTGTTGCCGGCCGGCGAAGAGATGAGCCTGTTTGCCGAAAGCGATGTGCACGCGGTGGTGTTCGGCGGCGCGGCACTGGACGGACCGAGACGGATCAATTGGAATTTTGTTGCTAGTGATCCGGCGGCGATTGATGAGGCACGGCGCAAGTGGGCGGCCAAGGATTGGCCGACGGTGCCGGGGGAAGTCGAGCGGATCGAATTACCGCGCTAGGCCGCTTACCCTCACCCCAGCCCTCTCCCAGAGGGAGAGGGCTGGGGTGAGGTGTCTTGCGTTATACATCGACCTGAAAAATCTCGGCGATTATGGATTCGCCTATTCACGTTCAGGTCGACGCCACTCCCGAGCCCCCCCAATCAGTCCCCTCTCCCTCCGGGAGAGGGCTAGGGTGAGGGGTTTTTCGCTTTTCGCTTTTAACCGTTGAACACTTCATCCAGCAGATCATGCATCGACTTGAACGCGCGCTTGGCGGTCTTTTCGTCGTACATCATCTTGCCCGGTACGTTGGCGTGCGGATCGGTAAACGAGTGCACCGCGCCGCCGTAGCTGAACAGTTGCCAGTCGACCTTCGCTGCGTTCATTTCCTCTTCGAACGCTGGCAGTTGCTCCTTCGGCACCAACGGATCGGATGCGCCATGCAGCACCAGCACCGAGCCCTTGATGTTCTTCGCATCCGCCGGGTTCGGCGAATCCAGCGTGCCGTGGAACGACACCGCCGCTTTCACCGGCGCACCCGTGCGGGCCAGGTCCAGCGCACAGCAACCACCGAAGCAGAAACCGAACACCGCCAGTTTCGAAGTATCCACCGCGGCTTCGCCCTGGCTCTGCAATTGCTCGAAAGCCACTTGCAGACGTTTGCGCAACAGCGCGCGGTCGTCCTTGAGCGGCATCATCGCTGCCAGCGCCTCATCAGCGTTCTGCGGACGCACGCTCTGGCCGTAGACATCCGCGATCAGCACCACGTAACCCTTGGCCGCTACCGCTTTGGCGATGTCTTCGGCACCGGCGCTGACGCCCATCCAGTTCGGCGCCATCAGCAAACCCGGGCGCGCAGCCTTATGCTCGGCATCGAACGCCAGGCGACCTTCATAGGCCTGGCCGTCAATCTGATAGACCACGGAACGTACAGTGACTTGGCTCATTTCTGACTCCTGATTGAGTAAACACCAGAACGAAAAAACCCGCCGAAGCGGGTTTTTCCTACAACGTGATCAAACCGACAGTTCAACCAGCAGCTTGTTCAGCCGGCGCACGTAAGCGGCCGGATCCTTCAAGCTGTCGCCCGCCGCCAGGGCGGCCTGATCGAAGAGGATGTGCGACAGGTCGCCAAAACGCTCTTCGCTCTGCTCGCCATCGAGTTTCTCGATCAGCGGGTGGCTTGGGTTGAATTCGAAAATCGGCTTCGAATCCGGGACTTTCTGCCCGCTGGCTTCGAGGATCTGGCGCATTTGAAGGCCCAGGTCCTGTTCGCCGATGGCCAGAATGGCCGGCGAATCGGTCAGACGATGGGATACGCGGACTTCAGCCACGGAATCACCCAGAGCAGTTTTCAGACGCTCGACCAGGCCTTCTTTGGACTTGGCGACTTCTTCTGCGGCTTTCTTGTCCTCTTCCGAATCCAGGTTGCCCAGATCGAGGTCACCGCGCGCCACGTCGACAAACGTCTTGCCGTCGAATTCGCTGAGGTAGCTCATCAGCCACTCGTCGATGCGATCGGTCAGCAGCAGCACTTCGATGCCTTTCTTGCGGAAGACTTCCAGGTGCGGGCTGTTCTTGACCTGCGCGTAAGTTTCGCCGGTGAGGTAGTAGATCTTGTCCTGACTTTCCTTGGCGCGGGCCAGGTAGTCAGCCAGACCGACAACCTGCTCGCCGTCGTCGCCCTGGGTCGATGCGAAACGCAGCAGACCGGCAATTTTTTCTTTGTTGGCGAAATCTTCTGCCGGGCCTTCTTTCATGACCTGACCGAAGTTTTTCCAGAAGCCTTTGTATTGCTCAGGCTCGTTCTTCGCCAGTTTTTCCAGCATGTCGAGCACACGCTTGGTCAGCGCGGTTTTCATCGAATCGATGATCGGGTCTTTCTGCAGGATCTCACGCGACACGTTCAGCGACAGGTCGTTGGAATCGACCACGCCTTTGATGAAGCGCAGGTACAGCGGCAGGAACGACTCGGCCTGATCCATCACAAACACACGCTGCACGTACAGCTTCAGGCCTTTCGGCGCTTCACGCTGGTACAGGTCAAACGGTGCGCGGGCCGGCACGTACAGCAGAGAGCTGTACTCGAGTTTGCCCTCAACCTTGTTGTGGCTCCACGACAGCGGATTTTCGAAGTCGTGAGCGATGTGTTTGTAGAACTCCTGGTATTCCTCGTCTTTGACTTCAGTGCGCGGACGGGTCCACAGGGCGCTGGCACGGTTGACGGTTTCCCATTCAACGGCTGGAGCCTCTTCGCCTTCGGCCGCAGTGACTTCCTTCGGCAGTTCGATCGGCAAAGCGATGTGGTCGGAGTACTTCTTGATGATGTTGCGCAGACGCCAGCCATCAGCGAATTCGTCTTCGCCGGATTTCAGGTGCAGGACGATGCGGGTGCCGCGCTCTGGCTTGTCGATGGTGGCGACTTCGAACTCGCCCTCGCCTTTCGACGACCAGTGCACGCCTTCGCTGGCGGCAGTGCCGGCGCGACGGCTGTAAACATCAACCTTGTCGGCGACGATGAAGGCCGAATAGAAGCCGACACCGAACTGGCCGATCAGGTGCGAATCTTTCTTCTGATCGCCGGACAGGTTTTTCATGAAGTCGGCGGTGCCGGATTTGGCGATGGTCCCCAGGTGGGTGATCACATCGTCACGGTTCATGCCGATACCGTTGTCTTCGAGGGTGACGGTCTTGGCGTCCTTGTCGAAGCTCACACGGATTTTCAGGTCAGCGCCACCTTCGAGCAACTCAGGCTTGGCCAGGGCTTCGAAGCGCAGCTTGTCGACAGCGTCAGAGGCGTTCGAGATCAATTCGCGAAGGAAAATTTCCTTATTCGAATACAGCGAATGGATCATGAGGTGCAGCAGCTGCTTTACCTCGGTCTGGAAGCCCAGGGTTTCCTTTTGAGTTTCCACACTCATGGTCATCAAACTCCAATCAGATGGCAGTGGCCGCGACCCGAAATGGTCTGCGGCGGGTTGTCATCTGAGTTGGGGGCGCTGTTCAGGATTTCAAGGGCTCATCAATTTTGAAGTGCGCGCGGGCGGTGGCGATCGGTTCGGCCTCGGTACTCTGCCAGGCAGTTACCGCTACGTTAGCGACGCGACGGCCCTGACGGCAGACCTGACACCTGGCCCAAGTGTCGCGAAACTGCCCGGCGCGCAGGTAATCGAGGGAAAAATCGATGATCTTCGGCACACCCGGCGTGCCGGTGAAAATCAGCAAATGCAGGGCTGCGGCCAGCTCCATGAAGCCGGCAATCACGCCACCATGGATGGCCGGCAATAAAGGGTTACCAATGTTGTCCTTGTTCGCCGGCAGCTTGAACAAGAGCTCATCGCCAACCCGCGAACATTCGATACCGATCAGCCCGGCATAAGGAATCAACGCCAGCAGCGGCGCGTAATCGCCCTGCGCGTGAGCCTGTTGCAGCTGCTCCCTGAGATCGTTGCTCATTGGCTCGCTCCCTTGATCGCGCCCGCGAAACCCTTGCTGCCCTTCAGACCGATGCCCATGCGCATGAATGTGCCGACGACGTGGGCAATCGGTTGCTCGGGATCGTCCTGGTAAGCAAAACCACGGGCAAAGATCACGTCGGTGGTGACGCGATAGCACTGGGCAAAACCGTACACCGCTTTGTTCGGTTCAGCGGCGTGCATGTAGTCGATGCGCAGATCGAGGGTCGGACAGACTTCGAACTCCGGCAGCACGCACAGGGTCGACATGCCGCATGCAGTGTCCATCAATGAAGTGATGGCACCGCCGTGGATGACTCCGGTTTCGGGATTGCCGACGATTTTTTCGCTGTACGGCAGGATCACCGTCAGCCCTTCGCTGGAGGCACTGTGCACTTGCAGACCCAAGACCTGACAGTGGCGCAATGCCGATAAAAAGCGCGTCGCGCGCTCAAAAACGGGGTTTTCGGCCATGTGATAATTACTCGCGTTTGGGCCTTATGCCAGTAGTGAGAAAAGCGGCAAAAGTTCCGTGATAAAACAAACTTATATATCTGAAACAATTGAGGAACTTAACCCGTAGCGCCGAGTTCTTAAGGCCAGTAGTTATTTTCCATAAGGAGATACACCCCATGCGTAAGACTTTAGCTATTGCCTTGATGTTGACCGCTTCCCTCGGTCTCGCTGCCTGCGATAAAAAATCCGAGGACAAAGCTCAAGATGCCAACCAACATGCTGAGCAAGCTCAGCAAGACATGAACAAAGCTCAGGATAAAGTGAACGACGCAGCAAAAGAAAACGCCGAAGCTGCCAAAGCTCAGGCTGAATCGAACGCCGCTGCTCAAGAAGAAGCCGCCAAAAAGCAATAAGCTTTGTGGTGTGAAAGAAAACCCGCCAAGTGCGGGTTTTCTTTTGCCTGCGATTTACCGGTTAGAGCAACACGGTTCTAAAAGTCGGACTAATCATCAGCAACAACGAACAGATGAAGCCAACTAGCCACATCAGGCTGCGCAACTTCGCCAGATCCGCCAGATAGAACCACAGATAGAACACTCGCGAGATCACGAAGATGATCGCCAGCGCATCGATCAGCCAACCCGCGGTTTGCGTGGTGTGCGCCATCAGCACACCGACCGCGAACAGAATGAAGGCCTCGATGCTGTTCTGATGGGCCGCCAGCGCCCTCGCACCGAAGCCGGTCAACTGCGCCTGCTGCTGCCGAGGCAAGTGATTGTCATACCCGCCCTGCTCTTTCATGGCCTTGGCCACCGGCATGCGCGCCACGTAGATCAATAAAGCACTGATAAACACACACCAGAACGGAATACTCATCAAACAGCCTCTTTGTTCGCCTCAGGGACGGGCGCCTCTGTAGGGGTATAGACCATGACATCGAGAACGTCGGAATGAAACTCGCGGCGATACAACACCACCACCACGCCCGCGCTCATGATCATGAACAGCCACGGGCTGACGAACCACGCCAGCATGCTCATGCCGAAGTAATAAGAGCGCAGGCCGAAGTTGAACTGGTTGGCCGCCATCGAAATCACCCGCGCCGCCCGTGAAGCGAAGGCCTTGCGTTCCTGCTCGGTCACTTGGCGCTCGCCGATCATCGGCGCTGAACCGACCAGAATCGCCGCGAAGTTGTATTGGCGCATGCACCAGCTGAAAGTAAAGAACGCATAGACGAACACCAGTGCCAGGCACAGCAACTTGATCTCCGACATGCCCTGCGACGCCTGCTGCACCATCGGAATATCCGCCAACAACGACACGGCTCGGTCGGACGCACCGAGCACGGTGAGAATACCGGCGAGGATGATCAGCGTGCTGGATGCGAAGAACGAGGCGTTGCGCTCCAGATTGCCGATCACGCTGGCATCGGCGATGCGGTTGTCACGCAGCAGCATGCGGCGCATCCAGTCTTCGCGGTAAAGGTGCAACACGCTGGCCAGACACGCCGTATCACGGGCCTTCCAGGTGGCATAACGGGTGTAACCGCCCCAGCAGACGACAAACCAGACGGCGGCGAGCAGGTGGATCAGATTGGCTTGGATGAACGACATTCGTTGTCCTGAGCAAGAGGAATGATGGAGGGAACACTTCGTTTCGACGTGTTGGCTCGTAAAAAGACACGCTCATTGAAGAGTCAAATACATTCAAAATAGACCGCAGCTATCAGCTTTCAAAGGCTTATACCTGTCAACTCTGACAGTAGCGCCGAGGGTATGGCGAGGCATAAGGTCGTTTTCTCAAACGAGAACACTGACCGCTTCCCTATCAGACAAGGATTTGAGCATGACACCTTTGAACGCTGCGCTGCCCATTGACACAACGTTTGGCAACCGGGGGTACGCCGAGTCATTTGCTGCGGGAAGCCAGGCTTTGAACATCGCAGGCTTGCGCCCGGATGGAAAGATCCTTCTCGTGGGACAAACTTTTGTAGAGGGCAAGGCCAGTTTTCATTTGGCGCAATTACTGGCAGACGGTACTAACGATACTGGCTTCAACGAAAACGGTTTGATCGTAGGTACGTTTACAGGTTCGGGACAAGCCAGCGGCACTGGCGCCTGTCTTTATAAAGACGGTAAGGCGCTGCTTTTTGGGTATCAATATGATGAGGACCAAGGAACCCGATTTGCGCTTGCCAGATTCTTCGCTGATGGTGAAAGAGATCGCGATTTCGGTCCCGATGGGACGGTTTACGTCCCTTTCCTGCCACAGTCCGAATCGCAATTGCCAAAACCGGAAGCTTCCATCAAGTCGCAATCCAGAACCAGGTTAGTACTGACTGCTGATGAAAAAATACTCGTCGGTCAAAGCGACCGACTGTTCAGACTTGATCAGAAAGGAGATTTCGATACCGCTTTCAACAACCAAGGCTGGCTGGATCTTGCAATGGGCATTGCTTCGGTTTCAGTAGCAGAGGATGGAGTAATCACAGTCACAGGTTCGAGGGCTGGAGAAGGAAAGATTGTGCGCCTGAACGTCGATGGAACACCCCATAAAGACTTCGGCGATGATGGCACCGGGACCGTCTACATTCCATCGGATTACCCGGCCAGCGTACGAAGCCTGATGTTACGTGCTGACGGCAGCTTCTTTGTTGCCGGCCAAGTCGACACATCTCCTGACGACGTTTGGGGTAAAGGACGCAAAGCAATGATGGCCGCGTACAACCCGAACGGTAGACCAAATCTCGCATTCAATCAGGGTAAGCCTGTTGTCACTGATCTTGGATTAACCGACGGTTGCACTTTGTTCGATCTAAGTGGAGAGCCTGAGGATGGCTTGGTTGTGGTGGGGAGTACAGGGCAAATAACCAGGGAGCAAATGCTTGCCTGCCGCTATCTGGCAACGGGTGAACTGGACACAACCTTTGGAGATGGCAAGGGATACGTAACTCACTCTATGGGGCCCGGTATGCAATGGATCTCGGTGGCAGTACAGCCCGACAAGCGAATACTCCTGAGCCGTGACAGCGACAACGTCAATGTGGGAGCTCTGGTCGTACGTTATCTGGGCTGAGGATTATCAGCTCTGATAAAAAATGCCCCGTATCGATTGATACGGGGCATTTCTGTTTAACCGGGGCTGACCCACTTGTGGCGGGTCCGAACCCCGTCAGGCAGTGACTTCGCTGCGCTTGCCCAGCAGGCGATCGCAGACCACGGCCACCACCAGGGTCATCACGCACGGCACCAGCCACGCCAGACCCTGCTCGCTCAGCGGCAGGTGGGTCAGCTGAGTTGGCATCCAGTCGGCCAGACCAGCGCCTTTCAGGGCGTCGATGGTGCCGAAAACGAAGGAAACCAGCATCACCGGGCCAAGAATGCGCCCGTGCTCATGCCAGAAATCCTTGCAGAAGCTCAGTGCGACCAGAACGATGCACGGCGGGTAGATCGCGGTGAGTACTGGAATCGAGAAAGCAATCAGCTTGGTCAGACCAAGGTTGGAGACCAGCAGCGAGAACGCTGCGAGGATAATCACCAGCGTCTTGTAGGACAGTGGCAGCACACGGCTGAAGTACTCAGCACAGGCACAGGTCAGGCCAACCGCCGTGACCAGACACGCCAGCGAGATCAGCACCGCAAGGAAACCGCTGCCCAGCGAACCGAAGGTGTGCTGCACGTAGGCATGCAACACCGCCGCGCCGTTGGTGGCGCCGACCGCGACTTCATGGCTGCCGGAACCGAGGCGGAACAGGCTGACGTAGACCAGCGCCAGACCGACGCCGGCAATCAGCCCGGCAATGATCGCGTAACGGGTGATCAGCGCTGGCGACTCGACGCCACGGGAGCGGATCGCGTTGACGATAACGATGCCGAATACCAGTGCGCCGAGGGTATCCATGGTCAGGTAACCATTGATGAAGCCTTGGGAAAACGGTGCCGCCACATACTCTGGAGTGCCGTGACCGATGTTACCCGCCGGCAAGGCGAACGCGGCAATGCCCAGTACTGCCAGCGCAATGATTTTCAGCGGCGCGAGGAAGCGGCCCACGGTATCCAGCAAACGCCCAGGGTAGAGCGAAATGAAGAACACCAAGAGGAAGTACACCGAGCTGTAGAGGAACAGCGCCAGCGGGCTCTCACCGGTCAATGGCGCCAGACCCACTTCGAAGGAAACGGTCGCGGTACGCGGAGTGGCGAACAGCGGACCCACAGCCAGATAGCATGCCGCCGCGAGGATACCGCCGGCGATCTTGCCGATCGGGCTGCTCAGCGCATCCATCGCGCCGCCGACCTTGGCCAGCGCCACCACGGTGACCACCGGCAAACCGACGGCGGTAATCAGAAAGCCCAGCGCGGCCATCCAGACATGAGGCCCGGCCTGCAAGCCAACGATCGGCGGGAAAATGATGTTACCGGCCCCGACAAACAGGGCAAACGTCATAAAACCAAGTGCCAGGATGTCCTGACCTTTCAAAACTTTCATTAAGGAAATACCACACTACTGAAATCGGAATTTAGAGGGGGATTGCCCTGTTGGATTAGGGAAATGCTGTCGATCCGTATGGGACTGACCCTTAAAGCGCGTGACTGCCTTGTGGGCGGCGGACGCAAAAATGGCGGCCAGCCTAACGAATTTGGCTGACAAACGCACTGTTGGAGGGCGAACTATCCGATACGCGACGTTTCCGTGTCGCGTTTACATATCTATTTTTCATACAGAGAACACGTATTCATCACAGCAAACCTGTGGCGAGGGGATTTATCCCCGCTGGACTGCGCAGCAGTCCCAAAGAATCCGAGCTGGAACTGCCTGACTGATCATGGACGCTAGCATAGGGGCCGCTTCGCAGCCCAGCGGGGATAAATCCCCTCGCCACAACAGCGCTCAAAATTCTCATACGCCAGAAACGACAAAGGCCACCCGAAGGTGGCCTTTGCTGCTGGAGCTAAAAAGTCAGCCGAAGCTTACTTCTTCACTTCCCAGCCAGTCAGCTCGGCCAAGGCCTTGCCGATGTCTGCCAGCGAACGCACGGTTTTAACGCCTGCGTCTTGCAGCGCAGCGAATTTCTCGTCTGCAGTGCCTTTGCCGCCAGAGATGATTGCGCCAGCATGGCCCATGCGCTTGCCCGGAGGAGCAGTCACACCAGCGATGTAGGAAACAACCGGCTTGGTCACGTTAGCCTTGATGTAGGCAGCCGCTTCTTCTTCAGCCGAACCGCCGATCTCGCCGATCATCACGATCGCCTCGGTCTTCGGGTCTTCCTGGAACAGCTTCAGGATGTCGATGAAGTTCGAACCCGGGATCGGGTCACCGCCGATGCCGACGCAAGTCGACTGACCGAAACCGGCGTCAGTGGTCTGCTTCACAGCTTCGTAGGTCAGGGTGCCGGAACGCGAAACGATACCGACCTTGCCTGGCAAGTGAATGTGACCTGGCATGATGCCGATCTTGCATTCGCCTGGGGTGATCACGCCTGGGCAGTTAGGGCCGATCAGGACTACGCCCAGCTCGTCGCACTTAACTTTGGCGTCCAGCATGTCCAGGGTAGGAATGCCTTCGGTGATGCAGACGATCAGCTTGATGCCGCCGAATGCCGCTTCCAGGATCGAGTCCTTGCAGAACGGAGCCGGAACGTAGATCACGCTGGCGGTAGCGCCAGTGGCAGCTACTGCGTCTTTAACGGTGTTGAACACTGGCAGACCCAGGTGCTCGGTTCCGCCCTTGCCTGGAGTTACGCCACCAACCATCTTGGTGCCGTATTCGATGGCTTGCTGGGTGTGGAAACTACCTTGCGAACCGGTAATACCCTGGCAGATAACTTTGGTGTCTTTGTTGATCAGGACGCTCATTATTTGCCCTCCGCAGCTTTGACAACTTGTTGAGCAGCGTCGGTCAGGCTGGTAGCAGCGATGATATTCAAACCGCTTTCTGCCAGTACTTTAGCGCCCAGCTCAGCGTTGTTGCCTTCAAGGCGAACAACAACCGGGATCTTCACGCCGACTTCTTTCACAGCGCCGATGATGCCTTCGGCAATCATGTCGCAGCGAACGATGCCGCCGAAGATGTTGACCAGTACTGCCGCGACGTTCTGGTCGGACAGGATGATCTTGAACGCTTCAGTAACGCGTTCCTTGGTAGCGCCACCACCTACGTCGAGGAAGTTGGCTGGCTTGCCGCCATGCAGGTTGACGATGTCCATGGTACCCATGGCCAGACCGGCACCGTTGACCATGCAGCCGATGTTGCCTTCCAGGGCTACGTAGTTCAGTTCGAACTTGGCAGCGTGCGCTTCGCGCGGATCGTCCTGCGACGGATCGTGGAAAGCCTTCAGCTTAGGCTGACGGTACATGGCGTTGGCGTCGATGTTGATCTTCGCGTCGAGGCAGTGCAGATCGCCGTCAGCCTTGATCACCAGCGGGTTCACTTCCAGCAGAGCCAGGTCGTGGTCTTTGAACAGCTTGGCCAGACCTACGAAGATCTTGGCGAACTGAGTGACCTGCTTGCCTTCCAGACCCAGCTGGAATGCCAGCTCGCGACCCTGGGATGGCTGAGCGCCAACCAGTGGATCGATAGTGGCCTTGAGAATTTTTTCTGGAGTGTCGTGAGCGATTTTCTCGATGTCCACGCCACCTTCGGTGGAAGCCATGAACACGATGCGACGGCTCGAACGGTCAACGACAGCGCCCAGGTACAGCTCTTTAGCGATATCAGTGCACGATTCAACCAGGATCTTGGTGACTGGCTGGCCATTGGCGTCAGTCTGGTAAGTCACCAGACGCTTGCCCAGCCACTGCTGTGCGAAGGCTTTGGCGTCTTCTTTGCTGCGAACCAGCTTTACGCCGCCCGCTTTACCGCGACCACCGGCGTGAACCTGGGCTTTGACGACCCACTCGTTGCCGCCGATCTTGTCGCAAGCTTCTGCTGCTGCTTCCGGGGTGTCTACTGCATAACCAGTGGAAACTGGCAGGCCGTATTCAGCGAACAGCTGCTTACCCTGATACTCGTGAAGATTCATGCTTTTTACCGTCTTCGTTAGGTACTGCGCATTCGGCGCTGCGCTCGTTTGAGTGCCGCGCCACCTGTGACTGCTGCTTGCGTAGCTGGGCTACGCAAGACTGCGTCCGGCGGACATTCCGCGGTGAGTCTTGCTCGCAAGGCTCACGACGGGCCGCTACCGCCGTGGTTTCTTATTATGTCTTAACGCTTCTTGCGGTTGGCAATGTGAATGGCGCCGCCATTCACTGCCAGAGCAGCTTCGTGCAAGGCTTCGGACAGGGTCGGATGGGAGAAAACCATCATGCCCAGGTCTTCAGCGCTGGTGCCGAATTCCATACCGATCGCGCCCTGCTGAACCAGTTCTGCAGCGCTCGGGCCAATCACGTGCACGCCCAATACGCGGTCGGTCTTGGCATCGGCGATGACCTTGACGAAACCACCGGTATCGTTGGCAGCCATGGCACGGCCGGAAGCGGCGAACGGGAAGGTGCCGACGTTGACTTCAACGCCTTCGGCCTTCAGCGCCTGCTCGGTTTTGCCAACCCACGCGATTTCCGGGTGAGTATAAATAACCGAAGGGATCAAATCATAGTTCATCTGAGCCTTGTGGCCCTTGATGCGCTCGACAACCATGATGCCTTCTTCCGAGGCCTTGTGGGCCAGCATCATGCCGCGAACCACGTCACCGATGGCGAAGACGCCCGGTACAGCTGTGACGCAATGGTCATCGACCGCGATGAAACCGCGCTCGTCGATTTCCACGCCGCAGTCGGCAGACAGCAGATCAGTGGTCACCGGACGGCGACCAACGGCTACGATCAGCTTGTCGAAAGTGATGGTCTGTTCGCCGTTGGCATCGGTGTAGTTGACGACGACTTCTTCGCCGTTGACTTTCGAACCGGTAACGCGAGCGCCCAGCTTGATGTCCAGACCCTGTTTGGTCAGGGTTTTCAGCGCTTCCTTGGAAACAGCGGTGTCCGCTGCCATCAGGAAAGTGTCCAGTGCTTCGAGAACAGTCACTTCTGCACCCAGACGCGACCATACCGAACCCAGCTCCAGACCGATCACGCCAGCGCCGATCACGCCCAGACGTTTAGGTACGGACTGGAATTCCAGAGCGCCAGTCGAATCGACGATGACTTTCTGGTCAACCGGAGCCGGTGGAATGTCGATCGGACGCGAACCTGGCGCGAGGATGACGTTTTCCGCTTCGATGACTTCAACCGAACCGTCCGGCTTGGTGACTTCGACTTTCTTGCCGGCCAGCAGCTTGCCGTGGCCCTGGATCGAAGTAACGCCGTTGGCCTTGAACAGGGTGGCAACGCCGCCGGTCAGGTTCTTGACGATGCCAGCCTTGCGGCCAACCATCGCAGCGACGTCCATTTTGACTTCGCCGGTCGAGATACCGTGAACGTTGAAGCTCTCTTTGGCTTCCTTGTATTTCCACGAGCTGTCGAGCAGCGCCTTGGAAGGAATGCAACCCACGTTCAGGCAGGTACCGCCCAGGGCTTGCTTGCCCTCTGCGTCGGTGTACTTCTCGATGCAGGCAGTGGTCAGGCCCAACTGAGCAGCCTTGATGGCCGCTACATAGCCACCAGGGCCGGCACCGATCACTACTACGTCAAATTTCTGCGACATTCAAAAAATCCTCTTTAGCAATAAAGCTACAAGCCGCAAGCTTCAAGCTGCAAGTCCACCCGCTCGCCTTGAGCTTGAGGCTTGTAGCTGAAAGCTTGCAGCTGCTTTTTAGATATCCAGCAACAGACGAGCCGGATCTTCCAGCAGGTTCTTGATGGTCACCAGGAAGGTCACAGCTTCTTTGCCATCGATCAGGCGGTGATCGTAGGACAGAGCCAGGTACATCATCGGACGGATCACGACCTGACCGTTGATGGCCATCGGACGCTGGATGATGTTGTGCATGCCCAGAATCGCTGCCTGCGGCGGGTTGACGATCGGTGTCGACATCATCGAACCGAAGGTACCACCGTTGGTGATGGTGAAGGTACCACCGGTCATCTCGTCCATCGACAGTTTGCCGTCACGGGCTTTCTTGCCAAATGTTGCGATGCCGCCTTCGATTTCAGCCAGGCTCATCAGCTCGGCGTTACGCAGAACCGGTACCACCAGGCCACGGTCGCTGGAAACGGCAACGCCGATGTCCGCATAGCCGTGGTAAACGATGTCGCCGCCGTCGATCGACGCGTTGACAGCCGGGAAGCGTTTCAGCGCTTCGGTGGCCGCTTTCACGAAGAACGACATGAAGCCCAGGCGTACGCCGTTGTGGGACTTCTCGAACAGGTCCTTGTACTTCGAACGCAGGGCCATGACTTCGGTCATGTCGACTTCGTTGAACGTGGTCAGCATCGCCATGTTCGACTGGGCTTCAACCAGACGCTTGGCCACGGTGGCCCGTACGCGAGTCATCGGTACGCGCTTCTCGATGCGGTCGCCGGCAGCGAACACAGGCGCAGCAGCCGAAGGAGCAGCAGCCTTGGCAGGCGCGGCAGCCGGAGCGGCTTTCTTCGCAGCAACTGCTGCTACCACGTCTTCCTTGGTCACACGACCACCTTTGCCGGTACCGGCAACGGAAGCGATGTTGATGCCGTTCTCTTCAGCCAGCTTGCGAGCGGCAGGAGCTGCGATCGGGTCATCTTCGCCATCGGCAGCAGCTGGTGCGGCAGCGGCAGTAGCAGCCGGAGCAGCAGCGGCGGCAGGAGCGGCAGCAGCAGCGCCGCCCTCTTCGATCGAGCCCAGAACCTGGTTCGACAGAACGGTAGCGCCCTCTTCGGCAACGATTGCGCCCAGCACGCCGTCTGCTTCAGCCAACACTTCGAGCACGACTTTGTCGGTTTCGATGTCGACGATCAGGTCGTCACGCTTGACGGCCTCACCTGGTTTCTTGTGCCAGGTGGCAACGGTGCCATCGGCAACCGATTCCGGGAATGACGGGGCTTTGATTTCGATAGCCATTATCTGTGGGTCCTTAAAATTCGGTTTCAGTCAGCGCGAAGGCGTTAAACAGTGAAAGCATCTTGCAGCAGTTTTTCCTGCTGCTCGGCGTGCATCGATGCGTAACCACAAGCTGGCGCAGCCGAAGCCTCACGGCCCGCGTACTCAAGTACGAGAGTCTTGTCGAGGTTAGCGATGCTGCGACGCAAGTGATGCTGGCTGCAGTACCAGGCACCCTGGTTCATCGGCTCTTCCTGACACCAAACGGCGTGTTTGACGTTGGTGTACGGAGCCAGGACTTCTTTCAAGTCATCCTCAGGGAACGGATACAGCTGCTCGATACGCACGATGGCGATATCTTCGCGGCCTTCGGCACGGCGTTTTTCCAGCAGGTCGTAGTAGACCTTGCCGCTGCACAGAACCACGCGCTCGACCTTTTTCGGGTCCAGTGCGTCGATTTCCGGGATCACGGTCTGGAACGAACCTTCGGCCAGATCTTCCAGCGTCGAGATGGCCAGCTTGTGGCGCAGCAGCGACTTCGGCGTCAGCACGACCAGCGGCTTGCGCAGCGGACGGATCACCTGACGACGCAGCAAGTGGTAGATCTGTGCTGGCGTGGTCGGCATGCACACCTGAATGTTGTGCTCGGCGCACAGCTGCAGGTAACGCTCAAGACGTGCCGAGCTGTGCTCAGGGCCCTGGCCTTCGTAACCGTGTGGCAGCAGCATGGTCAGACCGCAGAGACGGCCCCACTTGTGCTCGCCGCTGGTGATGAACTGGTCGATCACGACCTGAGCACCGTTGGCGAAGTCGCCGAACTGGGCTTCCCAGATCACCAGCGCGTTTGGCGTGGTGGTCGAGTAACCGTATTCGAATGCCAGTACCGCTTCTTCCGAGAGGAACGAGTCGTACAGGTCGAAACGTGGCTGACCGTCGTACAGGTTCTGCAGCGGAATGTAGGTGCCCGCGTCTTTCTGGTTGTGCAACACAGCGTGACGGTGCGAGAACGTACCGCGGCCGATGTCCTGACCGGTCATGCGAATCGGGTGACCTTCGAACGCCAGGGTCGCGTACGCCATCGTTTCAGCGTAACCCCAGTTGATCGGCAGGCCGCCGGCTTGCATCTTCTGACGGTCTTCGTAGATCTTCGCGACCTGACGCTGAACGACGAAGCCTTCCGGAATTTCCAGCAGCTTGGCGGACAGTTCTTGCAAGGTTTTAAGATCGAAACGCGTGTCGTGACGCGCAGTCCAGGCGTGGCCCAGGTACGGACGCCAGTCGACGAACAGCTCTTTGTTCGGCTCTTTGACCAGCGATTTCACTACGTGCAGACCGTTGTCCAGCGCGTTGCGGTATTCGTCGACCTTGGCCTGAACACGTTCAGCGTCGAGCACACCGGCCTGGGTCAGGCGATCAGCGTACAGCTCACGGGTGGTGCGCTGCTTGGTGATCTGCTGATACATCAGGGGCTGGGTGCCGCTTGGCTCGTCGGCCTCGTTGTGGCCGCGACGACGGTAGCAGACCAGATCGATCACCACGTCACGCTTGAACTGCATGCGGTAGTCGATGGCCAGCTGGGTCACGAACAGCACGGCTTCCGGATCATCACCATTCACATGGAGGATCGGCGCCTGGATCATCTTGGCAACGTCGGTGGCGTACTCGGTGGAGCGCGAGTCCAGCGGGTTGCTGATGGTGAAACCGACCTGGTTGTTGATCACGATGTGCACGGTACCGCCGGTCTTGAAACCGCGGGTCTGCGACATCTGGAAGGTTTCCATGACCACGCCCTGACCGGCGAATGCCGCGTCACCGTGGATGGAGATCGGCAGAACTTTCTCACCGGTCAGGTCGTTGCGACGGTCCTGACGGGCGCGCACCGAACCTTCAACCACCGGGGAAACGATTTCCAGGTGGGACGGGTTGAACGCCATGGCCAGGTGAACTTCACCGCCGGTGGTCATCACGTTGGACGAGAAGCCCTGGTGGTATTTAACGTCACCGGAACCCAGCTCGACCTTCTTCTTGCCTTCGAACTCGTCGAACAGCTCGCGCGGGTTCTTGCCGAAGGTGTTGACCAGTACGTTCAGACGGCCACGGTGGGCCATGCCGATGACGACTTCCTTGGTGCCGTACGAGCCGGAACGCTGGATCAGTTCGTCGAGCATCGGAATCAGGCTTTCGCCGCCTTCCAGACCGAAACGCTTGGTGCCCGGGTATTTGGTACCCAGGTATTTTTCCAGGCCTTCACCGGCAGTCACGCGCTCAAGCAGGTGGCTCTTGATGTCGGCGGAGTACGTCGGACGGCCACGCACGCTTTCCAGACGCTGCTGGAACCACTGGCGCTGCTCGGAATCGGTGATGTGCGTGAATTCAGCGCCGATGGTGCGGCAATATGTCTGCTGCAACGCTTCGTGAATTTCGCGTAGGCTCGCTTCCTCTTTGCCGATGAACAGGTCGCCGGCACGGAAGGTCGTATCAAGATCGGCATTGGTCAAGCCGTAATGATTGATCGACAGGTCTGCAGGTGCAGGACGCTGCCACAGCCCCAGCGGGTCAAGCTGGGCTGCCTGGTGGCCACGCATACGGTAGGCCTGGATCAATCGCAGCACTTCAACTTGCTTCTTCTCGTGCTCACTGCTCACGCTGCCGGCGGAAACCGGTTGGGCGCGGCGCTGGTTCTTTGCCAGCAGCACGAAATGATCGCGAATCGTCGAGTGCGAAACATCAGTGGCAGAGTTGCCGTCGGCTGGCAACTTCTGAAAGTAGGTGCGCCACTCTTCTGGCACAGCGTTAGGGTCGTGCAGGTAGAGCTCATAAAGCTCTTCCACATAGGCAGCGTTTCCACCTGAAAGGTAGGCGCTGTTCCACATGCGCTGCATCACGCTTTCTTGCATGCTTGGTCACCCTCGGTTAGGGGAACACCATCGGTGTCGACACCGAGCAAACTTGCAGAAGTCCGAATGCAGCGACTAAAACAAGCCACCTAGGATCACACTGATAGTCCGGGTACCAGCCCGGATGCCCCTGCTTGTCTCATTTCTTCAAAAGAAGAGCTGCAGCTTATGGCTACGGCTCTGGTTATAGCCATGACGCGGGTTGAAGCCCGCGCCACAGCCTCTACGGTGCAACGGTTACAGCAGCTGAATCACACGCCGCTCGAAAGCAGCATGTTACGGATGTGACCGATGGCCTTAGTCGGGTTCAGGCCTTTCGGACATACGTTGACGCAGTTCATGATGCCCCGGCAGCGGAAAACGCTGAACGGGTCGTCAAGTGAAGCCAGACGCTCGCTGGTCTTGGTGTCGCGGCTGTCTGCCAGGAAGCGGTAGGCTTGCAGCAGCGCAGCAGGACCCAGGAACTTGTCCGGGTTCCACCAGAAGGACGGGCAAGAGGTCGAGCAGCAGGCGCACAGGATGCACTCGTACAGACCGTCGAGCTTTTCGCGCTCTTCTGGCGACTGCAGACGCTCGATGGCCGGAGCCGGCGTGTCGTTCTGCAGGTAAGGCTTCACCTTCTCGTATTGCTTGTAGAAGATGCTCATATCGACGACCAGGTCACGGATAACCGGCAAACCTGGCAGTGGACGAACGATCAGCTTGTTGCCTTTTACAACGGCAGACAGCGGCGTGATGCAGGCCAGACCGTTCTTGCCGTTGATGTTCATGCCGTCGGAGCCGCAGACGCCTTCACGGCAGGAGCGACGATAGGAGAAACCTTCGTCCTGCTCTTTGATCAGGGCCAGCACGTCCAGCACCATCAGGTCTTTACCACCGGTATCGACCTGGAAATCCTGCATGAACGGCGCGGCGTCCTGATCAGGGTTGTAGCGATAAACACTGACTTGCAACATGGCGGTCACCCTTAATAAGTCCGGACTTTAGGTTCGAAAGTCGGAACAGTCTTCGGCGAGAAGTTCACGGCACGCTTGGTGACGCGCTTGTCACCCGGGAAGTACAGGGTGTGGCACAGCCAGTTTTCGTCATCACGGTCTTCGAAGTCTTCACGGGCGTGAGCGCCGCGGGACTCTTTACGTACTTCGGCCGCGATGGCGGTAGCTTCAGCCACTTCCAGCAGGTTCTGCAGTTCCAGCGCTTCGATACGTGCAGTGTTGAACGCTTGCGACTTGTCGTTGATCTTCACGTTGGCGATACGCTTGCGCAGATCGGCCAGCTGAGCGATGCCCTTCTGCATGTATTCGCCGGTACGGAATACACCGAAGTAGTTCTGCATGCAGCTTTGCAGCTCGCGACGCAGGGTGGCAACGTCTTCACCGTCGGTACGGTTGTTCAGCGCGTTCAGACGCGACAGTGCAGCTTCGATGTCGGACTCGGTAGCGTCGTCGTATTCGATGCCATCGGTCAACGCCTTTTCCAGGTGCAGGCCGGCAGCGCGACCGAAGACCACCAGGTCGAGCAGCGAGTTGCCGCCCAGACGGTTCGCACCGTGAACCGATACGCAAGCCACTTCGCCTACCGCGAACAGGCCAGGAATGATCTGGTCCTGACCTTCGGCGTTCTGGGTGATCGCCTGGCCATGAATGTTGGTGGCAACGCCGCCCATCATGTAGTGGCAGGTCGGCACAACCGGAACCGGAGCAACGACCGGGTCAACGTGGGCGAAAGTCTTCGACAGTTCGCAGATGCCTGGCAGACGGCTGTGCAGCACTTCCTCGCCCAGGTGGTCGAGTTTGAGCATTACGTGGTCGCCATTCGGACCGCAACCGTTGCCGGCGATGATTTCCTTGACCATCGAACGGGCAACCACGTCACGACCTGCAAGGTCTTTCGCGTTCGGAGCATAACGCTCCATGAAACGCTCGCCGTGCTTGTTGATCAGGTAACCACCTTCACCACGGCAACCTTCGGTAACCAGTACACCGGCGCCGGCGATGCCGGTCGGGTGGAACTGCCACATTTCGATGTCTTGTACCGGCACGCCAGCACGCAGAGCCATGCCGACGCCGTCACCGGTGTTGATCAGGGCGTTGGTGGTGGACGCGTAGATACGGCCTGCACCGCCAGTGGCCAGAACGGTGGCCTTGGCACGGATGTAGGAGGTTTCGCCGGTTTCGATGCAGATCGCGATCACGCCAACGAATTCGCCTTCCTGGTTTTTCACCAGATCAACAGCGTAGTACTCGTTGAGGAACGTGGTACCGGCTTTCAGGTTGCCCTGATAAAGCGTGTGCAGCAGCGCGTGACCGGTACGGTCGGATGCAGCGCAAGTACGTGCAGCCTGACCGCCCTTGCCATAGTCCTTGGACTGGCCACCGAACGGACGCTGGTAGATGCGGCCTTGCTCGGTACGCGAGAACGGCAGACCCATGTGGTCCAGCTCGAAAACAGCGGCCGGGCCTTCCTGACACATGTATTCGATAGCGTCCTGGTCACCGATGTAGTCGGAACCCTTGACGGTATCGTACATGTGCCAGCGCCAGTCATCGTTCGGGTCAGCGGAAGCGATGGCGCAAGTGATGCCGCCCTGTGCGGATACAGTGTGCGAACGGGTCGGGAAAACCTTGGTGATCACCGCAGTCTTGTGGCCGCCCTGTGCCAGCTGCAGCGCAGCGCGCATGCCGGCACCGCCACCACCAATAATGATGGCGTCGAAAGAAATCGTTGGAATGTTAGCCATGAATCAGATACCCCAGAGAATCTGCACACCCCAGACGAAGTAAGCGAACATCGCAACGCCGCATACCGCCTGGAAAAGGAAACGTATCGCCGTTGCGGACTTGCCGAACGCCATTGGCGTCAGGTAGTCGGTCGCGATGGTCCACATGCCGACCCAGGCGTGAGCGCCCAGAGCAACAAGGGCCAGCAGGCTGAAAATACGCATTCCGTTGTGAGCGAACAGTTCATGCCACTGGGCATACTCGAGGCCAGGGTTGGCGACGATGTATCCGATCAGAAAGATGAAGTAAGCCGCGAGAACGACCGCAGACACACGCTGTGCCATCCAGTCATAGAGGCCCGAACGCGACAGGTTAGTGACGTTAGTTACCATATCCAGACTCCTGCCAGAACGATTACCACCACGGAAACGGCGATAACGATTTTCGAGCCCAGTTTGCCGCCTTCCAGCGTCTCACCGATGCCCATGTCCATGATCAAGTGGCGCACACCGGCTACCAGGTGATACAGCAGAGCGGACAGGATGCCCCAAATCACTAGCTTGGCTAGCGGACTGGTCAGACACGCTTTCACCTGACCGAAGCCTTCCTCGGAGTTCAGCGACTTGTCCAATGCGTAAAGCATGATGGCAAGGCACACGAAGAGGATGACACCGGAGATACGGTGAAGAATGGACGTGTAAGCAGTGACTGGGAGTTTGATGGTCCTTAGGTCTAGGTTTACAGGTCGTTGGCTTTTCACGGCTTTTTTTTCACACTGAAGAGCCCCTAACAATCAGGGCAAAGTTGTTGGGGAGTGCACTGGTCAGGTAACCACCACCCAGGGATGCGACCCCCAATGAAAGCAAGCCCAAAAGCCCTTGGCGGTCGGTGGCCGAGTATAGACAGTTAGGCTACTAATGACAACGCGTTCACCTACCCCCAATAGCGGATTGCACAAGTTGCATAAAAGGCGTAAATGGCAGGCAATTTCGAGGAAAAAGTCGGCTTAAAGCCTTCTGGAGCAAGACTTTAGGCAAATTGACATTCGAATTTATCTCACTATAGTGGTGCGGGCCCTGCGTGGGGGGTCTGTCTGATGGTTCAAGCATAAATAGGAGGCCACATGGCTGACAAAAAAGCGCAGTTGATCATCGAGGGCGCAGCCCCCGTCGAGCTGCCCATTTTAACCGGCACCGTTGGTCCCGATGTAATCGATGTTCGGGGCCTGACGGCCACGGGCCGCTTCACTTTCGACCCGGGTTTCATGTCGACCGCTTCGTGCGAATCGAAAATCACCTATATCGACGGCGACAACGGCATTTTGTTGCACCGCGGCTACCCGATCGAACAGCTGGCTGAAAAGTCGGACTACCTGGAAACCTGCTACCTGCTGCTCAACGGCGAATTGCCGACCGCAGAACAGAAGGCCCAGTTCGTCAGCACCGTGAAAAACCACACCATGGTTCACGAGCAGCTGAAAACCTTCTTCAACGGTTTCCGTCGCGACGCCCACCCGATGGCCGTCATGTGCGGTGTAGTCGGCGCCCTCTCGGCCTTCTACCACGACTCCCTGGACATCAATAACCCGCAGCATCGCGAAATTTCCGCGATCCGTCTGGTTGCGAAGATGCCGACCCTGGCAGCGATGGTTTACAAGTACTCCATGGGCCAACCCATGATGTACCCGCGCAACGACCTGACGTACGCGGAAAACTTCCTGCACATGATGTTCAACACCCCGTGCGAGATCAAACCGATCAGCCCGGTACTCGCCAAGGCCATGGACCGGATCTTCATCCTCCACGCCGACCACGAGCAGAACGCTTCGACCTCCACCGTGCGTCTGGCCGGTTCTTCGGGTGCCAACCCGTTCGCCTGTATCGCCGCCGGTATCGCCGCACTGTGGGGCCCTGCCCACGGCGGTGCGAACGAAGCCGTGCTGACCATGCTCGACGAGATTGGCGATGTGTCGAACATCGACAAGTTCATCGCCAAGGCCAAGGACAAGAACGATCCGTTCAAGTTGATGGGCTTCGGTCACCGCGTCTACAAGAACCGCGACCCTCGCGCGACTGTCATGAAGCAGACCTGCGACGAAGTGCTGAAGGAACTGGGCATCAACAACGATCCGCAACTCGAACTGGCCATGCGCCTGGAAGAGATCGCCCTGACCGACCCGTACTTCATCGAACGCTCGCTGTACCCGAACGTCGACTTCTACTCGGGGATCATCCTCAAGGCGATCGGCATTCCAACCAGCATGTTCACGGTGATTTTCGCCTTGGCACGTACCGTGGGCTGGATTTCGCACTGGAAAGAAATGCTCTCGAGCCCGTACAAGATTGGCCGCCCGCGCCAGCTGTACACCGGTTACGAGTCGCGTGACATCACCAAGCTGGAAGATCGCAAATAAGGGTTTTTCTTTTTTTGTGATGGTTTAGTGGTGTGTCAGGAACGGCCTCTTATATAGAGGCCGTTTTTGTTTGTGGTCTCAGCGGCCTTCGGGCCGACTGGTTCTTGGATTCTGGGGGCATATCCGTTGCTGCGGGTGCTGCCGCTGGCGGTTTCGCTCTTACAGCGAGTCACCTTTTCCAAACGCCGGAGCGCCGGCCCAGCGAAAACGTAACCCAAAAGGCTTTTCCCCGGCGTACGGCCCGCTCGCTGGGGCTCGGGGTTCCTTCGTTACGGGACCGATCCGGGCGCAGCTGCCGAAGGGCCAAAAGATCAAAAGCGAAAGCCAAAGCCAGATCAAGAGCCCCTCACCCTAGCCCTCTCCCAGAGGGAGAGGGGACTGACCGAGGTGTTTGGGCGAAACACGCCGACTTGCGATACCGAGTCGAATGCAGGTTTTGAACACCACACAAATCGGCTCCCTCTCCCTCGGGAGAGGGCTGGGGTGAGGGGCGAATCCACCGAAAATCTCAAGCCATGCGACGCTTCTAACCACTCAACAATGAGCGCAAGCTCGAGTGCTCTTGATCTTGAGCCACCGGCGACGTCGGAAGGCTGAGTGGAGGGATTGATTCGGGGGTGGGAGCGTAGCGACCGTCTGGCGCAGCCAGACACAGCGGAAGGAGGTGCAGCGAAGCAAACCGTAGCCGCTGCGCCCGGATCGATTCCGCAGCGAAGGAACCCGAGCCTGCGAGGGCCGAACGTAGGAGCAAGCGTTTTTTTGCTTACTTTTTTTAGGCGTTTGTAAAAAAAGTAAGTCGCCGTAAGGGCGAAACCGCCAGCCGCATCACCTCAAAAAACGGATATACACCCAAAACCAACCGATAACCGCCCACAAAAAAACGCCCCAATCTCTCAATCAGGGCGTTTTCTTGAAGCTTGCAGCTTGCAGCTTACATCTGATCTCTTAGTGCGAAACCGCCCCACTCGCCCCCAACCCGGTCTGCGAACGCACAAACTGCGGGAAGAACAGCGCCCGCTCATTGTCCGCAGCCGCCGACTTGTCGGTAATCGAGAAGAACCAGATCCCGATGAACGCAATCATCATCGAGAACAGCGCCGGATATTCGTAAGGGAAGATCGCCTTCTCGTGATGCAGAATCTGCACCCAGATGGTCGGGCCAAGGATCATCAGACCAACAGCACTCACCAGACCCAGCCAGCCGCCGATCATCGCGCCGCGAGTGGTCAGCTTCTTCCAGTACATCGAAAGCAGCAGCACAGGGAAGTTGCAGCTCGCCGCGATGGAGAACGCCAGGCCGACCATGAACGCGATGTTCTGGCTTTCAAACAGAATGCCCAGACCAATCGCCAGCACCGCCAGGGCGATAGTGGTGATCTTCGATACGCGAATCTCATCCTTCTCGTTGGCTTTGCCCTTCTTGATCACACTGGCGTACAGGTCGTGAGAAACCGCCGAAGCACCCGCCAGGGTCAGACCGGCTACCACAGCCAGAATGGTTGCGAACGCCACTGCCGAGATGAAGCCTAGGAAGATGCTGCCGCCCACCGCGTTGGCCAGGTGCACCGCCGCCATGTTGTTGCCGCCGAGCAAGGCGCCCGCTGCATCTTTGAAGGCCGGGTTGGTGCTGACCAGCAGGATCGCGCCGAAGCCGATGATGAAGGTCAGGATGTAGAAGTAGCCAATGAAGCCGGTAGCGTACAGCACGCTCTTGCGCGCTTCTTTTGCGTCACTCACGGTGAAGAAGCGCATCAGAATGTGCGGCAGGCCAGCGGTACCGAACATCAGTGCCAGACCCAGCGAGAACGCCGAGATCGGATCCTTGACCAGCCCGCCCGGGCTCATGATCGCTTCGCCCTTGGCGTGAACCTTGATCGCTTCGGAGAACAGCGTGTTGAAGTCGAAGCCCACGTGCTTCATTACCATCAGTGCCATGAACGAGGCACCGGACAGCAGCAACACTGCCTTGATGATCTGCACCCAAGTGGTCGCGAGCATGCCGCCGAACAGCACGTACATGCACATCAGCACGCCGACCAGAATCACCGCAACGTGGTAATCGAGGCCGAACAGCAGCTGGATCAGCTTGCCGGCACCGACCATCTGCGCGATCAGGTAGAACGCCACCACCACCAGCGAACCGCAGGCGGACAGGGTGCGAATCTGGGTTTGCCCGAGGCGGTAGGACGCCACGTCGGCAAAGGTGTATTTACCCAGGTTGCGCAGGCGTTCGGCGATCAGGAACAGAATGATCGGCCAGCCCACGAGGAAGCCGATCGAGTAGATCAGGCCGTCGTAGCCGGAGGTGAACACCAGCGCGGAAATACCCAGGAAGGACGCCGCCGACATGTAGTCGCCGGCGATCGCCAGGCCGTTCTGGAAACCGGTGATCTTGCCGCCCGCCGCGTAGTAGTCGGCGGCCGAATTGTTTTTCTTCGAAGCCCAGTAGGTGACGTACAACGTCGCGCCGACGAAGGCCACGAACATCAGGATCGCCGGGATGTTCAGCGGCTGCTTGGCCACCTCCCCCGTCAACGCGTCAGCCGCCCAGACACTCGGCGCGAAAGCCGCAACACTCAATAGAGCCAGTAGACGCCGGATCATTGCTGAGCCTCCTTGAGAATCGCATTGTTCAGGTCGTCGAACTCGCCATTGGCGCGGCGCACGTAGATGCCGGTCAGGACGAAGGCTGAAATGATCAGGCCGACACCGATCGGGATGCCCCAAGTGATCGAGGATTCAGGACTGAGTTTCGCCCCGAGCACGTGCGGCCCGTATGCGATCAGCAGGATGAATGCGGAGTACAGCCCGAGCATGATTGCCGAGAGAATCCAGGCGAATCGTTCCCTTTTCTGAACCAGCTCCTTGAATCGGGGACTGTTTTGAATCGAGAGGTAAATGCTGTCGTTCATTGTTTTTATCCTCGCAGCACAAATTATTGTTGGAACGTAGCTAATGTATGCGGCTGCGAGAGAGGATCCAGACGACCTTAGTAGTAGATGGCCATGATGTTCTGGCCATTTTCAAGCACACACAAAAACAACTGTGGGAGCGAGCCTGCTCGCGAAGGCGTCGTATCAGTCGATATCGCATCAACTGACAGATTGCATTCGCGAGCAGGCTCGCTCCCACAGGGGTGTGGCGGTGTTTAAATTATTTGGTCCAGTCAGCTACACGATCCGGGTGTTTGGCCACCCAGTCCTTGGCCGCAGCATCAGGCTTGGCGCCGTCCTGAATTGCCAGCATGACCTCGCCGATTTCGTCTTTCGACGCCCACTGGAAGTTTTTCAGGAACTTGGCCACTTCCGGCGCCTTGGCGTCCAGGCCTTTGCTGCCGATGCTGTTCACGGTTTCAGCCTGGCCATACACGCCTTTCGGGTCGTCGAGGAAGCGCAGTTTCCACTTGGCGAACATCCAGTGCGGCACCCAACCGGTGACGGCGATGGATTCGTTCTTCTTCTCGGCGCGGGTCAGCTCGGCAATCATGCCGGCGCCGGAACTGGCCTTGAGGCTGTACTTGTCCAGACCGTAATCCTTGATCGCCTGATCGGTCTTGAGCATTACGCCTGAACCGGCGTCGATGCCGACAATACGGTTTTTGAAGGTGTCGTCGGTTTTCAGGTCTTCGATCGATTTGGCTTTGACGTACTCCGGCACGATCAAGCCGATCTTCGCGTCCTTGAAGTTCGGGCCGTAATCGACGACCTGATCCTTGTTTTTCGTCCAGTAGTCACCGTGGGTCACGGGCAGCCAGGCCGAGAGCATGGCATCGAGTTTGCCGGTGGCCACGCCCTGCCACATGATCCCGGTGGCGACGGCCTGCAGCTTCACGTCATAACCGAGTTTCTGTTTGATCACTTCGGCCGCCACGTGAGTGGTCGCGACGCTGTCGGACCAGCCGTCAACGTAACCGATGTTCAGGGTCTGTTTTTCAGCGTTGGCGAAAGTGGAACTCATCGCAAGCGCCAGAGCGGCACCTGCGCCTAAAAGTCGTCGCATCTTCATCGTTTACTTCCCCGAAATGCTGCGCCCGACGGATGCCGGGCATCGTCAACGTATTGTTATGGTGCTCAGCGCCCCCATCACGCCGGACCTCACACACCGAACATCAGCCGATTTTTCAGAAAGGGTACTGATGGTTTGATCATCAACCTCAAGCGGCCGGCGACCTGCTCTGTCAGCGACCTCGAGGCAGCGAGAAACGACATCAGAAAGCCATTAATCAAACGCGATTAATTGACGCCAGACAATCCGCCCGAACTTTGCATGTACAACGCCTGCGAGCCACCTGCCCTTGTATAAATGCAGGTAACATGCGTCGCTTTGCAGCCACTCGGCCTGACCATGTCCGCGACGTCCCGATTTCCTTTTCTGCCTTATCTGTTCGCCTGCCTGCTCGGGCTCCTGGCCCTTGGCGGTTTCTGGTATGGCCTCGGCCAACCGGTGATCCTGCCGGACGCCGCGACGCCGACGCACAAGTTGCAATGCGCCTCCTACACACCGTTCGACAAAGACCAATCGCCGTTCGACGTGCCGTTCAAATTGCGCCCCGAGCGCATGGACGCCGACCTCGCGCTGCTGGCGACGCGCTTCGAATGCATCCGCACCTACTCGATGACCGGCCTCGACGCCCTGCCCGATCTGGCGCGCAAGCACGGTCTGAAGTTGATGATCGGCGCCTGGGTCAACAGCAACCCGGTCGACACCGAGCAGGAAGTCGAGCTGCTGATCAAATCGGCCAATGCCAACCCCGACGTGGTCACAGCCGTAATCGTCGGCAACGAGGCACTGCTGCGCAAAGAGGTCACCGGCGCGCAACTGGCCCGGCTGATCAACAAGGTCAAAAGCCAGGTCAAGCAACCGGTGACCTACGCCGACGTCTGGGAATTCTGGCTCAAGCATCCGGAAATCGCCCCGGCCGTGGACTTTCTGACCATTCACCTGCTGCCGTACTGGGAAGACGATCCGTCGAACATCGACGTGGCGCTGCAGCATGTGGCGGATGTGCGTCAGGTGTTCGGCAACAAGTTCGCGCCCAAAGACGTGATGATTGGCGAAACCGGCTGGCCGAGCGAAGGCCGTCAGCGTGAAACAGCCGTACCGAGCCGGGTCAACGAGGCAAAATTCATTCGTGGCTTTGTGGCGATGGCCGAGCAGGAAGGCTGGCGTTACAACCTGATCGAAGCCTTCGACCAACCGTGGAAGCGCGGCAGTGAAGGCGCGGTCGGCGGCTATTGGGGGCTGTTCGATGCCGATCGGCAGGACAAGGGCGTACTCGCTGGGCCGGTGAGCAACGTGCCGTACTGGAAAGAATGGCTGGCGGTCGGTGCCTTGATTTTCCTCGGCACGCTGATCCTTGGTGGACGCGTGCGCAGCACACGTTCGGCGCTTTTGCTGCCACTGCTGGGCGCGGTCGCAGCGTGCTCGATTGGCGCCTGGGGCGATCTGGCTCGATTGACCACGCGATTTGCCGGTGAATGGCTGTGGGTCGGCTTGCTGACCGGGTTGAATCTGTTGGTCCTCGCGCATGCCGCGCTGACGCTAAGCGCGCGTAGCGGTTGGCGCGCGCGAGCCTTCGATTTCCTCGAACGGCGCGCCGGCTGGCTGGTCGTGGCGGCCGGTTTTGCCGCGGCGGTGATGATGCTGGAGATGGTCTTCGATCCGCGTTATCGCAGTTTCGCCAGCATGGCGTTCGTCCTGCCGGCGCTGGTCTACCTGTGCCGCCCGGTGAGCGTGCCGCGTCGGGAGATTGCTCTGCTGACCTTTATCATCGGCGCCGGGATTGCACCGCAGTTGTATCAGGAAGGGATGCTGAATCAGCAGGCGTGGGGTTGGGCGCTGGTGAGTGGCTTGATGGTGGTGGCGTTGTGGCGCTGCCTGCGGGTTCGCAAGGCCTGATTTCAGCGCCTTCGAAATCGCCATCGCTGGCAAGCCAGCTCCCACAGGATTTCTGCTGCACACAAATGCTGTGTTCACCTCAATTCCTGTGGGAGCGGGCTTGCCCGCGATGACTGACTGTCAGGCGCTGCGGGACTCGCGGACCAGGCGCAACCCGGCAATCACCACCGCAAACACCGCTAATGTAGTGTTGTACAACGCCAGCGCCGGCAGGCCGAACACCAGCGCCAGCACCGCCAGCCACCACCCTGCCCGTCCCTGCACGACAAATGCCAATACCGCGGTGGCCACCGCCGCCCAGCCCAACACCTTGAAATGAATCATCAGCCCCAGATTCGCACGCACCAGGCATTGCCAACGACTGGCCTCGTCGACGCAGATGCCTACCCACTGCCCGTCTTCCATGAAGCCATAGCGCGCGGCATAACTGGCGGCCAGCCACAGCGGCAACAAAACAAGCAGCACAATCACGGGCAAGCGGCGGGACATGGGGCACTCCAATCTGCGGAAATCGGCGGCCAGCTTAATCTGCCGACCGGCATTCGCAAGCACTAACAACTGTTAACTGTTCAGCAAGCCCTCGCAACGTGTATCGTCCAGCTACTATTACCCCGAATTCCGCCTGTTTGGTGCCGCAGCATGGCACTTTGGCGCACGGCCGGTGGTCATAGCCTGCGAACTTCAATCGGCACCTTCCTCTAAGGGATCTAGTCATGCTCCGTTCCTTGCGCTTCGCCGCGCTGTTCAGCGGCCTTATCTTGAGTGCGTCCGCGCTGGCGGTGGATATCGACGCCGCCAGCTATGGCTACCCGCTGACCAACCCGTTCGAGGCGACGATCGCCACGACACCACCGGATTTGCGTCCGGAGTTGCCGCTGGACGACGACATCAATCAAACGGACCGCAGCCTCACCCTGCGCCCGGAGCGTGAATTCCAGCTGCCGGACAATTTCTGGGCAGTCAAAAAACTCACCTACCGCATCGCCACGCAGGACAAACCGGCGCCGCTGATCTTCCTGATCGCCGGCACCGGCGCGCGCTTTGACAGCACGCTCAACGAATACCTGAAAAAGCTGTATTACAAGGCCGGCTACCATGTCGTGCAGTTGTCGTCGCCGACCAGCTTCGACTTCATTAGCGCCGCCTCGCGTTTCGCCACCCCAGGCGTGACCAAGGAAGATGCCGAAGACATGTATCGGGTGATGCAGGCCGTGCGGGCGCAGAACCCGAAACTGCCGGTCACCGAGTACTATCTCACCGGTTACAGCCTCGGCGCCCTCGATGCGGCGTTCGTCGCGCATCTGGACGAGACACGCCGCAGCTTCAATTTCAAGAAAGTCCTGTTGCTGAACCCGCCGGTCAATCTCTATACCTCGGTGACCAACCTCGACAAGCTGGTACAGACCGAGGTGAAAGGCATCAACAACAGCACCACCTTCTATGAGCTGGTACTGACCAAGCTGACCCGCTACTTCCAGCAGAAAGGCTACATCGACCTCAACGATGCGCTGCTGTATGACTTCCAGCAGTCCAAGCAGCACCTGACCAACGAACAGATGGCCATGCTGATTGGCACGTCGTTCCGCTTCTCGGCAGCCGACATTGCCTACACCTCGGACCTGGTCAACCGTCGCGGTCTGATTACCCCGCCGAAATTCCCGATCACCGAAGGCACCAGCCTCACGCCGTTCCTCAAGCGTGCGCTGCAATGCGATTTCGACTGCTACATCACCGAGCAGGTCATTCCGATGTGGCGCGCGCGCACTGACGGCGGCAGCCTGCTGCAACTGATCGATCAGGTCAGCCTGTATGCGCTCAAGGATTACCTGCACGACAGCCCGAAAATCGCCGTCATGCACAACGCCGACGACGTCATCCTCGGCCCTGGCGACCTGGGCTTCCTGCGTAAAACCTTCGGTGATCGCCTGACCGTTTATCCACTGGGCGGCCACTGCGGCAACCTTAACTATCGCGTCAACAGCGACGCCATGCTGGAGTTCTTCCGTGGCTAAATATCTCCTGCTGATTGCAGCGTTCCTCTGTGCAGGCGTGGCCCAGGCCGACAACAGTAAAGCCGATGCCCCGGTAGTGGTCGACAGCGACGGCTTCAAGGAACCGCTGACCAAACTCAAGTTCAACCCGGGCCTGGACCAGCGCGAGTTCGAACGTTCGACGCTCAACGCGCTGAACGTCTATGACCCGCTGGAATCGTGGAACCGCCGGGTCTACCACTTCAACTATCGCTTCGACCAGTGGGTGTTCCTGCCGGTGGTCGACGGTTACCGCTACATCACGCCAAGCTTCGTGCGTACCGGGGTGAGCAACTTCTTCAACAACATTGGCGACGTGCCGAATCTGGTCAACAGCCTGCTGCAGTTCAAGGGCCAGCGCTCGATGGAAACCACCGCGCGCCTGCTGCTCAACACCACCATCGGCATCGCCGGCCTGTGGGACCCGGCCACCGCCATGGGCCTGCCACGCCAGAACGAAGACTTCGGTCAGACTCTGGGCTTCTACGGCGTACCGGGCGGCGCCTACTTCGTACTGCCGATCTTCGGTCCGTCGAACATCCGCGACACCGCAGGTCTGGCCGTGGATTACACCGCCGACACTGCGATCAACTTCCTCAACGTCGCCGAAGTCAGCTCCAACCACCCGGAAGTCTGGGCTTTGCGTGCGATCGACAAGCGCTACCAGACCAGCTTCCGCTATGGTCAGATGAACTCGCCGTTCGAGTACGAGAAAGTGCGGTACGTGTATACCGAAGCGCGCAAGTTGCAGATCGCCGAGTAAATCGGCTGCCGGAAAACACTGTGGGAGCGAGCCTGCTCGCGAACGCGGAGTACCAGTCTCTATCAATATTGACTGGGCTACCGCATTCGCGAGCAGGCTCGCTCCCACATTTGTTATGTGTTGCTGATTAACCCTTCAGCGCTTTCCAGAGCTTGCCTACGACCGAAACCACCGCCAACACCACCGCGCCAGCAATAATCCCCGCAACACCATTGAGCAGCATCGGCACGGCGAACCCGGCGCTCCCTGCCGCTGCGCCAACACCTTCGATCCAGTGATGCAGCACCGGCACGCCATGAGTCAGGATGCCACCGCCGACCAGGAACATCGCCGCCGTGCCGACCACCGACAGGGTTTTCATCATGTACGGCGCGGCGCTGAGAATGCCGCCGCCGATCTTTTTCGCCATCTGCCCGGGCTTCTGTGTCAGCCACAGCCCCAGATCGTCGAGCTTGACGATGCCCGCCACCAAACCATAAACGCCCACGGTCATGACGATGGCGATGCCGGACATGACCACCACTTGCTGCGTCAGCGAGGCATCTGCCACGGTGCCGAGAGTGATGGCGATGATTTCTGCCGAAAGAATGAAGTCAGTGCGGATTGCGCCTTTGATCTTGTCCTTCTCGAACGCCACCAGATCGGTCGCCGGATCGGCCACTGCTTCGGTCAACTGCGTGTGCTCTGCCTCGTCTTCCTCTTTGCTGTGCAGAAATTTGTGCGCGAGCTTCTCGAAACCCTCGAAGCACAGGTACGCGCCGCCGACCATCAACAGTGGTGTCACCAGCCACGGTACGAAAGCGCTGATCGCCAATGCCGACGGCACGAGGATCAGCTTGTTGACGAACGAGCCCTTGGCCACCGCCCAGACCACGGGAATTTCCCGCTCGGCGCGCACGCCCGAGACCTGCTGGGCGTTGAGCGCCAGATCATCACCGAGCACCCCGGCGGTCTTCTTCGCGGCCATCTTGGTCATCAATGCAACGTCATCCAGAACGGTGGCGATGTCATCGATCAGCACCAGCAAACTGCTTCCTGCCATGAATCCTGTTTCCTTCTGTGTATGAATGTTGCCAAGCATAACGCGACCGCCGGCCACAGGCTGCATTGTTGAGCGCCGCTCAAGGCCGGTGCTACCATGCGCCACCGCCAGAACAGGCAAGGAACCACCGGGTTTATGAGCACAATCCGCGAGCGTAACAAAGAACTGATCCTGCGCGCCGCCAGCGAAGAGTTTGCCGACAAGGGCTTCGCGGCGACCAAAACCAGCGACATCGCCGCCAAGGCGGGATTGCCCAAGCCCAACGTCTACTACTACTTCAAATCCAAGGAAAACCTCTACCGCGAGGTGCTGGAAAGCATCATCGAGCCGATTCTGCAGGCCTCGACCCCGTTCAACCCGGACGGCGTGCCGAGCGAGGTGCTGAGCGGCTACATCCGCTCGAAGATCCGCATCTCCCGCGACCTGCCCTACGCCTCCAAAGTGTTCGCCAGCGAAATCATGCACGGCGCCCCGCACCTGAGCGCCGACCTGGTCGAGCAGCTAAATGCCCAGGCCAAGCACAACATCGCCTGCATCCAGAGCTGGATCGACCGCGGCCAGATCGCCCCGATCGACCCCAACCACCTGATGTTCAGCATCTGGGCCGCGACCCAGACCTACGCCGACTTCGACTGGCAGATTTCCGCGGTGACCGGGAAGGACAAGCTTGATGAAGCCGATTATGAAGCGGCGGCGCAGACGATTATCCGGTTGGTGTTGAAGGGGTGTGAGCCGGATCGGTGAGATCGGGGGAACCGCTTCGCGAGCAGGCTCGCTCCCACATTTGGAATGCATTCTCCTGTGGGAGCGAGCCTGCTCGCGAATAGCCGCACCGCAGACCTCAACTCATAACCAGATCGAATCCCACAACGGATAGTCGCCAAGGCTTTTGACCAGTCCTGCCCGCAATGGGTTGGCAATGACATACCGCGCCATCTTCACCAGATTCTCCTCTTTACGCAGTGCGCGGTCATGGAAGCCAGGTTGCCAAAGGCTGGTCTTTCGGCCGGTCGAAAGCTTTACCGCTTTGGTGCTGAGGGATTTGGTTCGCTGCATCAATTCGCCGAGCGAGCCACTCTTCAATTCAATCAGCCAGTGAAAATGATCTGGCATTACGACCCAAGCCAGAGAATTGGCCAATCCCGTTTCCTCAGCTGCCCGGAATTGGCTTACAAGCATTCTGCCAAGGAAGAAATCGCTGAATACGGGTTCTCTCCCGGCGGTATTGGCGGTCAGAAGGTAAATGCGGTTGTGTTCTGAATAACGTCCGATGCGCAAGCGATGTGAAGCAGATAAACCCGGCATTCCGTTGCCTTTTCATATGTTGATCATGAAAAGGCTAGCCGTGGAGATGGCGAAGAGAGCGTCAGACTTTTAGCAAGATGTGTAGCGCAGATCGTATTCGCGAGCAGGCTCGCTCCCACAGGGGCTTTCGAACACTCGAACATTTTGTGTCCAACCCAAACTCAATGTGGGAGCGAGCCTGCTCGCGAAAGCGGTTATTCAGACACTGACATTCAACCAACCACCCCACCATCCGCCCTCAAATCCAGCGCTTCCACCGCTCTGATCGCCACCTGCTCATCCACATCCGACAAATCCCCACTGATCCCGATCGCGCCCAGCACTTCACCCGCCTGATTTCGAATCAACACGCCACCCGGTGCCGGCACAACGCTGCCCTGCCCCATGCTGTTCAACGAAGAAAAAAACGCCGGGCGTTGTTGGGCGTCCTGGGCGAGCAGGCGTGAACCTTTACCCAGAGCGATGGCGCCCCAGGCTTTGCCGATGGCGATGTCGGGGCGCAGCAGGCTGGCGCCGTCTTCGCGTTGCAGGGCGATCAGGTGGCCGCCGTTATCGAGTACCGCGATGGTCAGCGGTGCGGCGTTGATGCCGCGTCCTGCGTTGATGGCTTCGCTGACCAGGTTGACTGCGACTTTCAAGGTTAAAGCGCTCATGGTGCCGTCCTCATTTTGTTATAGGGAAAGTCGTGGGACTGCGCGTTTGTGCCGCAGTCCGGTGACACAAATAGAACACAATGAGTTATATTTTTGTATACAATAATTCTCGAAAAGCGCCACATGCGACGAAAAGCCACAGCACAGCGGGCTTCCGACGAATGAAACAGGCGCTTGAGAAAATGGATTGACCTGCGCCGTCCGCCGTGAATACACTCTGCGCAAAGCCACTTGTATACAATTACAAAACGTAAAGAGGCACAAAACCATGAGCAAAATGAGAGCAATCGAAGCCGCCGTTCTGGTGATGCGCCGCGAAGGGGTTGATACCGCTTTTGGCATCCCGGGCGCAGCGATCAACCCGCTGTACTCCGCCTTGCAGAAGGTCGGTGGCATCGATCACGTCCTTGCTCGCCACGTTGAAGGCGCCTCGCACATGGCCGAGGGCTACACCCGCACCAAGGCGGGCAACATCGGCGTGTGCATCGGCACGTCCGGCCCGGCCGGTACCGACATGGTCACCGGGCTCTACAGCGCCTCGGCCGACTCGATTCCAATCCTCTGCATCACCGGGCAAGCACCCCGCGCCCGTATGCATAAAGAAGACTTCCAGGCAGTCGACATCACCAGCATCGTCAAGCCAGTCACCAAGTGGGCGACCACCGTTCTGGAGCCGGGCCAGGTGCCTTACGCGTTCCAGAAAGCTTTCTATGAAATGCGCTCCGGCCGTCCAGGCCCTGTACTGATCGACCTGCCGTTCGACGTGCAGATGGCCGAAATCGAATTCGACATCGACGCTTACCAACCGCTGCCATTGGCCAAGCCGACTGCGACCCGCGTTCAGGTTGAAAAAGCTTTGGCTTTGCTGGATCAAGCTGAGCGCCCACTGCTGGTGGCCGGCGGCGGCATCATCAACGCCGACGCCAGCGACCTGCTGGTCGAGTTCGCCGAGCTGACAGGTATTCCGGTCATCCCGACCCTGATGGGCTGGGGCACCATCCCTGACGACCACCCGCTGATGGTCGGCATGGTCGGTCTGCAGACTTCGCACCGTTACGGCAACGCGACGATGCTCAAATCCGACGTGGTGCTGGGCATTGGTAACCGTTGGGCCAACCGCCACACCGGTTCGGTTGACGTGTACACCGAAGGTCGCAAGTTCATTCACGTCGACATCGAAGGCACGCAGATCGGCCGTGTGTTCACCCCGGATCTGGGCATCGTTTCCGACGCCGCGGCAGCGCTGACCGTGTTCATCGAAGTCGCCCGTGAATGGCAAGCCGCCGGCAAGCTGAAGAACCGCAGCGCCTGGCTGCAGGATTGCCAGCAGCGCAAGGCCAGCCTGCATCGCAAGACCCACTTCGACAACGTGCCGGTCAAGCCGCAGCGCGTTTACGAAGAAATGAACCAGGTGTTCGGCAAGGACACCTGCTACGTCAGCACTATTGGTCTGTCGCAGATTGCCGGCGCGCAGTTCCTGCACGTCTACAAGCCGCGTCACTGGATCAACTGCGGCCAGGCCGGCCCGTTGGGCTGGACCATTCCGGCGGCGCTGGGCGTGGTGAAGGCCGATCCGAACCGCAAAGTCGTGGCCCTGTCGGGGGACTATGATTTCCAGTTCATGATCGAAGAACTGGCGGTCGGCGCTCAGTTCAAACTGCCGTACATCCACGTAGTGGTGAACAACTCGTACCTGGGCCTGATCCGTCAGGCCCAGCGCGGGTTCGAAATGGACTACTGCGTGCAGCTGTCCTTCGATAACCTGAATGCGCCGGAACTCAACGGTTACGGGGTTGACCACATCGCAGTCGCCGAGGGCCTCGGCTGCAAGGCGCTGCGCGTGTTCGAACCGTCGGAAATCGCCCCTGCCCTGCGCAAGGCCGAACAGATGATCGAAGAATTCAAAGTGCCGGTGATCGTCGAGATCATTCTGGAGCGTGTGACCAACATCTCCATGGGTACCGAGATCAACGCGGTCAACGAGTTCGAAGACCTGGCACTGGTCGGCAACGATGCGCCGACGGCGATTTCGATGTTGGATTAACTGCTGACTGCTCTCCCTGTGGGAGCGAGCCTGTGTGGTGAGGGGATTTATCCCCGTTAGGGCGCGAAGCGGCCTCAAAACCTGAAACCGCGGCGTATCAGGTACACCGCATACAATGGTTTACGACTGCTTCGCAGCCGAACGGGGATAAATCCCCTCGCCACAGCTCGCTCCCACAGGGGACCTCACAAGATTTACGGGAGACCACCATGCCGCGTTTCGCAGCCAACCTGTCCATGCTGTTCACCGAACAGGATTTCCTTGCCCGTTTCGACGCCGCCGCCAAGGCCGGTTTCAGTGGCGTGGAATACCTGTTCCCGTACGACTTCAGCTCGGCTGAAATCAAGGCAAAACTCGAGGCCAACGGGCTGACCCAAGTGCTGTTCAACCTGCCGGCCGGTGACTGGGCCAAGGGCGAGCGCGGTATTGCCTGCCTGCCGGATCGGGTCGAAGAGTTCCGCGCCGGGGTCGATCTGGCGATCGCTTACGCACAAGTGCTGGGCAACACCCAGGTCAACTGCCTGGCCGGTATCCGCCCGCAAGGCGTTGACGATGCCACCGTGGAGAAGACCTTCGTTGCCAACCTTAAATATGCCGCCGACAAGCTGCAAGCGGTGGGCATCAAACTGGTGATGGAAGCGATCAACACCCGCGACATTCCCGGTTTCTACCTGAACAACACGGCGCAAGCCCTGTCGATTCGCGAACAGGTCGGCAGCGCCAATCTGTTCCTGCAATACGACATCTATCACATGCAAATCATGGAAGGCGATCTGGCCCGCACCCTGCAATCGCACCTGGGCGAGATCAACCACGTGCAACTCGCGGACAACCCGGGACGCAACGAGCCGGGCACTGGTGAGATCAACTACCGCTTCCTGTTCGAACACCTTGATCGCATCGGCTATCAGGGTTGGGTCGGTTGCGAATACAAACCGCTGACCACCACCGAAGCGGGCCTGGGTTGGTTGAAAACCCATAACGCAATCTAAGAAACACAGCAAATCCCCTGTGGGAGCGAGCCTGCTCGCGAATGCGGTGGTTCAGTCAACACGGATATTGAATGTTCCACCGCATTCGCGAGCAGGCTCGCTCCCACATGAAAAGTAGCTCCCCTATTTGCTTGAGCACGACAAAAACAAGAGGATTTTCTCATGGCTAAAATCGGATTCATCGGCACCGGCATCATGGGCCACCCAATGGCGGCGAACCTGCAGAAAGCCGGTCACAGCCTGTTCCTGTCGCAACACCACGACGCGGCCCCGGCCGATCTGGTCGCCGCTGGCGCCGTCGCCCTGGCCAACCCGCGCGAAGTGGCGCAGGAAGCCGAATTCATCATCGTCATGGTTCCGGATACTCCGCAGGTCGACGACGTGCTGTTCCGCGCCGACGGTGTTGCCGCCGGTATCGGTAAAGGCAAAGTGGTCATCGACATGAGCTCGATTTCGCCGACCGCGACCAAAGCCTTCGCCGCCAAGATCAACGAGAAAGGCGCGCAGTACCTCGACGCGCCAGTGTCCGGCGGTGAAGTCGGCGCCAAGGCCGCAACCCTGAGCATCATGGTCGGTGGCGACGCCGATGCCTTCGAACGCGCCCTGCCGCTGTTCCAGGCCATGGGCAAGAACATCACCCTGGTCGGTGGCAATGGCGACGGCCAGACCGCCAAAGTGGCGAACCAGATCATCGTGGCGCTGAACATTCAGGCTGTCGCTGAAGCCCTGCTGTTCGCCTCGAAAAACGGTGCCGATCCAGCCAAGGTGCGTGAAGCGCTGATGGGCGGTTTCGCTTCTTCGAAGATTCTCGAAGTGCACGGCGAGCGCATGATCAAAGGCACCTTCGACCCGGGCTTCCGCATCAGCCTGCACCAGAAGGACCTGAACCTGGCCCTGCAAGGCGCCAAGGAGCTGAACATCAACCTGCCGAACACCGCCAATGCCCAGCAAGTGTTCAGCACCTGCGCGGCCATCGGCGGCAGCAACTGGGACCACTCGGCGCTGATCAAGGGCCTGGAGCACATGGCCAATTTCTCGATTCGCGACAAAAAATAAAGCCTGCACAAAACCCTGTGGGAGCGAGCCTGCTCGCGAAAGCGGCTTCACATTCAACATCCATGTTGGCTGACATACCGCGTTCGCGAGCAGGCTCGCTCCCACAAGGGTTCCGAGTTGCCCTTTCGAATAACAAGAATTCCGGGAGCCCGCCATGTCGGTCGATCCGCAACAACTGCTGCGCGAGCTGTTTGCCACAGCCATCGACGCGGCTCATCCGAACCAAGTCCTCGAAGCCCATTTGCCTGCCGATCGCAGCGGTCGGGTGATCGTCATCGGCGCCGGCAAAGCCGCTGCCGCCATGGCGCAAGTGGTCGAGCGCTGCTGGGAGGGTGAAGTCACCGGCCTGGTGGTGACCCGCTACGGCCACGGCGCTCCATGCGAAAAAATCGAAGTGGTCGAAGCCGCGCACCCGGTGCCGGACGCCGCCGGTCTGGCCGTGGCCAAACGTGTGCTGGAGCTGGTCAGCAACCTGACTGAAGACGACTGCGTGATCTTCCTGCTTTCCGGCGGCGGCTCTGCCCTGCTCGCCCTGCCGGCCGAAGGCATCACTCTCGCCGACAAACAGGCGATCAACAAAGCCCTGCTCAAATCCGGCGCAACCATCGGCGAGATGAACTGCGTGCGCAAGCACCTCTCGGCGATCAAGGGTGGCCGCCTCGGCAAGGCCTGCTGGCCGGCGACGGTTTACACCTACGCGATTTCCGATGTGCCGGGCGACCTCGCCACCGTCATTGCCTCCGGCCCGACCGTGGCCGACCCGAGCACCTCAGCCGAAGCACTGGCGATTATCAAGCGCTACGGCATCGACATTCCTGCCTCCGTGCGCACCTGGCTGCAAAGTCCGCAATCGGAGACGGTCAAACCCGGCGACCCAAGCCTGGCGCGCAGTCATTTCCAGTTGATCGCCCGCCCGCAGCAATCGCTGGACGCGGCGGCGGTGAAATGCCGTCAGGCCGGTTTCAGCACCTTGATTCTCGGCGACCTCGAAGGCGAGTCCCGTGAAGTGGCGAAAGTCCACGCCGGCATCGCCCGGCAAATCATCAATCACGGCCAGCCACTGGCGGCGCCCTGCGTGATTCTCTCCGGCGGTGAAACCACGGTAACCGTGCGCGGCAATGGCCGTGGCGGGCGTAACGCCGAGTTCCTCCTCAGCCTGACCGACAGCCTCAAGGGCCAGCCCGGCGTCTACGCGCTGGCGGGCGACACCGATGGCATCGACGGCTCGGAAGACAACGCCGGCGCAATCATGACCCCGGACAGCTACGCCCGCGCCGCCGCACTGGGTATGAGCGCCAGCGACGAGCTGGACAACAACAACGGCTACGGCTACTTCCAGGCGCTCGATGCGCTGATCGTCACCGAGCCGACCCGCACCAACGTCAACGACTTCCGCGCCATTCTGATCCTTGAGAACTGCAAATCATGACGCCTGATAAAAAGGTCAAAATCCTCGCCACCCTCGGCCCTGCCGTCGACGGTATCGACGACATCCGCGAGCTGGTCGAGGCCGGGGTCAACATCTTCCGCCTGAACTTCAGCCACGGCGATCACGCCGACCACGCCAAGCGCTATCAGTGGATCCGCGAAGTCGAGCGTCAGCTCAACTACCCGCTGGGCATTCTGATGGATCTGCAGGGGCCGAAACTGCGCGTAGGCAAGTTCGCTGACGGCAAGGTGCAGTTGCATCGCGGTCAGGCGTTCCGCCTCGATCTCGATACGACAGCGGGCGATGAGCGCCGGGTCAACCTGCCGCATCCGGAGATCATTGCCGCGCTGGAAGCCGGCATGGACCTGCTGCTCGACGACGGCAAGCTGCGTCTGCGCGTGGTCACCAAGTACGCCGATGCGATCGACACCACCGTGCTCAACGGCGGCGAACTGTCTGATCGCAAAGGTGTGAACGTGCCGCAAGCGGTGCTGGACCTGAGCCCGCTGACCGCCAAGGATCGCCGCGATCTGAGCTTCGGCCTGGAATTGGGTGTGGACTGGGTCGCGCTGTCGTTCGTACAGCGCCCGCAGGACATTGTCGAAGCCCGCGCGTTGATCGGCGACAAGGCATTCCTGATGGCGAAAATCGAAAAGCCCTCGGCGGTCGAGCAATTGCGTGAGATTGCTGAGTTGAGCGACGCAATCATGGTCGCTCGCGGTGACCTTGGTGTTGAAGTGCCGGCGGAAAGCGTGCCGCAGATTCAGAAAAACATCATCACCACCTGCCGCGCGCTGGGCAAACCGGTGGTGGTGGCGACGCAGATGCTCGAGTCAATGCGCTTCTCCCCTGCCCCAACCCGTGCCGAGGTGACTGACGTCGCCAACGCCGTGGCCGAAGGCGCCGATGCGGTGATGCTCTCGGCGGAAACCGCATCCGGCGAATACCCGCTGGAGGCCGTGCAGATGATGAGCAAGATCATCCGTCAGGTTGAAAACGGCCCGGATTATCAAACCCAGCTCGACGTCAGCCGTCCGAAAGCCGAGGCGACGGTTTCCGATGCGATCAGCTGCGCGATCCGCCGGATCAGCAACGTACTGCCGGTGGCGGTGCTGGTCAATTACAGCGAGTCCGGCGCCTCGACGTTGCGCGCATCGCGGGAGCGGCCGAAAGCACCGATCCTCAATCTGACGCCGAACCTGCAAACCGCGCGGCGCTTGAGCGTGGCGTGGGGCATTCATTCGGTGGTCAACGATCGCCTGCGTCAGGTCGACGAAGTCTGCTCGACCGCACTGGAGATTGCTCAGGCGCAAGGCATGGCCGAGCGTGGCGACACGCTGCTGATTACCGCTGGCGTGCCGTTCGGGCAGCCGGGGTCGACCAATTCGCTGCGCATTGAGACGTTGATTTAGCGCCTGTACCGGCCTCTTCGCGAGCAGGCTCGCTCCCACAGTTGATTTGTGTGCACCACAAACTCAATGACTGGACGCAGATCCATGTGGGAGCGAGCTTGCTCGCGAAGCAGGCGCCTCGGTTTCCCTGACTTTCAGAACTGCCATGCCTGCCAATCACTTCAACACCCACTGCCCCGACTGGGCCGAGGCTTTGCTCAACGGTTTCAGTCAAATTTTCTTTCAGCGTCATCCGCTGTGCGGCCTGCTGTGTCTGTTGGCGATTCTGCTGACCGCGCCGGTGCTGTTCGCCGGGGCGCTGCTCGGTGGCGTTGCCGGTCTGCTCACCGCGCAGCGGCGCAACTACGCCAAGGCCGATCGCCAGGCTGGTCTGTTCAGCTACAACGGCGTGCTGCTCGGTCTGCTGCTGAGCCTGTATTTCCCTTGGTCGCCACTGCTGCCGCCGTTGATTCTTGCGGCGGGCGGCTTGAGTGCGATGCTCACTCAGCAGTGGCTCAAACACGTGTACCGCAGTCGCGCCATACCGGCGTATACCTCGCCGTTCGTGGCGCTCAGCTGGGTGCTGCTGGTGTTCGCCGAGCCGTCCGCGCCGATGGCATTGGTCGACCTGAGCACGACAAATCTGCTGGCCGCTGAACTGCGCGGATTCGGCCAGGTGATGTTCCTCGACCATCCATTGGCCGGGGCGTTGATCGCCAGCGGTTTGCTGCTCGCCGATCGCCGTGCGTTCTGCTGGGCGCTGCTGGCGTCGGCGATCGGCCTCGGTTCCAGCCTGCTGCACCACGAAACGTCCGCCGCACTGCTCGGGCTCGGTGGCTACAACGCCGTACTCGCCGCCCTCGCCTTCAGCTCGCAACGGCAACATCCGTGGCTGCCGCTGCTCGCAATTGTTCTGGCACTGCTGGTGACGCCGCTGTTTGCTGCCCTTGGATTGGCGACGCTAACCGCGCCGTTCATCCTCGCCTGCTGGTTGATCCGGGCTGGCATTCAAATGCTTGGCAAAGCGTCGCTTGCGCATGAGTCTTGCGCTCACGAGGAGAATCACCCTAGGCTGCGCTGATCTTCGATTCAGGCGTTATCCATGGACAGCAGCAACAATTGGCGCGAACGGCTTTACGTCATGATTTTCCAGAGCGACACCCCGGCCGGGCGTCGCTTCGACGGCATCCTGCTGGTGATCATCCTCGCCAGCCTGGTGATCGTGATGCTCGACAGTATCGACAGCATTCACCGTAATTACGCCGACGTTCTAGCCTATATCGAGTGGGGCTTCACGGCGATTTTCCTCGGCGAGTACATCCTGCGTCTGTACTGCTCACCCAAGCCGCTGCGCTATGCCTTCAGCTTTTATGGCCTGGTGGATCTGCTGGCGATCGTGCCGGGCATTCTCGCGCTTTATTACAGCGATGCGCAGTATCTGCTGATCATCCGCATCATTCGGATGCTGCGGATTTTCCGCGTGCTCAAGCTCAGCCCGTATCTCAAGCAAGCCAACTATCTGATGTCGGCGCTGCGCGGCAGCAAGCAGAAAATCGTCGTGTTTCTGGTCAGCGTATGCACGCTGGTAACGGTGTTTGGCACGCTGATGTACGTGATCGAAGGCCCGGAACATGGCTTCACCAGCATTCCCAAAGGCATCTATTGGGCGATCGTGACTTTGACCACTGTGGGTTTCGGCGACATCGTGCCGAAGACGCCGCTGGGCCAGGTGATCTCCTCGCTGGTGATGATCACAGGTTATTCGATCATCGCTGTGCCCACAGGAATCTTCACCGCTGAGCTGGCCAATGCCATGCGCGGCGAGCAGCTGCAACATGACTGCCCGGGCTGCCAGAAAAAGAACCATGAACAGAGCGCAGCGTTCTGTTCGCGCTGCGGCAGTCAGCTGTTCAAGAAAGTGGAATAAGCACAGAGCTTTTTAATCTTTAAGCGACTATGCGAGGCCCGCTATAGTCGCTGGCAAATCGCCTCATTTTTGACACGACACCCCACAGAACAAGGAATGCGCAGTGAAAAAACTCTTTGGCGCCTCACTTCTCGCCGCCGGCCTGGCCTTGGCCAACATCGCCCAGGCAGCACCGACGCTGCTCAACGTTTCCTACGACGTGATGCGCGATTTCTACAAGGACTACAACACTGCGTTCCAGAAGCACTGGCAAGCCGAGCACAACGAAAACATCACCGTGCAGATGTCCTTCGGCGGCTCGAGCAAGCAGGCGCGTTCGGTGATCGACGGCCTGCCGGCTGACGTCATCACCATGAACATGGCCACCGACATCAATGCCCTCGCCGACAACGGCAAACTGGTCCCGGACAACTGGGTCACGCGCCTGCCGAACAACAGCGCGCCGTTTACCTCGGCCACGGTGTTCATCGTCCGCAAGGGCAACCCGAAGGCCCTGAAAGACTGGCCGGATCTGCTCAAGGACGGCGTACAGGTGATCGTGCCAAACCCGAAAACTTCCGGTAATGGCCGCTACACCTACCTGTCGGCCTGGGGCTATGTGCTGAAAAACGGTGGTGACGAGAACAAGGCCAAGGACTTCGTTGGCAAGCTGTTCAAGCAGGCGCCGGTGCTCGATACCGGTGGCCGCGCCGCCACCACCACGTTCATGACCAACCAGATCGGCGACGTGCTGGTGACCTTTGAAAACGAAGCGGAAATGATCGCTCGCGAGTTCGGTCGCGATCAGTTCGAAGTTATCTACCCAAGCGTCTCCGCAGAAGCCGAGCCACCGGTTTCGGTGGTCGACAAAGTGGTCGACAAGAAGGGCTCGCGCGCTGCGGCTGATGAGTACCTGAAGTACCTGTGGTCGCCGGAAGGTCAGGAAATTGCTGCGGCCAACTACCTGCGCCCACGGGATCCGGCGGTGCTGGCGAAGTACACCGATCGCTTCCCGAGAGTGGATTTCCTTTCGGTGGAGAAAACGTTTGGTGACTGGCGCACGGTGCAGAAGACGCACTTCAATGATGGTGGGGTATTTGATCAGATTTACACGGGCCAATAAGGCTTGCTCTGAAAAACAAGAGGCGACCCACTGAGGTCGCCTTTTTGTTGAGCCCGGTTACCCTCACCCCAGCCCTCTCCCAGAGGGAGAGGGGGCCGACCGAGGTGCCTTGCGTCAGACATCGACCTGCGAGACCGAGTCGATTATGGATTCACCGAGTAACGTTCAGATCGGCAGGATCCCAAGCATCCCCCAATCAGTCCCCTCTCCCCCCGGGAGAGGGCTAGGGTGAGGGGCTTTTGGGCGAGAACAGTAATCTTATGACCACCTCCCTCGCGACTATCCTCGATCAACCGATCAGTCATTACACAACGTAATAAGAGTTATCATCCGAAACTGTCTTCTGCCAACCCGCGTTGTCCATTAGCCTTCACCGCTTTCCTGTGCCCGACCCGAGTATTCCTATGCCCACCACTCACGCAATGACCCGAGGCATGGTGCTGCTGTTCGCCTTCTGCTGCGGCGCCATCGTTGCCAACATCTACTATGCACAACCGATCATCGGCCTGATCGCGCCGGACATCGGCCTGTCCGACACGATGGCCAGCTTCATCGTCTCGTTGACGCAGATCGGTTATGCGCTGGGCCTGTTCTTCCTGGTGCCGCTGGCCGATCTGCTGGAAAACCGGCGGTTGATGATCGTCACCACCCTCGTGGCAATCGCCAGCCTGCTGGCGGCGGCGTTTACCGATCAGCCGAATGTGTTCTTGCTGATTTCGTTGCTGGTGGGGTTCAGCTCGGTGTCGGTGCAGATCCTGATTCCGCTGGCCGCGCATCTGGCGCCGGAAGAATCCCGTGGCCGGGTGGTGGGCGGGATCATGGGCGGTTTGCTGCTGGGTATTCTGTTGGCGCGACCGGTGTCGAGCGTGGTCGCCGATCACCTCGGCTGGCGCGCCATGTTCATGATCGCCGCAGCGTTGATGGCGGCTATCAGCGTGGTGCTGGCGCTGACCGTGCCCAAGCGCCAGCCAGATCACAGCGCTACTTATGGCCAGTTGATCGGTTCGCTATGGACACTGCTGCGCCAGCAACCGGTGCTGCGTCAGCGGGCGTTTTACCAGGGTTGCATGTTTGCCACGTTCAGCCTGTTCTGGACCGCCGTGCCGCTGGAACTTGCACGCAACCATGGCCTGTCGCAAAGCGAAATTGCGATCTTCGCTCTGGTGGGCGCGATCGGTGCCATCGCCGCGCCAATCAGCGGCCGCCTCGCTGATGCCGGCCACACACGCATCGCCTCGCTGCTGGCCATGCTCTTCGCCAGCCTGAGCTTCCTGCCCGCCTTCATCCACCCGGCCTATAGCGTCATCGGCCTGGCCGTGACCGGCGTGGTGCTGGACTTCTGCGTGCAGATGAACATGGTCCTCGGCCAACGCGCGGTGTACTCGCTGGACGCGAAAAGTCGTGGCCGTTTGAACGCGCTGTACATGACCAGCATCTTTATCGGCGGCGCCTTCGGCTCCTCGGTGGCCAGCGCGGTGTACGAGCATGGCGGCTGGTTGTGGATCGTGATTGTCGGCAGCGTCTTTCCGCTGTTGGCGTTGGTGCGGTTTCTGAGTGTTTCACGACGCGCTTCATTGGCCACGGCTTAAGGCTTCAAAAGCTTCGCGAGCAAGCTCGCTCCCACAGGTTTTGGGTGACCTTCGAATCACTGCAATACACAAAACCAGTGTGGGAGCGAGCCTGCTCGCGAAGGCGTCAGTTCAGATCATGTTTGCACCGACTGACACAGCGCTTTCGCGAGCAGGCTCGCTCCCACAATTGCGCAGCCCCTCAATACCGAACCAGTTTCTCCATCGCCGCATCCGCTAGAAACGAGGAGCGGCTTTTGACGTTGTGCTCGCGTACATAGCGATCAATACGCTGAATCACATAGCCGGGCAGCGTAACGTTGACCTTTTCGGTCTTGCCCAGGTACGGCGAGATATCCAGTTCCAGCATGCCCCAGCCCATCTCGGCAAAATCCGGATGATTGCGATGCGCCGCTGCCGAGGTCGGCATCGGAATCGCCTGACCGGCCGCCGCGATCTCCTGCAGCATGAGGTGAGCCACTTCCACGGCCGCGTTGTAGGCCTCCTCAAAGCTGTCCCCGGCCGTGACTGCGCCGGGAATATCGGGGATCTGAATACCGATGGCAGTGTTCTCGTCACCCCACTCGATGCAGATGGGATATTGCATTACGGATCTCCTTCATGACGGGTTGGCGGGCTGAATAACCCCGCGCGCCGCCGAATGCTTTTGACTGTCCCCAGCGGTAAATCCTTTTTCGGATGCGGGACGGCAATCGTGTTCGGGTTGTAACGATGAGTGAAGATGTGATGACTGCCCGCAACCCGATCCAGCGTCCAGTCCGCCTCCTCCAGCTCCTTCATCAATAGCCTGCTCTGCACCAACCGCCTCCTTGGCCTGGCCCATCAAAAGTAACTCTAGAGTTATCTTTACTCAAGCACAGAATGGGACGGGGTGATGGTTGGTAGTTTTACAAGGTGTGATTCAAACGGTAAAAAAAACGGCGATCCCAGGATCGCCGTTTCTCTTACTGCCCGAACTTCTTGCCCAACCCCGGCGGGACGCCGTGGATGTTGGTGTCTTCCCACGGGCCGTTGGGGCTGACCGAGCGGCTCCAGCCGTTGTTCCAGCGGTAGTAGGTGCGCTGGCGGTAGAAGGTGTTGGTCTGGTCGTCGAGCACGTAGACGCCGAGCTTCTGGTCCCAGTGGCTGTTACCGCCCGGTGGCGGGGCGAAGCTGGCCGAGGTGCGGGGCACGGGCTTGGCGGGTTTGGCCGGGATGCTCTTGCCGGGGCTTGGCGAGGTCGACGGGGTCGGGCTTGGCTGAGACGGCGGGATCGGCGGCAGGCTGGTGGTCGGTTCCGGGCGTTGTACCGCACATGCACTCAAGCCCAGGGCCAGTGTGAGGACTGTGATGCGGGCGATGGTGTGCATGGCGGTGCTTTCCTGTTGGATCCGGTTATTTGTCCGGGCTGTCGATAGTCAGTTTTTGTGGCGCGGTGGTGCTGCTGGCCAATGGGCCGCTGCGACCGATCCACTCACCGGCAGTCGGTTGACCGGCTCGCGAGATGCGCGCAACCAGTTGGACTTCAGGGAAGTTGGACAGTTTCAACTGCGGCATCATTGCGTCGGCATCGCCCAGTTCGACGGTCACCGGCAGGTCAGCTACGGTCAGGCGCTTGGCCGCCAGCGGCGCCGGTGGGCCTGAAGTGGCGCGGGCGAAAATAAACACGCTGTCGCCCGGTTGCACCTTGCCTTTGAGTTCGCTGGCCAGATCCACGCTGACTGTCAGCAACGCGCCTTTCGTCGCTGCTGCCTGGGCAACCTGGCCACCGCTGGCTTTCAGGCGTTCGGCGGCACGCTCGATGCCGCCTTGCAGCGCAGCGCGAGAGTTGTCATCCGGCGGCAGTTGCGCGAGCAGGCGATTCCAGTAGTCGATGGCCTCCTGATAACGCTCGCCTTCGAACGCAGCGATGCCGAGCAGGCCGAGGCTGGTGACTTCCTTCGGATCGGCCTTCAGCGCTTCGTCGGTCAGTTTCTGAATCTGCTCCGACCACTTTTTACCGTCGGCAAAATACTGCGCCTGCGCCCACTGGCCGAGCAGCTCCGGCTGGCGACCGGCGAGGTTGGCGGCGCGTTCGAACATCTTCGCCGCGTCTGCCGGGCGGTCCTGAGCCATGTAGGTACGGCCGAGGAAATACAGACCTTCAGCGGAATCCGGTTGTGCGGCGACCGCACGTTCCAGACGCTGGGTCATCTCTTCCATCGACTGCGGTGCCTGAGCGAATTCGCGGGTCAGTTCGACCTTGTCGGCGGCGCCGAAATGCAGGTACAGACCGAGGCCCAGCACCGGTACCAGCACAGCGGCCAGCAGCGGCAACGGTTTACCCAGGCGCGAGACACGCGGCGCGGCGGCGCCTTCGGTGTCGGCGAGCAGTTCACGCGCAGCTTCCGCGCGGCCGCTGTCCAGTTGCGCGGCGTCGAGCACGCCCTCGGCCTGCTGCGCTTGCAGCTCGGCCACCCGTTCCTGGTACAGCGCGACGTTCAACGCGGTGCGATCTTCTTCCCGCTGGGCGCGGCGTTCGCGCAGCACCGGGATCAGCAGAAAACTCAGGGCGACCAGAAGCAACAGCCCTGCGGCGAGCCAGAAATCAATCATTCTTGGTTTTTATCCAACAGTTGGTCGAGGCGCTGACGTTCTTCGGCAGACAGCGATGACGGCGTTTCGGCACGCTGCCCGCGACGCCTGCGCACGATCAGCGCGATCACCACGAAACCACCGAGCAGCAGCCCGGCCGGGCCGAACCACAGCAGCGCGGTCTTGGCATTGAGCGCCGGTTTGTAGCGGACGAAATCACCGTAGCGATCGACCATGAAGTCGATGATCTGCTGATTGTCCTTGCCCTCGCCGAGCATGCGGAAAATCTCCTTGCGCAGGTCGGCGGCGATCGGCGCGTTGGAGTCGGCAATGTCCTGGTTCTGGCATTTGGGGCAGCGCAGTTCCTTGGTCAGTTCGCGGAAACGCTCGCGGTCGCCCTCTTTGGCAAATTCGTAGGTGTCGATGGCCGCGTGGGCGACACCGGCCAGGCTCAAGCCCAGCACTACTGCTGCGAGAAAACGCTTCATGGCTTGGCCTCATCGACCAGCGCCTGATACTTGGCCGCGAGTTTTTCGCGCCAGACCTGCTCGTCGATCACCCCGACGAACTTGTCGCGGATGATGCCTTTGGCGTCGATGAAGAAGGTTTCCGGCGCGCCGTAGACACCAAGATTCAAGCCCAGCGAACCCTCGTCGTCACGAATATCCAGCGCATACGGATTGTGAAACTCGGCCAGCCACTTCAAGGCGTCGGCATTGGTGTCCTTGTAGTTGATGCCGTAGATCACCACGCCGCGCTCGGCGAGTTTGTTCAGTACCGGGTGCTCGACGCGGCAGGAGATGCACCAGGTGCCCCAGACATTGACCAGCGCCGGTTTGCCGAGAATGTCGGCCTTGGTCAGCGTCTTGTCACCCTGCACACTCGGCAGGGAAAACTCCGGGAACGGCTTGTCGATCATCGCCGACGGCAGCTCCGCCGGGTCCAGATACAGCCCACGATAAAGAAACACCGCCACCAGCAGAAAAATCGCTAGCGGCAACAACATCAACCAACGTTTCATGCCGCCGCTCCCGTCATGCCCAGCGCTTCGCGCACTTTGCTTTTCACCTTGACCCGATAACGCCGATCCAGCGCCGCCAGCAAACCACCCAATCCGGTGAGCAAGCCGCCAAACCAGATCCAGCGCACGAACGGTTTGACGTGTACGCGCACGGCCCAGGCGCCGTTATCCAGCGGCTCGCCGAGGGCGACGTAGAGATCGCGGGTGAAACCGGCATCGATGCCGGCTTCGGTCATCACCGAGTTCTGCACGGTGTACAGACGCTTTTCCGGGTGCAGCACGCTGATTTCCTCGCCGTCACGAATGACGCGGATGGTGCCTTTGTCCGAGGTGAAATTCGGCCCTTCGAAATGCTTCGCGCCTTCGAAGACGAACTGATAACCGGCCAGATCCATCGACTCGCCCGGTGCCAGACGCAGGTCGCGCTCGGCACTGTTCTGGCTCGACAACACCACGCCCAGCGCGCACACGGCGATGCCGAGGTGGGCGATCTGCATGCCCCAATAACTGCGGGTCAGCGTTGGCAAACCTTTGATCAGGCCTTTGTGCCGGGTCTTGTCGAACAGATCGCGCACGCCGGCGAGCAACACCCACGCCGCCAGCAGGAACGTCGCGATCACTGCCCAGTTGAAATCGCCGTAAGCCACGCCGGCCACCACGGCCAGTGCAACGCTGCCGAGCAAGACCGGAGTGAGCATGCTCACCAGCCATTTCACCGGCGTGTCCTTCCAGCGCACGATCACGCCGATCGCCATCACCAGCATCAGCAACGCCATCAACGGGATGAACAGCGCATTGAAGTACGGCGGGCCGACCGACAGCTTGGCGCCGCTGATGGCATCAAGAATCAGCGGATACAACGTGCCAAGCAGGATCATCGATGCAGCGACGACCAGCACCAGGTTGTTGCCCAGCAGCAAAGTCTCACGCGACCACAGGTTGAAGCCAACCTGACTTTTCACCACCGGCGCACGCAGCGCAAACAGCGTCAGCGAACCGCCCACCACGAACAGCAGGAAAATCAGGATGAACACGCCGCGCTCAGGATCCGAGGCGAAGGCATGCACCGAAGTCAGCACGCCCGAACGTACGAGGAAGGTGCCGAGCAGGCTCAACGAAAACGCGGCGATCGCCAGCAACACCGTCCAGCTCTTGAACACGCCGCGTTTCTCGGTGACCGCCAGCGAGTGAATCAACGCGGTGCCGACCAGCCATGGCATGAACGAGGCGTTTTCCACCGGGTCCCAGAACCACCAGCCGCCCCAGCCGAGTTCGTAATACGCCCACCACGAACCGAGGGTGATGCCGATGCCGAGGAAGGCCCAGGCGACGATGGTCCATGGCCGCGACCAGCGCGCCCATGCCGCATCGAGACGGCCGCCGAGCAGCGCGGCGATGGCAAATGCGAAGGCCACAGAGAAACCGACGTAACCCATGTACAGCATTGGCGGATGCACGATCAGGCCGATGTCTTGCAGCAACGGGTTGAGGTCGCGACCGTCGGCGGGAATCTGCGGCAGGATCCGCGCGAACGGGTTTGAGGTAAGAATCAGAAACAGCAGGAACCCGGTGCTGATCATGCCCATCACCGCCAGGACGCGGGCGAGCATGACTTGCGGCAACTGCCGGGAGAACACCGACACGGCGAAGGTCCAGCCGCCGAGGATCAACGCCCACAGCAGCAGCGAACCTTCGTGGGCGCCCCACACCGCGCTGAATTTGTAGTACCACGGCAGCGCGCTGTTGGAGTTCATCGCCACGTAGCCGACCGAGAAATCGTCGGTCATGAACGCGTAGGTCAGGCAGCCGAAGGCAAACAGCAGAAAGGCAAACTGGCCCCACGCTGCCGGTTGCGCCAGGCTCATCCACAAGCGGTCACCGCGCCACGCGCCGAGCATCGGCACCAGCGCTTGGACCAGTGCAAAACACAGCGCGAGGATCATGGCCAGGTGGCCCAGCTCCGGAATAAACAGTGCGGCGGCCATCGATCAACCCTCCTTCACAGGCGTCGGTGCGGATTGACCGCTGTCCTTCAGCGCTTTGGTCACTTCCGGCGGCATGTACTTCTCGTCGTGCTTGGCCAGCACTTCATCGGCGACCACTACGCCATCAGCATTGAGCTTACCGAGAGCGACGATGCCCTGCCCTTCACGGAACAGATCCGGGAGGATGCCGCGATAGGCGATGGTCACGGATTTGTTGAAATCGGTGACGACGAATTTGACGTCCAGCGAATCCTTGGAGCGTTGCAGCGAACCGGCCTCGACCATGCCGCCGGCGCGGATGCGCGTGTCTTGCGGCGCTTCGCCGTTGGCGATCTGCGTCGGCGTGTAAAACAGATTGATGTTTTCCTGCAGCGCGCTCAGGGCCAGGCCGACAGCAGCGCCCACTCCGACCAGAATCGCCAGAATGATGATCAGACGTTTTTTGCGCAGCGCATTCACTTGCCGTTCTCCCGGCGCAGACGACGCGCCTCTTGTTGCAGATAACGCTTGCGCGCCGCAATAGGCGCCACCACGTTGAGGGCCAGCACCGCCAGACAGATGCCGTAGGCCGACCAGACATACAGGCCGTGATGGCCCATGGCGAGAAAATCGCCGAATGAAGCAAAACTCATCGCACCGCCTCCAGACTCTGCTGCACTTCGGTCTTCACCCAACTGGCGCGGGCCTCGCGCTTGAGCACTTCAAGACGCATGCGCAGCAACAGCACGGCGCCGAAGAAGCAGTAGAAACCCAGCACCGTCAGCAGCAGCGGCAGCCACATTTCCGCCGGCATCGCCGGCTTTTCCGTGAGGGTGAACGTCGCGCCCTGGTGCAGGGTGTTCCACCACTCCACCGAGTATTTGATGATCGGAATGTTGATCACGCCAACAATCGCCAGCACCGCGCAGGCCTTGGCGGCGCTGTCGCGGTTGCTGATGGCATTGCCCAGCGCGATCACGCCGAAATACAGGAACAGCAGAATCAGCATCGAGGTCAGGCGCGCATCCCACACCCACCACGAGCCCCAGGTCGGTTTGCCCCAGATGGCCCCGGTGACCAGCGCCACGGCGGTCATCCACGCACCGATCGGTGCGGCGCATTGCAGGGCGACATCGGCCAGTTTCATCTTCCACACCAGCCCGACCACGCCGCAGACCGCGAGCATTACGTAGATCGACTGGGCGAGCATCGCTGCAGGTACGTGGATATAGATGATGCGGAAGCTGTTGCCTTGCTGGTAATCCGGCGGCGCGAAGGCCAGGCCCCAGACCACGCCAACGCCGATCAGCAGCAACGCTGCAATGCTCAACCACGGCAGGAACTTGCCGCTGATGCCGTAGAACCACTTGGGCGAGCCGAGCTTGTGAAACCAGGTCCAGTTCATACTGTTTCCATCACGGTTGCCGCTCATCATCGCGAGCTGGCAGAGGGTCATGCCTTTCTTCTGATAGAAGTGGTCAATTTTTGACCAGGCCTCATTATTATTCGCCGACGCTGATCTTCAGGCCAGCGGCTATTGCAAAGGGTGTCAGGGTGATCGCCAGCGCTGTGAGGCTGGCCATCCACAACAGGTATCCGGTCGCCGGCATGCCTTGCAGCGCCGCTTGCAACGCGCCGCTGCCAAGGATCAACACCGGGATGTACAACGGCAGAATCAGCAGCGCCAGCAACAGGCCGCCGCGCTTCAGACCGACCGTCAGCGCCGCGCCGACTGCACCGAGCAGGCTCAACACCGGCGTGCCCAACAGCAACGACAGCAGCAGCACCGGCAGGCACGCGGCCGGCAAACCGAGCATCAACGCCAGCAACGGCGACAGCAGCACCAGTGCCAGACCAGAGAACAGCCAGTGTGCCAGCACCTTGGCCAGGACCAGAAGCGGCAGCGGGTGCGACGAAAGGACCCACTGTTCCAGCGAGCCGTCTTCGAAGTCACTGCGAAACAATCCGTCCAGCGACAGCAGGACCGACAACAACGCCGCCACCCAGACTAACCCCGGGGACAGGTTTTGCAAGACTTGAGTTTCCGGGCCGACGGCCAGCGGGAAAAGGGCAATGACGATGGCAAAGAAAATCAGCGGGTTGGCCAGCTCCGCCGGGCGGCGGAACAGCAGTCGCGATTCGCGGGCAAGCAGCAGGCCGAAGACACTCATACCGCCCATTTCCCCAGATCGATGTCGCGATAACCGGCCGGCATGCGGCTCAGGGTGTGGTGGGTGGTCAGCACCACCAGGCCGCCGCGTTCGCAATGGCCGGCCAGATGCTCTTCCAACTGAGCGACGCCCTGCTTGTCCAGCGCAGTGAAAGGTTCGTCGAGAATCCACAACGGCGGGCTGTCCAGATACAACCGCGCCAGCGCCACACGACGCTGTTGGCCGGCGGAAAGGCTGTGGCAGGGAACGTCTTCGAAACCGCGCAATCCTACTGCTGCCAGCGCCTGCCAGATCGCCTCGCGTTCGGCGGGATGATGCAAGGCGCACAGCCACGACAGGTTTTCTTCGGGAGTGAGCAGATCCTTGATCCCGGCGGCGTGGCCGATCCACAACAGGTTTCGCGCCAGTTCGCTGCGTTGCTCGGCCAGCGGCTGACCGTTGAGCAGCACCTGGCCGTCGGTGGGTTGCATCAAACCGGCGAGCAGACGTAAAAGACTGGTCTTGCCGCTGCCGTTGGGGCCGCTGATCTGCACCATGTCGCCACTGGCCAGGCGCAATTCGAGGTTTTCGAAAAGCAGCCGCAGATCGCGTTCACACGCCAGGGCAACGGTTTGCAGGACAGGACTGGTCAAGAGATCACGGGCCTTATACGGTTCAAGTCGGCTCTGGAGCGGCCGTTAAAGAGATGCAGCATAGATGCTTTGATCGCTCGAACTGGCGAGCTGGATCAAACAATTGCCAGGTTTTTTGAACGAAGCGCACGACGCGCGGCATTATACATGCCGTGCCTTACTCTCAAGAGCGCAATTTCCTCAGGTTGTGTCCGCGTATGACAGGCGAAATGAACATCCTCCCGCTGCCGCCCACCGTGCCGGCGAGCGCTCGCCCGCAGATGGGTGAACTGCTCAAGCTGCTGACGCCGGTCGAGGGCTTGATCGGCGCGGGGCAAAGCGCCAAGGCTGAGGTGTTGTCGCTCAAGCAGGCCGATCAGACCTTTGAATTGCTGCTCAAAGTCACCCTCGACAGCGGCCGTCAGACCACCGTGCAGGCCAGCAGCAACCTGCCGTTGCCACAGGGCACCAACCTGGCAATCACTCAGCCATCGGCCGGTAATCTGGCGATCACCGTGCAACAAGCGATTGCCAGCAGCGTCGCCACCCTGACCCGCATCGATACCGCGCAGTTGCCCGCCGGCACCTTGCTGCAAGGCAAAGTCGTGACCTCGCAGGCACTGCCGCAGACGCCGGGGCAAGCGGCGGTATTTCGCTCGATGGTCACCCTGCTCAACACCGCATTGAGCGGCAGCACTTTGACCGTCGACAGCCCGCAACCGCTGCGCATCGGCACCCTGTTGTCGGCGCAGGTGCAGGATGCGCAGACCCTCAAATTCGTGCCGCTGAGCAGCCGTCAGGAGCAACTGGCGGTCAGTCAGCAATTGCTCGGTCAGCAAAATCGTCAGGGCTCGCTCGATGGCTTGCTGAAGTTGTTGCAGAGCCTGCCGCCATCCAGCGATCAGACTTCGGCCGATCTGCGCGCGGTGGTCGACAAGTTGCTTGCCAGCCTGCCGGACCTGCAGCAAATGAGCACCGCCAAAGGCGTGGCGCTGGCCTTGGCCAACAGCGGCGCGTTCCTCGAAGCGAAATTGCTCGGCGGACAAAACCCGACTCTCGCCCCGGACATGAAAGCCGACCTGCTCAAGCTGATCGCGCAACTGACTCCGGGCCTGCCGAGCAACACCAATTTCAATGCGATCATCGCCGCCAATACCCTGGCGCAAGCGCTGCCGAGTTTCGTCCGGAACGCCCTCGGCACCCTCGGCCAGGTCAGCGCCAAACCGGTGCCCAGCAGCTTCCCGTTGCCCGAACGACTGCTGGCGAAACTCGAAGGCGAAGGTGATCTCGAACAACTGCTGCGCCTCGCCGCCGCTGCGGTGTCGCGTCTGCAAAGCCATCAGCTGTCGAGCCTGGAACAGACCGGCGTCACCGACGATGGCCGCCTGCTCAGCACCTGGCAGCTGGAAATCCCCATGCGCAATTTGCAAGACATCGTGCCGTTGCAGGTCAAGTTCCAGCGTGAAGAAGCGCCGGAGCGCGAGCCGCAGCCACACGAACGCCGCGATGAGCGCGAAGCCAAACAGCAGTTGTGGCGCGTCGATCTGGCCTTCGATCTGGAACCGCTCGGGCCGATGCAGATTCAGGCGCAACTGATCGCCGGCAGCCTGTCCAGTCAGCTGTGGGCCGAGCGGCCGTACACCGCCGATCTGATCGAGAACAATCTGTTTGCCTTGCGCCAGCGCCTGCTCGATTCCGGGCTCAACGTCGGCGACCTCGACTGCCACCACGGCACGCCGCCGCAAGGCAACCAAACCCGCCTCGAACACCGCTGGGTCGACGAAACCGCATGAACGATTCCACTGCTCCACGCCAGGCCATCGCCCTCAAATACGACGGCAACCACGCCCCGACCCTCACCGCCAAGGGCGACGAAGAACTGGCCGAAGAGATCCTACGCATTGCCCGCGATTACGAAGTGCCGATCTACGAGAACCCTGAACTGGTGCGCCTGCTGGCGCGGATGGAACTGGGCGACAGCATCCCCGAAGAGCTCTATCGCACCATCGCCGAGATCATCGCGTTTGCCTGGAACCTGAAAGGCAAATTCCCCGAGGGACAGGACCCGAACGCGCCGATGGTCGAGAAGGACATCACCGCACGCGGGAATGATTATTGAGGTTTCAAAGACGCCTTCGCGAGCAGGCTCGCTCCCACATTCGACCGTGATCAAATGTGGGAGCGAGCCTGCTCGCGAATAGCGCTTTTGATTTGATCGTTCCCACGCTCCGCGTGGGAATGCCGCCCGTGACGCTCCGCGTCACATTTCACAGGCGGAACGCGGAGCGTCCCAGGATGCGTTCCCACGCAGAGCGTGGGAACGATCTCAATCCTGAAAGCAAAAAATCGCAGCATTCGCCGCTCGAAGCCTGAAGCTCCTAGCTGCCCTTGTGCAACTTGCGCATCAACTCCGCTTCAGCCTGGGTCAACCCGCACGACTGAGTCAGTTCATCGACGCTGGCGCCCATGCCTACCAGTTTCGCCGCCTGGGCGAATGACAGGCTCGACGGGTCGCGTTGTTCCAGGGCAACGATCTTGTCCGGCAACGGGCTTACCACCGCGCGCAACTCGTGCAGGGCCTCGCCCATGCGCACGTTGCCGTTCTGGTAATCGTCGACGCGTTTGGCCAGTTCCTTGATGCGCTGATCACGCAGCGCATCACCCTGGGCCTGCTGTGCAGCGATCACTCGCTGCGCCTTGATGTACGAGACGAACATCGCCAGCGTGCCGGCCCAGAACAGGAACAGAACAATTACCGCAACCTCGAGAATCAAATCAGATGCTCTCCAGTTCCGACCATTCTTCTTCGCTCATCATCTTGTCCAGCTCGACCAGAATCAGCAGTTCGTTGTTCTTGTTGCACACGCCCTGGATGAACTTGGCCGACTCTTCGTTACCGACGTTCGGTGCGGTTTCGATTTCCGACTGACGCAGGTAAACCACTTCGGCGACGCTGTCGACCATGATGCCGACGACTTGCTTGTCGGCTTCGATGATGACGATACGGGTGTTGTCGCTGATCTCGCCGCTGTGCAGGCCGAAGCGCTGACGGGTGTCGATCACGGTGACCACGTTGCCGCGCAGGTTGATGATGCCCAGCACGTAGCTCGGTGCACCCGGTACCGGCGCGATCTCGGTGTAGCGCAGCACTTCCTGCACGCGCATCACGTTGATGCCATAGGTTTCGTTATCCAGTTTGAAGGTCACCCATTGCAGGATCGGATCTTCAGAACCTTTTGCATTCGACGCCTGACTACTCATACCCTGACCCCTCGAAAAAACCGCCCCGGGCGGTGTGTGTTCTGTGTGGTGGCACTGGAAAATGCCATCGCCTGATTGTTATGTCGGCTGCTATGTCGGTTTATGTAGCGGCTTGTTGCCACTCAAGTGCTTTGCCCCGCCGCTGGCGATCAACTCGGCCAGTGCGGATACGTCAAGCAATGCACACATGTGCTCGATCACGGTGCCGGCGAGCCATGGCCGCTGACCCCGGTGACTTCTCCATTTGATTTCATTCGGGTCCAGGCGCAACGAGCGGCTGACCTGATGCACCGCCAGCCCCCACTCGTAACCTTGTACCGAAATCACGTATTGCAGGCCCTGCCGGAAGTCATCGCGGTAACGATCCGGCATGACCCAACGCGCGGTGTCCAAGACTTTCAGATTGCCGGCCTGGCTCGGCAGAATGCCGAGGAACCACTCCGGCTGGCCAAACAGCGGCGTCAGCTCGTGGCCGGCCAGCGAATAGATCGAGCCAAGGCACACCAGCGGCACCGCCAGGGTCAGCCCGGCAACATCGAACAACAAGCATTCGAAGGCTTCGGCAGCCCAGGCCGGACGGCCATCGGGCTCGACCGGTGGCGGCGGGTTGTTCGGCGGCAGGTGCACTTCGACCAGCGGAGGGACCAGCACCTGCGGCTCAGCAATCTGCGGCGCGGGTTCTGGCTCCGGTTCGGGTTCCGGCACGGTCAATAATTGTGTTTGCAGCAGCGGCGCCAGTGTCGACAGTGGCGCACGCGGTTCATCGATCAGCGCCACCGGTGCTTTGGCCACCGGGGCAGCAGCGGGCGCGGCGACCGGGCCGGCAGATTTCTGCGCGTCACGGGCCTGCTCTTCCAGCACCGCGGCCTGGAACTCGTCCATGGCCTCGGTGCTTTCCACCACATCAGGCTGCGCCGGTTCGACGACTGGCGGCAGCGCTTCGACCGGCGCAGGCAAGTCCTCGGGCAAGTCGAGCAGCAGGTCTTCCAGATAGGACTGCAAGGCCTGTTGCGGACGTGACGTGAGTTTCACTGGGCGGTTCATCGGTGATCAGCGCCTGACAGGGAAACCGCGTTGTCTGCTTCGCGAGCAGGCTCGCTCCCACAGGGTTCGGGCAAACAGATCGAAATCATCTCAGGCCACCTGCGGAACAAGTTGCTGCGCGAGCAGGTGCTTGAGCAGCGCGCGGTAGGCCAGCACGCCACGGCTCTTGCCGTCGAATTGCGAAGGCGTGACGCCCGCCCGGCTGGCGTCGCGCAGACGAGTATCGACCGGGATGTAGCCGTGCCAGATGTCGTCGGGGAATTTGTCACGCAGCACGCGCAAGGTGCCCATCGACGCCTGCGTGCGGCGGTCGAACAACGTCGGCACGATGCTGAACGGCAACGGCTGTTTGCGCGAACGATTGATCATCGCCAGGGTGTTGACCATGCGCTCCAGACCTTTCACGGCGAGGTGCTCGGTCTGTACCGGGATCACCAGTTGCTGGCTCGCGGCGAGGGCGTTGACCATCAGCACACCGAGCAACGGCGGGCTGTCGATGATCGCGTAATCGAAGTCCTGCCACAGTTGCGCCAGACTCTTGGCGATCACCAGACCCAGGCTACTCTGCCCCGGCGACTGGCGCTCAAGGGTGGCCAGTGCGGTGCTCGATGGCAGCAGGGAAATGCGTTCGTCGCTGGTCGACAACAGCAACTGCCCCGGCAGGCCGTGCGGCACGCTGCCCTTGTGCAGAAACAGGTCGTAGTTGCTGTGTTCCAGGCTGTCGGGGTCGTAGCCGAAATAGCTGGTCATCGAGCCGTGCGGATCGAGATCGACCACAACCACGCGCTTGCCCGCCTCGGCCAGCAACCCGGCTAGAGCGATGGAGGATGTGGTTTTACCGACACCACCCTTTTGATTGGCGACTGCCCAGACTCTCATTCAGTTCGTTCCTCCCGGCCAGGTTGATTGGCCGAGACATGCTTCAGCGTGTTAATGCGGGCGACGGAGAATTGACGGCACTCTCGCGTCCCGGCGTCTTGACCGGGGTCGGTGCAGTTTGTGTGCCAGCGCGCTTCAACGCCGCATCCGGTTGCGCATTGGCGGTTCCGGTGCCGGTGAGGCTGCGGCGCACATCGAGATTGCGCGACACCACCAGCACCACTCGACGGTTCTTCGCCCGGCCTTCGACCGTGGCATTGTTGGCCACTGGCTGGAATTCGCCGTAGCCTACCGATGCCAGTCGCCCAGGGTTTACGCCCTGCATGGCGAGCATGCGCACGATGCTCGCCGAACGCGCCGAGGACAGTTCCCAGTTGGTCGGGTACTGCGCGGTGCGGATCGGTTGATCGTCGGTGAAGCCTTCGACGTGGATCGGGTTGTCGAACGGTTTGAGGATCGCCGCGACCTTGTCGATGATGTTGAACGCGATGTCGCTCGGCATGGCGTCGCCGCTGCCAAACAACAGGCTGGAATTGAGCTCGATCTCGACCCACAACTCGTTGCCGCGCACGGTCATCTGGTTGGAGCTGATCAAATCACCGAAGGCGGCGCTGATGTCATCGGCGATGCTTTTCAGCGGGTCGCTGGCCCCGGAAATACCGGCGTCGACCTGCTCGGCATCCTTGACCAGCGGCTTGGCCGGGGTCACGGTTTTCGGTCGTTCGTCGCCGATCGGAATCGGTTTGAGCGAGCGATCGGAGTCGGTAAACACGCCGATCAGCGCTTCGGAAATGACTTTGTACTTGCCTTCGTTGATCGACGAGATCGAGTACATCACCACGAAAAACGCGAACAGCAAAGTGATGAAATCCGCGTAGGACACGAGCCAGCGCTCGTGATTGACGTGTTCTTCCTGGTGGCGACGACGAGCCATGAGGTTATTCCCTTAATCCATGAAGCCTTGCAGCTTCAACTCAATGGAACGAGGGTTTTCACCTTCGGCGATCGACAGAATTCCTTCCAGCAACATTTCGCGATAACGCGACTGCCGCAACGCGATGGACTTGAGCTTGGCCGCGACCGGCAAGAGGATCAGGTTGGCACTGGCCACGCCGTAGATGGTCGCGACGAACGCCACGGCAATGCCGTTACCCAGTTGCGACGGATCAGCGAGGTTGCCCATCACGTGAATCAGGCCCATCACCGCACCGATGATGCCGATGGTCGGCGCGTAGCCGCCCATGCTTTCGAACACTTTGGCCGCTTCGATATCGCGGGATTCCTGAGTGTAGAAATCCACTTCGAGAATGCTGCGAATCGCCTCCGGCTCGGCGCCGTCGACCAGCAGTTGCAGACCTTTGCGCGAGTAGCTGTCAGGTTCGGCGTCGGCCACGCCTTCGAGGCCAAGCAAGCCTTCCTTGCGCGCCGTCAGGCTCCAATTGACCACGCGGTCGATGCCGCCGGCCAGGTCGACACGCGGCGGAAAGAAGATCCAGCCGAGAATCTGCATAGCGCGCTTGAACGCGCTCATCGGCGATTGCAGCAGCGCAGCACCGACCGTGCCGCCCAGTACGATCAGCGCCGCCGGGCCGTTGGCCAGCGCGCCGAGGTGACCGCCTTCAAGGTAGTTGCCGCCGATGATGGCGACGAACGCCATGATGAGGCCGATAAGGCTGAGAACATCCATCAGATACACGCCTCGACGATGTGCTTGCCGATGTCGTCCAGACCGTACACGGCGTCAGCCAGATCGGCTTTGACGATGGCCATCGGCATGCCGTAGATCACGCAGCTTGCTTCGTCCTGCGCCCACACCGAACTGCCGCCCTGCTTGAGCAGACGCGCGCCTTCGCGGCCGTCGGCGCCCATGCCGGTCAGCACCACTGCCAGAACTTTGTCGCCGTAGGACTTGGCTGCAGAACCGAAAGTGATGTCCACGCACGGCTTGTAATTCAGACGTTCGTCACCCGGCAAAATCTTCACCGCGCCACGGCCGTCGATCATCATCTGCTTGCCACCCGGCGCCAGCAGCGCCAGGCCCGGACGCAGGATGTCGCCATCCTCGGCTTCCTTGACGCTGATGCGGCAGAGTTTGTCGAGACGTTCGGCAAACGCTTTGGTGAACGCCGCCGGCATGTGCTGGATCAACACGATCGGCGCCGGGAAGTTCGCCGGCAACTGCGTCAGTACGCGTTGCAGCGCAACCGGGCCGCCAGTCGAAGTACCGATGGCTACCAGTTTGTAGGCTTTGCGTTTCGGTGCTGGCGACGAAGCGCTGGCAGCGGATGCGCGAGCAGGCGCTGGCGCAGGCGCCGGACGTGCCGGGACAGGGCTGCTGTGGCTCGTGTGGCTGCCGTAGCTCGACGCTGCCGGAGCAGGCGTCGGCGCTGGCGCAGCGGCGGGAGCCGGCGCGCTGTAGGCACTGAAACGACGATTGCTGCGCGAGATGCTGTGGACTTTCTCGCACAGCAGTTGCTTGACCTTCTCGGGGTTGCGCGAGATGTCTTCGAAATTCTTCGGCAGGAAATCCACCGCGCCGGCGTCCAGCGCATCGAGGGTTACCCGCGCGCCTTCGTGGGTCAGCGAGGAGAACATCAACACCGGGGTCGGGCAGCGCTGCATGATGTGCCGCACTGCCGTGATGCCGTCCATCATCGGCATCTCGTAGTCCATGGTGATCACGTCAGGCTTGAGGGCCATGGCCTGATCGATCGCCTCTTTACCGTTGGTGGCCGTGCCGACCACCTGGATGCTCGGATCCGCCGAAAGAATTTCCGAGACGCGGCGGCGGAAAAAACCCGAATCGTCCACCACCAGGACTTTGACTGCCATAAACACTCCATTAGGTGCAGCGGCGCGTCAACGCGCCGCCGCCCCGGATTCAAATACGCTTTGTGGCGTAACGCTTGAGCATGCTTGGAACATCGAGAATCAGCGCAATGCGGCCGTCACCGGTGATGGTGGCGCCGGACATGCCCGGAGTTCCCTGGAGCATTTTGCCCAATGGCTTGATGACCACTTCTTCCTGGCCGACCAGTTGATCGACGACGAAGCCGATCCGCTGTGTGCCCACCGAAAGAATCACCACATGGCCTTCGCGCTGCTCTTCGTGAGCAGCGGAGCTGACCAGCCAGCGCTTGAGGTAGAACAATGGCAGCGCCTTGTCGCGCACGATCACCACTTCCTGACCGTCGACGACGTTGGTGGTCGACAGGTCGAGGTGGAAGATTTCGTTGACGTTGACCAGCGGGAACGCGAACGCCTGATTGCCGAGCATGACCATCAGCGTCGGCATGATCGCCAGGGTCAAAGGCACCTTGATGACGATCTTCGAGCCCTGGCCCTTGGTCGAGTAGATGTTGATCGAACCGTTGAGCTGGGAAATCTTGGTCTTCACCACGTCCATGCCGACACCACGGCCGGACACGTCGGAGATCTCGGTCTTGGTCGAGAAACCCGGGGCGAAGATCAGGTTGTAGCACTCGGTATCGCTCAGGCGATCGGCCGCGTCCTTGTCCATCACACCGCGTTTTACCGCGATCGAACGCAGGACGTTCGGGTCCATGCCTTTGCCATCGTCGGAGATCGACAGCAGGATATGGTCGCCTTCCTGCTCGGCCGCCAGCACCACGCGACCGCCACGAGCCTTGCCCGATGCTTCGCGTTCTTCCGGCGATTCGATGCCATGGTCAACGGCGTTGCGCACCAAGTGGACCAGCGGGTCGGCCAGAGCCTCGACAAGGTTTTTGTCGAGGTCGGTTTCTTCACCCACCAGTTCCAGGTTGATTTCTTTCTTGAGCTGACGTGCGAGGTCGCGAACCAGACGCGGGAAGCGCCCGAAGACCTTCTTGATCGGCTGCATCCGCGTTTTCATCACGGCGGTCTGCAGGTCAGCGGTGACCACGTCGAGGTTCGACACGGCCTTGGACATGGCTTCGTCGCCGCTGTTAAGGCCCAGGCGCACCAGACGGTTACGCACCAGCACCAGCTCGCCGACCATGTTCATGATCTCGTCGAGCCGCGCGGTATCGACGCGCACAGTGGTTTCCGCTTCGCTGGCCGGTTTTTCCACCGGTGCAGCGGCTGGGGCACGGGCCGGAGCCGGTGCAGCAGCAGCGGCCGGTTTCGGCGCCTCAGCTTTCGGTTCAGGCTTGGCGGCAGGTTTCGGCGCAGCAGCGGCAGCCGGAGCTTTCGCCGCTGGCGTGGCGACGCTCGACGCAGAGCCGGCAGTCGCAGCGCTGGCGTCAAACTTGCCTTTGCCGTGCAATTCGTCGAGCAGCGATTCGAATTCGTGATCGCTGATCAGGTCACTGCCGGCCGCAGCGGCTGCCGGTGCAGCAGGTGCTGCCGGCGCCGAAGCGATGGCCGATTCCAGCGCGTCAACGGCGAAGTTGCCCTTGCCGTGCAACTGATCGAGCAAGGCTTCGAATTCGTCGTCGGTGATGTCCGAGCTGTCGCCCGCAGCAGGCGCGGCCGGAGCAGCCGGCGCTGCTGGTGCCGCCGGAGCGACCGCATCCACAGCAAACTGGCCTTTGCCATGCAGTTGATCGAGCAGCGATTCAAATTCGGCGTCGGTGATTTCATCGCTGGCCGCCGTGTCGGCAACCTGCGCGGGCGCCACGGCAGCGGCCGGGGCCTCGGCCTGGGCCTTGACGGCATTCAGCGAGTCCAGCAGTTGTTCGAATTCGTTATCGGTGATGTCGTCCGATGCGCTTTCGGCGACCGGTTCTTCCACCACTTCCACTGGCGCGGCAACGGCTTCATCCGCCGATTGCGGTTCGGCCAGACGCGCCAGCGCGGCCAGCAGTTCCGGCGTGGCAGCGGTGATCGGTGCACGTTCACGGACTTCGCTGAACATGCTGTTCACCGCGTCCAGTGCTTCGAGCACCACGTCCATCAGTTCTGCATCAACGCGACGCTCACCCTTGCGCAGGATGTCGAACACGTTTTCGGCGATGTGACAGCACTCCACCAGCTCATTGAGCTGAAGGAAGCCGGCGCCCCCTTTTACAGTGTGGAAACCGCGAAAAATTGCATTGAGCAGATCTGCATCATCCGGGCGGCTTTCCAGCTCGACCAGTTGTTCGGACAGTTGCTCAAGAATCTCGCCGGCCTCAACCAGGAAATCCTGAAGGATCTCTTCATCGGCGCCGAAGCTCATTAATGGGGTGCTCCTACAGGTCTAAAAACCCAAAAAACCCGAATTCCGAAACTCTAGAATCCAAGGCTGGATAACAAATCGTCCACATCGTCCTGACCGGACACAACGTCTTCTCGTTTATCGGCATGAATCTGCGGACCTTCACCCTGCGAGAGATGTTTTTGTGGATCTTTTTCAGCAAGCATTGCGGCGCGGTCATGTTCGATGCCCGCAAAGCGGTCGACCTGACTGGCCATGAGCACGAGTTTGAGCAGATTGCTTTCGACTTCGGTGACCAGTTGGGTCACACGCTTGATCACTTGACCTGTGAGGTCCTGGTAATCCTGAGCCAGCAGGATGTCGTTGAGGTTGCTCGACACCGCACGGTTGTCCGTGCTGCTGCGTGACAGAAAACCGTCGACCCGGCGCGCCAGTTCGCGGAACTCTTCAGCCCCGACCTCGCGACGCATGAAGCGGCCCCAATCGGCGCTCAACGTCTGCGCTTCATCAGCCAGACTGTTGACCACCGGTGTGGCGCTTTCCACCAGATCCATGGTGCGGTTGGCCGCGGCTTCCGTCAGCTTGACCACATAGCCCAGGCGTTCGGTGGCGTCGGTGATTTGCGACACTTCCTCGGCCTGCGGCATGTGCGGATCGATCTGGAAATTGACGATCGCACTGTGCAGTTCACGTGTGAGCTTGCCCACTTCCTGATACAGGCCGCGGTCACGGGTCTGATTGAGCTCATGGATCAGTTGCACCGCGTCGCCGAACTTGCCTTTTTCAAGGCTCTCGACCAGTTCGACCGCGTGTTTTTTCAGGGTCGATTCGAAATCGCCCTGTGATGATTCGTTATGCTCCATAGCTCCCCCGCGCATTCATCAGCCGATGCGTTCGAAAATCTTCTCGATTTTGTCTTTCAACGCTTGAGCCGTGAAAGGTTTGACCACGTAACCGTTCACACCGGCCTGGGCGGCCTCGATGATCTGCTCGCGCTTGGCTTCAGCAGTCACCATCAACACCGGGAGGTGCTTGAGTTTTTCATCGGCGCGCACGTGACGCAGCAGGTCGATACCGGTCATGCCCGGCATGTTCCAGTCCGTTACCAGAAAGTCGATGCTGCCGCTGTTGAGCACCGGAATGGCAGTGGTGCCATCGTCGGCCTCGACGGTGTTGGTGAACCCAAGATCGCGCAGCAGGTTCTTGATGATCCGCCGCATCGTTGAGAAGTCATCAACGATGAGGATTTTCATGTCTTTGTTCAATTCGACCTCCAAGCAGTCTTAAACGCGCCCAGCACCTGGACGCGCCACTTCAATCAATCGGCGCAGCACTTAAAGTTTGTCTGGAGCACAACGGATCGAGACCGGCGCCGTTCATCACCGCACCAGCCTCGTTTCGCAGTGTCCCCACACTGCCTTCAGCGCGCTCGCCACTCCCCCAAACGCCCCCGCAGACGGGCCGCGCACTGGCTGTGTAACTGGCTGACCCGCGATTCACTGACGCCAAGGACTTCACCGATTTCCTTGAGGTTCAGCTCTTCGTCGTAGTACAGCGCCAACACCAGTCGCTCACGCTCCGGCAAATTGGCAATCGCGTCCGCCAGCGCCGCCTGGAAGCGTTCATCTTCCAGATCGCGTGACGGCTCCATATGAGCACTCGCGCCATCCTCGTGCAGCCCTTCGTGTTCGCCGTCCTGCAACAGGTCGTCGAAACTGAACAGGCGACTGCCCAAGGTGTCATTCAGAATCCCGTAGTAATCGTCGAGACTCAATTGGAGTTCGGCCGCAACCTCGTGATCTTTAGCGTCACGGCCGGTTTTAGCTTCAATCGAGCGAATCGCGTCGCTGACCATCCTGGTATTACGGTGAACCGAGCGTGGCGCCCAATCCCCTTTGCGCACTTCATCGAGCATCGCGCCGCGGATTCGAATGCCCGCGTACGTTTCGAAACTGGCGCCTTTGCTGGCGTCGTATTTGGTCGAGACTTCGAGCAAACCGATCATCCCGGCCTGGATCAGGTCTTCGACCTGCACGCTGGCCGGCAGGCGCGCCAGCAAGTGATAGGCAATGCGCTTGACCAGCGGCGCGTAGCGCTCGATCAATTCGTATTGCGCGTCACGCGCCGACTTTTTGTAAAGATTCATGCCACTGGCGGTCATATCACAGGCCCTGCGGTTTGCTGCACGAGACGCTCGACGAAAAATTCCAGATGCCCGCGCGGGTTGGCCGGCAGCGGCCAGGTGTCGACCTTCTGGGCGATGGCCTTGAAGGCCAGCGCGCACTTGGAACGGGGAAAGGCTTCGTAGACGGCGCGCTGCTTCTGCACTGCCTTGCGCACGCTTTCGTCGTACGGCACGGCGCCGACGTATTGTAGGGCGACGTCGAGGAAGCGATCCGTGACCTTGGTCAACTTGGCGAACAGGTTGCGCCCTTCCTGCGGGCTCTGCGCCATGTTGGCCAGCACGCGGAAGCGGTTCATGCCGTAGTCGCGGTTGAGCAACTTGATCAGCGCGTAAGCGTCGGTGATCGAAGTCGGCTCGTCGCAGACCACCAGCAACACTTCCTGGGCGGCACGAACGAAACTGACTACCGAGTCACCAATACCCGCAGCGGTGTCGATCACCAGCACGTCGAGATTGTCGCCGATGTCGCTGAACGCCTGGATCAGGCCGGCGTGTTGCGCCGGGCTCAGGTGCACCATGCTCTGCGTGCCGGAGGCCGCCGGCACGATGCGAATCCCGCCCGGGCCTTGCAACAGCACGTCGCGCAGTTCGCAACGGCCTTCGATGACGTCGGCCAGTGTGCGCTTGGGTGTCAGCCCCAGCAGAACGTCGACGTTAGCCAGGCCCAGGTCGGCGTCCAGCAGCATGACCCGACGGCCAAGCTCTGCCAGCGCCAGCGACAAGTTCACTGACACGTTAGTCTTGCCGACGCCACCTTTGCCGCCGGTCACCGCGATCACCTGTACGGGATGCATGCTGCCCATGTTATTTCTTTACCTTGTCTTGCATAGACGGAGGCCACATTACTGGCTGCGCGTTCCTGATCGGAACAATGCGTGGCAGACCATCGATGTAGGTACAAAAACTGTTCATGATTACCTCAGCCAACCTGCTTGGTCGGGCTGTGATAGATATCAGCGAACATGTCAGCCATGGCTTCTTCGCTGGGTTCTTCCTGCATTTGCACGCTGACGGCGCGGCTGACCAGCTGATGACGACGCGGCAGATGCAAATCATCCGGAATCCGTGGGCCATCGGTCAGATACGCGACCGGCAATTCATGACTGATCGCCAGGCTCAACACTTCGCCGAGACTGGCCGTTTCATCCAGTTTAGTCAGGATGCAGCCGGCCAGCCCGCAACGCTTGTAACTGTGATAAGCGGCGGTTAGAACCTGTTTCTGGCTGGTGGTTGCCAGGACCAGATAATTTTTTGAGCGAATGCCACGCCCGGCCAGGCTCTCAAGCTGCATGCGCAACGCCGGATCACTGGCTTGCAGCCCGGCAGTATCGATCAAAACCACGCGTTTGCGTAGCAGTGGATCCAATGCCTGCACCAGCGACTGGCCCGGATCGACGTGCGTCACCGGCACGTTGAGGATGCGCCCGAGGGTTTTCAGTTGTTCCTGCGCGCCGATGCGGAAGCTGTCCATGCTCACCAGTGCAACGTTCTGCGCGCCGTACTTGAGCACGTAACGCGCGGCGAGCTTGGCCAGCGTGGTGGTCTTGCCCATGCCGGCGGGGCCGACCATGGCAATCACACCGCCCTCTTCCAGCGGCTCGACTTCCGGTACGGCAATCATCCGCGCCAGGTGCGCCAGCAGCATGCGCCAGGCCTGACGGGGTTCTTCGATATCGGTGATCATCGCCAGCAGATCGCGCGACAGCGGGCCGGACAGGCCGATGCGCTGCAGACGGCGATACAGATTGGCCTGGGCCGGACGGCTGCCTTGCAGCTGATTCCAGGCCAGGGTGCCGAGCTGAACTTCCATCAGCTCGCGCAGGCTGTTCAATTCAAAACGCATCGAATCCAGCGCACGCGGATCGACACCCGCCGAGGCCTGCGCAGGTGCTGCGGCCGGACGCGTCGGTGCGGCGTAGGTCGGCTCGCTCAGCGGCTCGGCAGCGGTCAGCGGCAGGCCTGCGGTCAATGGCAGCCCGGCAAACAATTGCTGATTGGTGTTGCCGTCGGCTTCGCCACGCAGGCTCAGCTCGGCCTGGGCGGTGACGATGCGCGACTGGGTCTTGCGCAGCTCGTCTTCGAGTTCCATGTTCGGAACCCGTGGCGCCAGCGCCGACAATTTGTAATCCAGAGCCGCCGTCAACTCGACGCCGCCGGCAATGCGGCGGTTGCCGATGATGGCGGCATCAGCGCCCAGCTCATCGCGAACCAGCTTCATGGCCTGACGCATATCGGCGGCGAAAAAACGCTTAACTTGCATAAACCACTACCTCAGCCGTTGGGCCCTACTGTCGCAACGATGGTCACTTGCTTGTTGTCCGGTACTTCCTGGTAGGCCAGTACATGCAGGCCTGGCACTGCGAGGCGACCGAAGCGCGAGAGCATCGCGCGAATCGGGCCTGCCACCAGCAGGATCACCGGTTGGCCTTGCATTTCCTGACGCTGGGCCGCTTCGATCAACGAACGCTGCAGCTTCTCGGCCATGCTCGGCTCCAGCAGAACGCCCTCTTCCGAGCCTTGTCCTGCCTTCTGCAGACTGTTGAGCAATATCTGTTCCAACCTTGGTTCCAATGTGATTACAGGCAGCTCGGACTCAGTGCCTACAATGCTTTGGACGATTGCACGGGATACGCCGACCCGCACAGCGGCGACCAGCGCGGCGGTATCTTGACTCTTGGCAGCGTTGTTCGCGATCGCCTCGGCGATGCTGCGGATGTCACGCACCGGCACGTGCTCAGCGAGCAGCGCTTGCAGAACTTTGAGCAACTGCGACAGCGAAACCACGCCCGGCACCAGCTCTTCCGCCAGTTTCGGCGAGCTCTTGGCCAGCAATTGCATGAGTTGCTGCACTTCCTCGTGGCCGATCAGCTCACTGGAGTGCTTGTACAGAATCTGGTTCAAGTGCGTGGCGACCACGGTGCTGGCGTCGACCACGGTGTAGCCGAGCGATTGCGCCTGGGCGCGCTGGCTGATTTCGATCCACACCGCCTCCAGGCCGAAAGCCGGATCTTTGGCGTTGATACCGTTGAGCGAGCCGTACACCTGGCCGGGGTTGATCGCCAGTTCGCGATCCGGGTAGATCTCGGCCTCGGCGAGGATCACGCCCATCAGCGTCAAGCGATACGCGCTCGGCGCCAGATCGAGGTTGTCGCGGATGTGCACGGTCGGCATCAGGAAGCCCAGATCCTGCGAGAGCTTCTTGCGCACGCCCTTGATCCGCGCAAGCAATTGCCCACCCTGATTGCGGTCCACCAACGGGATCAGGCGATAGCCGACTTCCAGGCCGATCATGTCGATCGGCGTCACGTCGTCCCAGCCCAGCTCCTTGGTTTCCATGGCGCGGGCCGGCGACGGCAGCAGTTCCTGCTGACGCTTGACCTCTTCCAGCGCCACGACCTTGGCGACATTCTGCTTTTTCCAGAACAGGTACGCGCCGCCTGCGGCCAGCGCCGCCATGCTCAGGAAGGAGAAGTGCGGCATGCCCGGCACCAGGCCCATCACCGCCATCAAACCAGCGGCCACGGCCAGCGCTTTCGGCGAGGCGAACATCTGGCGGTTGATCTGCTTGCCCATGTCTTCCGAGCCGGAGGCACGGGTCACCATGATCGCCGCCGCTGTCGATAACAACAGTGATGGCAATTGCGCCACCAAACCGTCACCGATAGTCAACAAAGCGTAAACCTTGCCGGCATCGCCGAAGCTCATGCCGTGCTGGAAGATACCGACCGCCATACCGCCGATGAGGTTGATGAACAGAATCAGCAGGCCGGCGATGGCGTCACCGCGGACGAACTTGCTCGCACCGTCCATCGAACCGTAGAACTCCGCCTCCTGGGCGACTTCCTGACGGCGCGACTTGGCTTGATTCTGGTCGATCAGACCGGCGTTGAGGTCGGCGTCGATCGCCATTTGTTTGCCGGGCATCGCATCGAGGGTGAAACGCGCGCTCACCTCGGAAATCCGCCCGGCACCCTTGGTCACCACGACGAAGTTGATGATCATGAGGATCGCGAAGACCACGATACCGACCACGTAGTTACCGCCGATCACCACCTCACCGAAGGCCTGAATCACCTTACCGGCAGCGGCGTGGCCGTCCTGACCGTGGAGCATCACCACCCGCGTCGACGCCACGTTCAAGGCCAGCCGCAGCAGCGTCGCCACCAGCAGAATGGTCGGGAACACCGCGAAATCCAGCGGCCGCAGCGCATACACGCAGACCAGCAGGACGACGATCGACAGAGCGATGTTGAAGGTAAAGAAGACGTCGAGCAGGAACGGCGGTACTGGCAACATCATCATCGCCAGCATGACCAGCAGCAACAACGGCACGCCCAGATTGCCTCGACTGAGGTCGGCAACGTTGGTGCGTGCTGTATTGAATAACTGAGTGCGATCCACCGGTTTTCCCCGTTCCTTTAAAGCAAACTTTTGACGCCCCGAACGGGCGCAGGGCGGCTATTGCAAGAAGCTTTCCAACTTTTGCCAGGGAATGAAATAGAGCGGTTTTACTTGGGATTATCGGCTGATTGGGCTAACCCCTTCGCGAGCAGGCTCGCTCCCACCGTTTGAAATGCATTCCCAATCGGACATTTGGAATACGGCCGCTGTGGGAGCGAGCCTGCTCGCGAAAAGGCCATCGAATGCGGCGCATTTTTTCGATTTAAACGAAGCTGTTTAAAAGACACCTGCTGACACGGTCTCAAGGCTACAAATCCTTGCGCCATTGCCTACAGCCAAGCCAGAATCCGCCGGCTTGTGCGCTTTGGGGTCGAGTTCTATCGTGGTCCGGTCGCTGAATGTTCAGTGATCGGGTTTAGCAGCCCGGCAAATTTTCAAGGCACGCTGGCTCCGCCTCTCTTAATG